>CAZOGY010000076.1:0-18673 GCA_964579305.1 uncultured Hyphomicrobiaceae bacterium
CCGTTTTCGTGTCGATGTTTCGAACACGAACATCGATGGCCCGGGCTGCTTTGCGGCCTTGGTGCGTGAACCCGATTGGGTGCGACATGCATTAGGCCGCTGGCGTGCGGCTGCAACGGCATCACACCAAAACTGAGCAACTGAGATGCCCGCGCCTTGCAACTGGCTTTAGAAAAGGCCTTCGAACTTTTTCTTGAAGCGCGACAGGCGGCCGCCGCGGTCCATCAAGCGCTGGTCGCCGCCCGTCCAGGCGGGATGCGTCGTTGGATCGATATCGAGGGCAAGCGTGTCACCCTCTTTGCCCAAAGTTGAGTACGTCACATACTCCGTGCCGTCCGTCATCTTGACGGTGATCTGATGATAATCAGGGTGCAGACCTGGATCTTTTTTCATTTCACGCGGGCCTTCAGTTTCTTCGCGGTCGGTTTGGGCGCAGCAGACCTCTGAGGGATCTTGCCAATCGTGCGATGACGGCATGGCACCGAAAGCCAATGGCGACGCCGGCATCCAGTGGCGCCGAATTGTCGCGCGGCCGTCGCTACGCTGCGGAAATCGTGAGCAAGCCGGTTCAATACGTGACTTTTGCGGGACTTGCAATGCGCGCCTGCGTGGTTTTCGTTGCACGGTCGAATGGGCGGCTTGGCCATCTTGGTTGATGGACACAGCGCCGACGCGTTATGCCGCCAACTATACGATATCCAGAATGTGTGGCTGGCTGCGTGCTTGCCACGTCGCGCTTCTGGTGATGCCCGGCCGGCGGTTGGGGCGATCAAAGGCGGAGCGGTCGCGCGGCCGAATGTGGTGACGGGTGACTGGACGCGAGGACACGAGGGCAGATCAGGTGACGGCCGAGGCAACGAAAGCGGCTGGAAAGCGTGCGAGCACGTTCGGGGTGCGCGCCGGTGACAGCGATGACGTGCAGGCAAAAAAGCGGGTCTCGCTCAAACCGCTGCTTGCGCTCAAACCATATCTCTTAAGACAGCGTCCCATGCTGATCCTCGCCGCCATCGCGCTTGTCGTGTCGGCCCTGGCGACGCTTGCGGTCCCGGTTGCCGTGCGCCGGATCATTGATTTTGGTTTCTCAGCGGAAGCGCAAGACGCGATCGACCAGTATTTCATGATGCTGATCGTTGTCGGTCTTGTCCTGGCACTGGCGAGTTCGACGCGGGCCTACTGCGTGAACTGGCTTGGCGAGCGCGTTGTTGCTGATTTGCGCACGGCCGTCTTTACGCATTTGACCACGTTGGGCCCGCAGTTTTTCGCATCGAACCACTCCGGCGAATTGATGAGCCGGCTGACCGCGGACACAACACAGATCAAATCGGCGGCGGGATCGGCTCTGAGCCAGGCACTGCGCAATTCGATCATGCTTGTTGGCGCGGGGGTGATGATGTTTGTGACGAGCGTGCAGCTCTCGCTCATTATCCTTCTGGCCATTCCCGCAATCGTGTTGCCGCTGATGGCCTACGGCAAGGTCGTGCGGCGTTTGTCGCGAACCGCACAGGATACGCTTGCGGAAAGCTCCGCCTTTGCATCGGAAAACTTGGCGGCGGTCGCGACGTTGCAGGCATTCACCAACGAGCGTCCGGTGTCACAGCGTTTTGCCAGCGCGGTTGAGAATGCAATGGACGCCGCGACCTCGCGGTTGAAAGCGCGGTCCGTGCTGACGGCGATGGCGATTTCGCTGGTGACCGTCTCGATCGTTGGCGTTCTGTGGTACGGTGCTTCCCTTGTGGCGGCTGGAAGTATGACGGCAGGGCGACTGAGCCAATTCGTACTTTATGCCGTGTTCGCCGCGGGAGCGCTGGCTGAATTGGCCGAGGTCATGGGCGAGGTGCAGCAGGCGTCGGGTGCGGCAGAACGCTTGAGCGAGTTGCTTGCCGTCACGGCCCCGATTGCGTCGCCTGCCAAGCCAAAGCCTCTGGCCCAGCCTGTGCGCGGCGCTGTTCGTTTTGAGGACGTGCGGTTTGCCTATCCCCGGCACGCGCCGGTGCTCGGCGGTGCGGCGTCCGAACGCGACGTCACGGCGGCGGATGGTCATCCCACTGACCGGGAGGCAGCACTTGCGGGGGACGTTCTTGACGGCATTTCGTTTTCGGCTGATCCCGGTCGTCTCACTGCGATTGTGGGGCCGTCAGGGGCAGGCAAGTCGACGCTGTTCAATCTGATCTTGCGGTTTTACGACCCGCAGTCGGGTCGCGTCACAGTCGATGGCGTCGCTGTCAACCAGGTCGCGCTCGACGATCTCAGGCGCGCGATTTCGCTTGTCCCGCAGGATGTTGCCCTCTTTGCCGACACCATCGCAGAGAATATCAGCTACGGCACGCGCGGGGCCAGCCGCGAGGCGATCGCGCAGGCAGCCAAAGCCGCGCAGGCTCACGGTTTCATTTCCGACCTGCCGCAGGGCTACGATACGATCGTTGGCGAACGCGGTGTCACGTTGTCGGGTGGCCAGCGTCAGCGCATCGCGATTGCAAGAGCATTGCTGCGCGATGCACCGATCCTGCTGTTGGATGAGGCGACAAGTTCACTTGATGCCGACAGCGAACTCGCCATCCAGCGTGCGCTTGAAAAAGTCATGCAGGGCCGCACGACGATTGTGATCGCACACCGGCTGGCAACCATCCAGAAAGCCGACAAGATCGTGGTGCTCGACCAAGGCCGCGTGGTGGAAGAGGGGACCCATCAGTCGCTCTCTGCTGCGGGCGGGCTTTATGCGCGACTGGCGGATCTCCAGTTCTCCGGTGCGCTGCAGGCCGCAGAATAGCGCGTGCGTTGCCGTCATGTCGCGTTCCAGAGATGGAGGCTGCCGGCAGCGATCATGTCCGCAGCGTTGCGGCTTGGTGATTGACCAACGGCCGCGATTGGCGCACTCGCATGGCGTGGCCATCCACACTGGGTCCGGCCCTGGCCGTCATGATGACCCGTTGCAACGAATTCGGTCCGCTGTCGCCCACCTTGGAGGCTTCCGGGGTGCTGCGGCATGCGCGGGCCGCGGAGGAAACGCATGAGCGATCTGATCCTGCACCACTACCCGCCCTCTCCTGTTTCGGAAAAGGTACGGACCGCCCTCGGGCTTAAGAAGGCGACCTGGCGCTCGTGTGAACAAAACCGACTGCCCGACCGGCCCGAGCTGTTTCAACTCACGGGCGGTTACCGGCGCATCCCCGTCCTGCAGATCGGCGCTGATATTTATTGCGATACGATGGTCATCTTGACGGAGCTTGAAGCGCGGATCCCAGAGCCGACGTTGTTTCCCAACAATGGGGCCGGGCTGCCCTATGCGTTGAGCCGCTGGACCGATAACGAGTTGTTTGGCCTTGCCGTCCGCACGGCCTTTGCACCCGCGGTTGACACTCTGCCGGAAGCGTTGGTCGCTGATCGCGCGCGTCTCTACCTCGGCCCGCAAGGTGACTTCCGCAAAGAAGCCGAAGACATGCCGCATACGCTTGCGCAGTTGCGCGCGCAGTTGGGCTGGATCGAGACGCGACTTGCAACCGGCCGACCGTTCATGCTTGGCGACGCACCCGGCTATCCCGATCTCATGATCTGGTATCTCGCGTGGTTTGTGCGAGGGCGGTATGCCGATGCTGCCGCGTTCATGTCGGAGTTCCCGCATCTTGAGGCCTGGGAAGCGCGCATGCGTGACATCGGCCACGGGACCGCGAGCGATATCACGCCGGCTGATGCACTTGCGGTCGCAAAAGCTGCTGAGCCGCAGACGCCGGAGGCGAGCGATCCGCGCGATCCGCAAGGCTTGGCGCCGGGGCAGGCGGTGAGTGTTGTGCCCGTCTCAGACAGCGGAGATCCCGCCGTCACCGGCATCGTGCATGCCGTTTCACGCGACCGCATCGTTCTGCGGCGCGAAAGCGAGGCGGCGGGCGCCGTTTGCGTTCATTTCCCCCGCGTTGGCTATCGCGTCGCGACAGCCTGACGTGCGGGCATCGACTGTGTGTGTTTGAGCTGATTGGACCGGCATTGTTGTTTCACCATTCGATTGAATGGACGAGAGCAATATCCGGTCTTATGGAATAGCTTTGCTATTCACAGATCGGATAAATATACTCTGAGCCCCGCCGATTTTGTCGGCGGGGCTTTCTCTTTGCGCAATCAACTTGGCGATCTGTCAGCTTGTCGTCAGCGTGGCTTGGGCGGCAGCAAACTCCTCAGGCGACAGTGCCCCGTCCTGATCCGTATCGGCCGCTGTAAATGCGGCTTCTGTCACGCTCGGGTTGATGGCTTTGACCTCTGCCATACTCAGCGCGCCGTTCGCATCGGCGTCTGCTTTCGTGAACGCATCGCTGGCTGCGATCGCCAGTGGGGCCGTAAGCATGAGTGCTGCCAGGGTCAGAGTGAAGGTTTTCGTCATGTGTCGTCTCCCGTTGTTGCAGGACTGCGCATGGCGGGCCTGCGCTGATGACCGGATGGGCTGCAGGGCTGCCCTGCCGGTGCGGAAGAGAACAGCGGGGAATGGTGTTCGTGTTTAGAGAAAAAATTGAAATCAATGGTATTTCTTTTTGTTATAGTCCTGTTATTGCCATCCCATGGCGTTCGTTGGTGTTTTTATTTTCACTGGTAGAATAATTCTTTGTTATTCGCTGGTCGGATTTGGCTTTTGCACGCCTTGCTTTGCATTGGTCTCAGGCCATTGCTTTGGCAGTACAAAGGCGGCGCTACGACAAAAAACGCGCTGCAGCTTTACTGGGAGCTGCAGCGCGCCTGCTCTGTCAACTTCTATGACAGTATGGAAGTGGCGAGGTTAATAACCGCGCAGCCACATGCACCGGCGGTAACGCCGCCACCAGTAAGGCGAGCCAGTGAACATCGCCCGACGACGCAACCAGCGGCAGCGGAAGCGGCGACGCCATGGACGCCAATGGTGCGGGTGGAAGTGCCGGCGGTGCCCGAAGTGGACGTTGATGCCGAACTTCACTGACTTGGCCTCGGCGGTGGCCGGTGCTGCGGTCATGCCTGCGCCAGCGGTCACCAGGGCGCCGGCGGCCAGCGCGGAAGCGCCAGCGATGTTTTTGATCCGAACGTTCATGTGTTTGGTCCTTTTCGTTACTGACGTTTGAGCCATCACTGGCTCTCGGTGAGTTCGTCGCCGGGACCGGCGGAGACGTTCCCACTCGCAAGTCTTTTTCTTTCAAGCAGTTCCACGTGATACTTCGACCTTGTTACGCACGGTACACATCGCGATGCATCGCAGCTTCGGGGTCAGTGCGCGCAACAGCGGTATCCGATGCTGCGGAATTGCCTTGCGCGTGCCAGCTCGGATGACATGCCACCTGACCGTGATTGCGATCACGTGCCGTCAGATGATGCTCTGGGGCGCTGACTTTCATACTTGTCCAAAAATGCTTCGATTGGCAGTTGCCGGAAGTCGGACAGGGCGGCGCGGATTTCGCGGTGGGTCCAGTCCCACCAGGCGAGCGCTTTCAATCGCTCAGCGATCGGCTCGGGAAAGCGCGCCTTGATGAGTTTTGCTGGCACACCGGCGACAATTGCGTAGTCCGGCACATCCTTTGAGACCACGGCGCCGGCTGCGACGACGGCACCGATGCCGACGGTTCGGCCGGGCAGGATGATTGCGCCATGGCCGATCCAGGCATCATGGCCGATTTGTACGCGGTGGGCGCGGCGCCATTCGAAGAATTCAGTCTCGTCGTCGGCATCATCAAAGTACATCGCCGCCCGGTAGACAACGTGGCTTTGCGTGGCGCGCCAGGTTGGGTGGTTGCCGGGATTGATCCGGGTCATGGCGGCAATCGAGCAGAACTTGCCGACGTCGGTGTAGATCATGTCGGCGTCATTGACGATGTAGGAGTAGTCGCCAAGCGTGGCTTCGACGACCTTCGTGCGGGCGCCGACCTCGGTGTAGCGGCCAAGCGTTGCGTTTCGGACCGTGGCGGTGGGGTCGATTGTTGGAGCCTGACTGAGTTTTTTCATTTCTGATCCTTCCAGCCCAATACGCTGTGCGGTGAGCAAGCCCACAGGCAAGGCTGCCCGCATGTCCCCTTTGAACGTGATGTGGCATACCTCAGCGCGCGCTGTGCGGCGTGCGCGCGATGCAGGCCTGTCTTGCGAAACGGGCGTGTCACACCGACTTCAAGTGTCGCTGATAGTATTGTATAGATAAATAGACAAATCGCGGGCCGCGGATTTGGACTTCGTCGACGGATCGGCGGCATCGGTGGTGCGTTGGCGCGGTAGATGGCCGGGCAGACGCGCCGGAGAGGGGAATGCGGGTGGCGGTGAGAGCGCAAGGCGGGCCCGGCGGTGGTGCGGCGACTGAGGGCGGCGCGGCCGGTGAGCCTGACGGAACACCGGTGGATGGGGCACAGGCCGCGCGTCAGCGGCTTATGCTTGCATGCGCGCGGGCAACCGTTGATGAGATGGCGGCGGCGGTGGCGCGGTTTGACGTTGCTGGCGCAGCGCGTGACCTGCGTCCGGTCGAAACCGGGCTTGTGATGTTGCGTGGGCGCGTTGGCGCAACGGGCGCGCCGTTCAACGTCGGCGAGGTGGCGGTCACGCGGGCAGCCGTGCGGCTGCCGGATCGTTCCGTCGGTTTTGGCTATCAGATGGGGCGATCCCACGAGCGGGCGCGGCTTGCTGCCGTGATCGACGCGCTTGGCCAGGATCAGAGCCGGCGAACACTGCTTGAGACGGATTTCATAACGCCGGTGTTGGCGCGAGCGGCGGCTGAGGACCGTGACGTGGCTGCGCAAAGCGCGCAAACGCGGGTGGACTTCTTGACCATGGCGCGCGGGGAGGACGAGCTTTGATGGGCGGTCCAGGGCGAAACACGGCTTCAGGTATTGCTGCGGCAGGGGCCGATGGCGTGGGCTTGCTTGCGGGCTTGCCCGATCCCATTCACGATGCCCAGGCTGTTTTCCGTTTGCTCATGATGGCGCTCGCCGAGCCATGTCAGGTGCGTGGTTTGGAGGCGAAATTGCTGGTGGAGGCGCCGTCGCCGCTTGGACCCGTTGCTGCGGCTTGCGCGCTGACGTTGCTCGACTTTGAAACGCCAGTGTTCCTGGACGCGCCGCTGCGCGATGCACCAGACGTCGCCGCCTTCTTGAAGTTCCATACCGGCGCGCCGATCACCGATGATCCAACGCAGGCGCACTTTGCGATGATCTGCGATGTGGCGCGGGCGCCAGCGTTGGCGGGGTTTGCGCAAGGCACAGCCGAATACCCGGACCGCTCAACAACATTGTTCATCCAGGTCGATGATTGGGGGGACGGCGATGGCACCGATGGACGTCTATGGTTTGAAGGGCCGGGCCTTGCTGAGGCCAAGCCGTTGGCGGCTGCCGGCCAGATCCCGGATTTCGCAGAGCAATGGTTGCAAAATCGCGCTGGGTTTCCGCTTGGCGTGGATCTTGTGTTTGTGACGGCAACGGCACTTGCCGGCCTGCCGCGGTCTTCCAGACTGATGGGGGCGTGACGTGTACGTTGCAGTGAAGGGCGGTGAAGCGGCAATCGCGGCCGCGCATAGACTGCTTGGCGAAGTGCGGCGCGGTGATCCCAGCGTGCGGGAACTTACGGCTGAGCAAATCGACCAGCAGTTGGCGTTGGCCGTCGACCGCGTCATGGCGGAAGGCTCGCTCTATGACCGGGAGCTGGCCGCCGTTGCCATCAAGCAGGCGCGCGGTGATCTGATTGAGGCAATATTTCTGGTGCGGGCGTTCCGCACCACGTTGCCGCGGTTTGGGTTTACCGAACCGGCGGACACAAGCTGCATGCGCGTGCGCCGCCGCATCTCTGCCACCTACAAGGACTTGCCAGGCGGCCAGATCCTGGGCCCAACGTTCGATTATACCCACCGTCTGATCGACCCCGACCTCGCTGGGCAGGCGCCAGAGCCGCAAAGTGACGAAACCTCTGCCAGGCAACATCTCAGCACGGAGCCGTCCGCAGATGCGCCAGGCTCTGGCGTAGATGGCGCGGGCATGGACGCGGCACACTGTGGGAAAATCCCGCACGTCAGCACGCTGTTGGACCATGACGGCATGATTGAGCCGAACCCAGCGGCGAACGCTGACGGTGTGGTCGGCGATATCACGCGTGAGCCGCTGGCGTTTCCAGCAGACCGTGACAGCCGATTACAGGCGCTTGCCCGCGGCGACGAAGGCTTTCTCTTGGCCATGGGCTATTCCACGCAGCGTGGGTTTGGGCGCACGCACCCGTTTGCCGGCGAAATCCGTTTTGGCGACGTCGATGTCGGTTTTGTGCCGGAAGAACTCGGTTTTGAAGTCCCGCTGGGTCGTGTCGCGCTGACCGAATGCGAAATGGTCAACCAGTTCATCGGCTCTGAGACGCAGCCGCCGCAATTCACGCGCGGTTACGGTCTCGTTTTTGGGCAGCTTGAGCGCAAGGCGATGTCGATGGCGCTCGTGGATCGCGCACTGAGGGCCGATGAGTTGGGCGAGGAGACGGGGGCGCCGGCCCAGGACCAGGAGTTCGTTCTCAGCCACGCTGATAACGTTCAATCGACGGGCTTCGTCGAGCACCTGAAGCTGCCGCACTATGTCGATTTCCAGGCTGAACTTGGTCTCCTACGCACGCTACGCGCAGAACACGCCGCGCGCCGGGCCGCTGCAAACGGCGATGACACAGCAGGCGACATTGGCCCTGCCGCAGGCTCCGCCGAAGGGGAGGGTGCATGATGGCCGATGCTTCGGGCGCGGCGCGGCAAGGTACAGCGACCGCGCAAGTCACCTACAACTTTGCGTTCCTCGATGAGCAGACGAAACGCATGGTGCGGCGGGCGATCCTGAAGGCAATCGCGATTCCGGGATATCAAGTCCCCTTTGCCAGCCGCGAGATGCCGATGCCGTATGGTTGGGGTACGGGCGGTGTCCAGGTCACCGCATCGATCATTGGTCGGGATGATACGCTCAAAGTCATCGACCAGGGCTCCGATGACACAACGAATGCGGTCTCAATCCGGAAGTTTTTTGAAAAGACAGCCGGTGTCGCAACGACCACAGCCACGTCGCGGGCCTCGATCATTCAGACCCGTCATCGCATTCCGGAGGCGCCGCTGAAGGCCGGGCAGATCCTTGTGTATCAAGTGCCGATCCCAGAGCCGCTGCGCTTTTTGGAGCCCCGCGAGACTGAGACGCGGCGGATGCACGCGTTGTCCGATTACGGGCTGATGCACGTCAAGCTGTATGAAGACATCGCGCGCCACGGGCATATCGCAACCACATACGCTTATCCTGTGATGGTCGACGGACGCTATGTGATGGACCCGTCTCCAACGCCGAAATTCGACAACCCGAAAATGCATCGGTCGGCGGCGCTGCAGTTGTTTGGCGCGGGACGGGAAAAGCGGATCTATGCGATCCCACCGCACACCAAGGTCGTGAGCCTGGACTTCGATGACCACCCGTTTGAGCGCAACACGTTTTCTGATCCGTGCGCGCTGTGTGGGGCTGAGGGCGTCTATCTCGATGAAATCGTGACCGACGATCGCGGTGGGCGGATGTTTGTTTGTTCCGATAGCGATCATTGCGAGGAACGGCGGGCCCAGGCCGGTGGTGGGCGCAGCAAAACGAGGGCAGGGGGATGATCGCGCCCACACCACATGATGTGCCGCTGCTGACGGCGCAGGGCCTGACCAAGTTTTACGGCCGTTCGCTTGGCTGCGCCGACGTGGATTTGACGCTGTATCCGGGAGAGGTGCTTGCGATCGTTGGCGAGTCTGGTTCGGGCAAGTCGACGCTTCTTTCCATGCTGTCAACGCAGATGCTGCCAACTTCCGGCCACGTGCATTATCGCATGCGCGATGGGTCTGTTCGCGATGTCTTCGAACTCAGCGAGGCGGAACGCCGGCTGCTATTGCGAACCGATTGGGGCTTCGTGCACCAGGATGCGCGCATGGGCCTGCGTATGAACGTTTCGGCCGGCGGCAACGTTGGCGAACGGCTGATGGCGGTCGGCTGGCGGCACTACGGCAACATCCGCGGGACGGCTTCGGACTGGCTATCACGGGTCGAAATCGCCAACGACCGCATCGATGACCGGCCGAATACGTTCTCCGGCGGTATGCGCCAGCGGCTGCAGATCGCCAAGAACCTCGTTACTGAACCTCGCCTCGTTTTCATGGATGAGCCGACGGGCGGTCTTGATGTGTCGGTTCAGGCCAGGCTGCTTGATCTTCTGCGCGGGCTCGTCACGGATCTGGGCCTCGCTGTCATCATCGTGACGCACGATCTGGCCGTCGCCCGGCTGTTGTCTCACCGGATCATGGTCATGCGTCATGGCCATGTCATTGAAACCGGATTGACAGATCAGGTGCTGGACGACCCGCAAAGCGCCTATGCCCAGTTGCTCGTTTCGTCCGTTCTACAGGTCTGACCCCATGGCCCCCGATTCAACGCCTCTAACTACGCCAGCCGCTCCGCTTGCCCTCTTCGATGTGGCGAAGTCCTTCACCATGCATCTGCAGGACGGCGCGGTGCTTCCAGTCGTGCGCAACGTGACGTTTGCGGTGGAGGCTGGGAGCTGTGCCGTGCTGGGCGGGCCGAGCGGCATTGGCAAGTCGTCGATCCTGAAAATGGTCTACGGCAATTATCGCGCGGATAGCGGTCGCATTCTGGTGCATGGACCCGACGGCACAACCGACATCGCAACGTCTGATCCGCGCACGATCCTGCGGCTGAGGCAAAGCACGATCGGGTACGTTTCGCAGTTCCTCTCCGTCATCCCGCGGATCAGCGCGCGCGAGATCGTGTCAGCCAGCGCCCGCGAAGGCGCGCAAGGCAGGGCTTTGTCACAAGCTGAGGCCGACGATGTTGCATGCGGGCTGCTGCGGCGGCTCAACGTGCCGCGACACTTGTGGGATTTGCCGCCAGCCACGTTTTCGGGAGGCGAGCAGCAGCGCGTTAACATCGCGCGCGGGTTCGCCGCGCACCGTCCGATCCTGCTGCTGGACGAGCCAACGGCCTCACTCGATGCACGTAATCGCCAAGTCGTGGTTGCGCTGCTTGCCGAGCGCAAGGCGGCGGGCTGTGCGATCCTTGGCATTTTTCACGATCAGGATGTGCGTGACGCGGTTGCCGACACGGTTGTCGACGTCTTGCAGTTCGCGCCGGCGCAACAATCGCGGAGCGCGGATCTGCGCGCACGGTCGATCGGCGCTGTCGCCTAGAGAGGATTAAAGGATGAGCCAGGCCGCATTCACGTTGAGCGATGCGCAGCTTGTGTTGCGTGACCGGGTGATCCCGCACGGGTGGATCGCGGTCGAAAACGGCCACATTGCAGAACTCGGCGAAGGCGCCGCACCGGGCGTCAGCGTTTCGGTTGGCGGTGACACGATCGTGCCGGGCTTGATCGAGCTTCATACCGATCATCTGGAAAATCATATCGAGCCGCGCCCGAAAGTGCGCTGGGACCCGATGGCCGCGGTGATCGCTTACGATGTGCAGATTGCCGGCGCTGGCATTACCACGGTGTTTGATTGTCTGCGTGTTGGAACGGACGGTGACAGTCCGAAGACGGATCTCGGGCCGCTGATCAACGTGGCAGAATCCATGCGCAAGGCTGGCGAGCAAGGCGTACTGCGCGCCGAACATCACACCCATCTGCGATGCGAAGTGTGCTCGCCGAATGTGATTGAATCGGCGGCCGCCATGCTTGAGCGGTTCGACGTGCGGATCATGTCGCTGATGGACCACACGCCGGGCCAGCGGCAATTCCGCGACAAAGAAAAGCTGCGCGACTACTACCGTGGCAAGCTTGGCTGGGGCGAGGAAGCCCTCGAAGCGTTTTTCCGCGATCGGCTGCGTCTGCACGAAGAAAATGCCATCCCGCATCGGCGGCAGCTTGTCGCCATGGCACATGACAACGGCGTGGTGTTGGCCAGTCACGACGACACGATCACGTCCCATGTGGAGGAAAGCGTGGCTGACGGCGCGCGCATTGCGGAGTTCCCCACCACGCTTGAAGCCGCCAAGGCAAGCCACGCCGCCGGCGTCTCAGTGATGATGGGGGCGCCAAACATCATGCTGGGTGGTTCCCACTCTGGAAATGTCGCGGCTGAGGCGCTCGCGCGCGAAGGCGTGCTTGACATTCTTTCGTCAGACTATGTCCCAGCAAGCCTCCTGCAAGCTGCGTTTTCGCTGCCCAACCGGGTACCAGCGATTTCGCTGCCGGACGCTATCGCAACGGTTACGGCAACGCCGGCGGCGGCCATGGGGCTTGAGGACCGCGGTGCGCTCAAGCCCGGTTTGCGGGCCGACCTGGTGCGCGTTCATCCGATCGATGGTGTCGCGGTTGTGCGCGAGGTTTATCGGGAGGGCGCCCGTGTCGTGTGAGCCGATTGGCCCTGGAACAGTGGTGTTGATTGTCGGCCCGTCCGGTGCCGGCAAGGACGCGCTATTGTCGGGGGCGATGGCGCAATTGAAGGGCGATCCGCTGTTTGCGTTTCCAACGCGATTGGTCACACGCGATGCATCTGCGGCTGAAGACCACGAAACGATGACCCGCGCTGCGTTTGAGGCTGGTGTCGCTGAAGGGGCCTTCGCGTTGTGGTGGGAGGCGCATGGTCTTGGCTATGCGCTGCCCGCGTCGATTGACACGGCCGTGCTGGCGGGGCGCGTCGTCGTGATCAATGCGTCGCGCGGGATCTTGGGCGCGGCGCGGGCGCGCTATGCCAACATCAAGGTGTTGCTGATCACGGCGCCGGAAGAGCTTCGCAAGCAGCGGATCTTAGCGCGGGGCCGCGAAAGCGCCGAGGACGTGGCGAAACGGCTTGAGCGCTCGGTCGCCGGTTTTGATGCCGACATGGCCGACGTGATCATCGTCAATGATCGCACCTTGGCGGAAGGCATCCAGGCGCTGTCGCAGGCCTTTGGTCAGATCGCCCGCGGGCAGGCTGCCGAGGTGGTGTAGCGCGGTTCCGCCGCTTTGATCGGCCGGTCACGGGAAGCAGAGTACGGCAGCGTACAGACACCTTGCACATTTCCATTACGCTGACTGCCAAGGCGATCCATCACCGCCGCCCATTTTTGATGTGGTCGCCCATGCTGGCAGCCGGTTGGTAGCACGACCCCGCGCCCGATCGGCTGCCAGTTCAGTTTGCTTGGCCGTTTGAGTTGTCATCAACAAGCCTGCGGCCCACGGTCCTTGGCGCTTCACCTGGCAGGCAAGCGCCAGCGCCAGCGTCCTGCAAACCCGAATTGCCGATGACCTTGCGCGCCGGCTTACCGGTTTGTGAGTTTAAGCTCGATGCGGCGGTTCTTGCGCAAGACGTCGTCGCTATCGCCTTCTTCGAGTGGCCGGAACTCGCCGTAGCCTGCAGCCACAAGGCGCTCAGCAGGCACGCCGCGCGAGATCAGATAGCGGACGACGGAAATGGCGCGCGCGACAGACAATTCCCAGTTTGATGGAAATTGAGGTGAATTGATTGGCTGTTTGTCGGTGTGCCCGTCCACCTGGATGGCCCAATCGATTTCTTTGGGGATCGATTTGGAAACTTCCAGGATCACGCGGGCCAACTCGTCGATTGCGGCCAAGCCGTCGACCGACATCTCTGCTTGGCCCGAGGGAAACAGGACTTCAGATTGAAAAACAAAGCGGTCGCCGACAACGCGAATGTCACGGCGATTCCTGAGGACATCGCGCAGGCGGCCGAAGAAGTCTGAACGATAGCGCTGCAGTTCCTGGACTTGGCGCGCCAGGGCCGCGTTCAGGCGTTGGCCAAGGTCCTTGATGCGCGATTGCGAGGCCTCGGCTTTGGCCTCCGATGCCTGCAAGGCTTCATTCAGTGCTGCGATCTGCCGGCGCAACGACAAGAGCTGCTGGTTGAGAAGATCGACCTTGGCAAGCGCCTCTTTTGAGATGTCCTGCTGGCCCTGCAACTCCTTCTGCAGGCTTGCGACGCGGGCCTCTGCGGAGGCAACGCGATCGTCGCCGCTCGATGTCACGCCCAGCAGCCTCGCGTTTTCCGATCGCAGTGACGATAGCGATGCCTGCAGCGCGGCCAATTCGTCCTCGACAGAACGCGTCTTGCCCTTTTCAAGCGAGAGCAAGGTGGTCAGCTCGGTGATCTGGCGGGTCAGGCGGCGCAGCGCCGTATCCTTGCTGCCCGCCTCCTGGCTGACGAAGTATTGTGCGATCATGAAGATCGACAACAGGAACGTGAAGACCAGCAGCAGCGTGGACAACACGTCGACATAGCCCGGCCAGAACTCGCCATAGTCAGAGCCGCGGCGGGAATTGCGCCCGCGTGCCATCGCGTCTTGCTCCGTTCCGTCGTTGTGTCGTTGGCGACCGCGTCACGCGCGCCGCTGCGAATTGGCGATGACATCGCGCAAGGCGTTGACCACCTCCGTCTGCTGGGCCGACTGGTCGTCGACCCATTGGCGCACGATGTCCTGCTCGCGCCGCATCTGAACCAGCAACTGGTGCACGTTGTCGGTCAGTTGCTGCATTGAGCCTGAGTCAGCGTCGCTGGTCTGAAGCCGATCCGCCAACTCCGAAAGTGACCGCTGCATCTCAAACAGAGCAGCGTAAAGCTGCCGGTTCAGTTGCTCGCCGCTTACATCGTTGGCAGGCGTCAGCTCCGTAATCCCTGACAGCCACTCCTCCAGTTCATTGTAGAACCGGTTGTGGGCCTGCGTCGCGTTAAGCTCCAGAAAGCCAAGAACAAGCGATCCCGACAGACCGAACAGCGACGAGGCAAAAGCGGTGCCCATGCCATTCAACGGTGCCGCCAGTCCGGTCTTGAGCTCTTCAAAAATAATGACGCTGTCGGCGGCCTTGGTGTCGAGGGCGGAGATCGTGCCGCCAACGGCCTGGATGGTGGACAACAGGCCCCAGAACGTGCCGAGCAGACCGAGAAAGACCAGCAAGCCAACCAGATAACGTCCGGTGTCACGGGCTTCATCGAGCCGGTTGCCGATCGAATCCATCAACGAGCGCATGGAGGTCGTCGACAGCGAAAGCGCGCCGGTTCGATCGCGCAACATGGTTGCCATCGGCGCCAGAAGCCGCGGCCTATGCTCGATCGCGAGCCCAGGATCGGCAATGCGGAACGCGTTGACCCATCGGATTTCCGGGTACAGGCGCATGACCTGCGCAAATGAATACACGATACCGAACAAGAGGACGGCGATGATCGTGCCGTTCAAGCCGGGATTGGCCTGGAACGCAGAAATGAACTGCGGTGCCAGGATCGCGGCGAGCAGGCCGACAGCGGCCAAGAACACCAGCATACGCATCAGGTAGACACCGGGCGTTGAAAGGCTCCGGTGGAGGCGCGTTGATGACGTTGGGGCCATGCGCGGTCTCGCCATTCCGTCGTTTTGTTGTGTTGCGGGCGCTCCGAATGCAGCGTCCGGCCTATAACGTTTCTCGTTGATGATTTCAGCAACCGGATGTCGCTTGGGGCGCAAAGCCGGGTTGCCGAAATCGTGCCTGTGGACGCGAACGCGGCCCACGGCCGGCTGAAATGGCCGCACGCGTTAAGCTGGTTCTTGTCATAACCACCGACACTAGCCGACTTCGATGACAGCTCAAAACAGCAGAATCGGGCCGTGTTCGGGCCTTGTCTCCGGCAAATGCAAGGCAGCGTTTCAGTCCGACGTTCAAATCGGTGTTTCGCTGCACGGGCAGGGCGGTCTGGTGGTGGTCAGCCTCAGGCGGCTTTGAGCACATCGCGTAGGGCACGCTGGATTGTCGGCGCGCCGGCGATCACGCTGCCGGTTTCGAGCATTTCGTTTTGGCCGTCCGCGTCGGTCGTCAGCCCGCCGGCCTCTTTCACGAGCAAGATACCCGCGGCGATATCCCAGGGTTGCAGATTGTGTTCCCAAAACGCGTCGAACCGGCCTGCGGCCGTCCAGGCCAGATCAAGTGCGGCGGCCCCGGTGCGTCGGATTCCTGAGACACGCGGCATCAGGGCGTCGAGTTCGCGCATGAACTGTTGATGGCCAGGGCGGCCGCGATGCGGAACGCCAGTGCCGATCACGCAGTCGTCGAGTTTGCGGCGGGCTGAAACGCGCAATCGGCGGTCGTTGAGAAACGCGCCTTTTCCCTTTTCGGCCGTAAAAATGTCTTGTGTGACCGGGTTCATGATGAGCGCCGCCACCAACTCGCCTTCGCGTTGCAATGCGATGGAGATCACGAAGAGCGGAATGCCATGCAGGAAGTTGGTGGTGCCATCGAGCGGGTCAACGATCCAGCAGTGGGAGTTGTCAGGGCCGGTGACTTGGCCGCGTTCTTCCATGAGGAAGCTGTAGCCAGGCCGGGCGCGCGACAATTCCGCAAACAGCGTTTCTTCGGCGCGATGATCGGCAGCGGAGACGAAGTTGCCAGGCCCTTTGATTGAGACCTGCAGTTGTTCGACCTCTCCGAAGTCACGTGCGAGACCGCGCGCGGCTTTCCGGGCAGCGCCGGTCATGACGTTGATCAGCGCAGAGGCTGGCATGGTTGCGTTCCTTTGTGGTGAGCCACAGGCGTGCCGCGGCGGCGTTATTTTGGGCGCGGCTCAAGAAGACTGAGGGTTGGCTCAGCGCGCGTTGTCACAAAGCCCTAGAGCATCATCCGATCTGTGAGTCGCAAAGCGATTCCGTAAGATCGGATATTGCTCTAGCCGTTGCGTTGAATGATGCCGACGGCTGCCTCGGCCAGGTAGGCGTCGGCGGCGCGCTCGGCTTGGGCACGGGTCTTTGCCGGCAAGCCAGCGACGATGCGATCAAGGGCGGCGTCTTCGCTTCCATTCTGCTTGGCGATCAAACGCCAGGTCGCGCCGGCAACGGGATCGCGCGCGACGAGTGCGCCTTCGAAATAGAGGTGGGCCAATCGGTTTTGTGCGCCGGTGACGCCCTTGTTGGCGGCCGCTGTCAAGTATTTCACGATGTTGGGTTTGTCACGGTTGAGACCCTCGCCCTTCAAAAGCGCAACCGCGTATTCGTACTCAGCCTCTGTCAGGCCGCCGTTGGCCGCACGGCTGAGCCAGAGCGAGGCCAAATAGGCATCGGCAGAAACGCCTGTTCCGGTCCGATAGAGCGCGGCGAGGTCATATTGGGCACGTGCGATACCGTTTTCGGCTGCGTAATTCAGGTGCGCGGCTGCGCGTGCGGGGTTTTCAGGTTTGCCGGCGCCTGACAGGAACGCCAGCGCAAGATTGTAGTGGGCGTAGGCATGGCCTTGCCGGGCTGCGCGCTCAAAATAGGCGGCGGCTTGCGCGGGGTCTTTTTTGACGCCGTTGCCGGCAGCCAGAGCAACCCCGTAGGCAAAGATGCCTTCCACGTCGCCAAGCTCAGCGGCTTTGGCGTACCACTTGGCGGCTTGGGCCGGGTCCTTTGCCACGCCCAGGCCATTGGCATGCAACACGCCGAGCAGCGTATGTGCCTGCGGGCTGTTGTTGCCGACCTCCTGCTGCGCCAGACGCGCTGCTTGCGTATAGAGGCCCATCTCAAACGCCATGTAAGCGGCGTTTTTGCCAGACGGAGAGGCAGATAACGGCCCAAGCTTTTTTTCCAAGCCGGGCAGCGGGCCCTGGATTGGCGAGCGGTTTGCGGCGCGCCGCCGGTTCGCGCTGGCTTGAGGGGCTGATTGCCGGCTTTGCGGCGTCACGCGCGGTCGGCTGACGCTTCCCGTCTGAGGTGCCGCTGGCGCGCGCTGGCTCCAGGAACTCGTCTCGGCCATGCTGTTGCCAGACGCGGCGACCTCCAGAACAACCGCCACGGCGCCTGCCGCTAATGCGAGCCGTGCGCGGTGATCCTTGCAGCGTGTTTTGCTCATGCGACCGGCTCCCCAGCTTGTGCAATCGCGTCCAGGCCCGCGCGCAGCCAAGCGACGGTGTCGGCGGCGCTGGCTCCAGCTGGACATGTCAGAGCGACAAAATCTGCGCCCGCAGCGGCAATCGCCGCGATCTCGTCGATGGTTTCAGCACCGAAGGCCACGCAGGGCACTTCGAATATTTCCGACCACCAGGCGATGCGTTCAATGGTGTTGGTCAAGGCGTCGGCGCGATCGTCCTCTGCTTCGATCGCGGTGTCGAACGCCACATAATCCGCGCCGGCCTCTCCAGCTTCCATCGCGTCGTGCCGCAACGGGCCGACGGTGACGCCGACGATTGCGCGGCCACCGACGATCTCGCGCGCGTCTTCGTAGCCGGGCGTAACAGCGCTCAGCGGCACGTGCACACCGTCTGCGCCGAGCGCGCGGGCCATGGCCGCATCTTGCTCGATCAGGGCGGCGGTGCCGGCGGCCTGCAATGTCGCGACCATGGCGCGCGTGACGTCCAGGTCGTGGCGCTCGGCGCCTGCGGCCGGCTTGATCAGCGCGGAAGGGATCGCGACGGCGGCGAGGATGGCGTCGAGCCGGTCGCGCATGGCCGGCGTCGCTTCGAGCACGAGATAAAGTTGCGGTGTTGTCATGATCCTTGCCCGGGGGTCCTTGCCCGCTGCCCTTGGCCGTTGCCCTTGGTCGTTGCCATGTGGCAGGCGGCGCCCGCTCTGGCGGCCAAATCCGGCAGAACGGTGATCTGGGATCGCTGCCTGCAAGCGTGGCGCAATGCAAGCGCGAAGACATGTCGCCGTGTGGTGCCGCCGCGCCATGCCGGCGATCCGTGGTATGTCGAAATCACCCGCGCGAGATCAGGCGAGCATCATGGCTGACGTTTTTATTTCGTATTCGAAGGCACGCAAGGCGGAGG
>CAZOGY010000077.1:0-15959 GCA_964579305.1 uncultured Hyphomicrobiaceae bacterium
CGAACATCGACGGCCCGGGCCGCTTTGCGGCCTTGGGGCGTGAGTCCGATTGGATGCGACATGCATTAATCTACTCAAGCGGGTCGCAGTCCTTGCGCCCCGCTTGAACGCGCCGACCTGGCGGAGCTGTTCCGGCCCTAGCGCCGAAAATATCTGGCAGGCTTGGAGCAACCCTCCGACCGCGTGCTTTGCTGCGTGGGCGTGCCGATCGACCGTGGCACAGAAAGACCGACGCGAGGATGGCACGAGGGGCGCACCTCTTCAGGGTTCGGCCGACGCCAAACTGGCTCAATGAAATTTGGAGCCGCGCGTTTGCGATTAAAAAGAAAGGCCCGCGTTTTGATGACGCGGGCCTTTGTCTTTGCGTTTGGTCTTTAACAGGTGCGGGTTTGGTTCGTCGGTCCCGCCTGCGATCAACCGCCAGGCACGTTGGGTACGTTGGAGCCCGGGATGGACGTCCGGCCGAGGTTGCGGAACAGCGATTGGACGATGCTTTCATCGTTGGTGTTTGCCGATGGTGTCGTGCGCGACACGTAATCGAAGACCCTGCCGTCCTTCAGGCCGTAGTTGGCGACCCGGTCCACTGTTCCGACCGGCGAGAAATAGACCGCGATGACTTTTCGGTCGATTTCCTTGGGTTTGAAAAACGCCTGCTGCGCCATGGTTGAGGAGATATAATAATAAGACTTGCCGCCACTTGGCGCGCGCGATTGCGTTGCAGGCGAACCAAGTGCCGTGCGTACTTCGTCCTCGCCCATGCCCGGTTGGATCAATTGCAGGTCCGTTGCGCGGATTTGTTGACCGTGCTTGGTCACCGAGGCGCTGCAACCCGCCGTCGCAACAACGCCAGCCATCAGCACCGCACATGCCGCGCGGGTGAGCCAGCGCGGCATCTGACGCGGCACCTCGTGCGTTATGGCGGTGAGCTTTGATGGCGATATGCTGGTTGTGTTCGGCATGTGCGTCATGTGTCGTTGGTCCGCTGGACGTGGCCTTCGTCGTTTCGCCCCTCAGTCCGTGTCGCGTGCAAAGGGCCTGATTGTGGCGCGATGCTGGCCCAGAACCGTGCTGCGGGCTGGGCCTCACTGAGTGAACTTGCGATGGCCGCTTCACGGGTCATGCGTGATTCCGTCAAAGGACAACACCATGTGGAATGTGTTCAGACGAAACCGGCCGTTGGAGAAGGCAGCAACAGATTTGTATGGCTCTGTTGTGGCGCAGGCTCGCAACGCGACGTTCTACACGCGTGACGGCGTGCCCGATACGGCCGAAGGCCGCTTTGAGATGGTCGTGCTGCACCTGTACGTGGTCATCGAGCGTTTACGCGCGCTGTCACAAGGAGAGCGGACAACTTCTGCGGGCGAGCAAGATGATCCGAGTGCGTCGCTTGCCAAAACGCTTACCAGCGTTTTCGTGACCGACATGGACGACAATTTCCGCGAGATGGGGGTCGGAGACCTGTCCGTGCCCCGCAAGGTGAAAAAAGCCGCTGGCGCGCTTTACGACCGGACCTTGGAATACCGAAAGCTGCAGGCCGACGGCGACCGGGCCGGGCTTGGACAGGCCATTGCGCGCAACGTGGGTGCTGAGATCGCACAGGTCGATGGCGGCAGACTTGTCGCCTATCTGGAAGCCTGTCAGCGTCTGGTCGATGGCCAGAGCGGGGATCGATTGCTGCAAGGCCAAGTTCAATTCGCTGATCCGTCGGATGCCACCGCGGCGGCATGAACGGACTTTGCCGCACGCTGGTGACGCCGACATTCGTGTGTCCATTGGGAGTGCGCGACCATGCTGACCTGGAGCCATCGCCTCGACACGATCGCGAAGGGCGGCTCGTCGTTTGAGCAAACGGCGAGCGCGGATGAAAGGCGGGCGCTGCGCGAGCTTTATCGCGTCTTGTCTGTCGATGGTGTGCGCGCGCTTTATCAGATTACGCCGAAGGCACATGGCCGTTATCGCGTCAAAGGCCAGTTCATCGCTGATATCCAACAAGCCTGTGTGGTGAGTTTGGAGCCAGTGCGCGAGACGCTGACCGAAGCGTTTTCGATCGAATTCTGGCCGGAAGATCAGGTGGGCGAGGGGACCGTTGAGTTCGATGCGCTCGATGCGGACGACCCCGAACCATTGGCGCGCGATCGTATTCCAGTCGGGCGGGTGCTGACCGAATTGATTGCGCTGGCCATTCCACCGTTCCCGCGGGCGCCGGACGCCGATCTGGAGACACACGAAGCCGGTGACGCAAACGAGACGGCAGCGGGCGCAGATAATCCCTTCGCGGCACTGGCTAAATTACGTGAGCGAACGGGGGGCGATGGCACCGGATGATCGAAGGCTGTGGGCAAAGCACGAGCCGCCGGCCTTGTGCTGCCAGTGTCCATTGCTTTTGTCGCGGGTGGACGTCAGCTTTGTCCATGGCGTTACCCGTCAAGTGTGGCATCAATGATTATGTGCAGCGGGCAGATCGCGCGGCACCGCGGCCGAGCGCCTTGTGTTGGACGCAGGCTTCGATAATGTCCGCGCGATTCGTCACGAGGGATAAGCGACCTCCAGCATGTCATGCGAAACGATCATCGCACTCGACGCCATGGGCGGCGACTTCGGGCCCGCCGTCGTCGTGCCGGGCGCTGCCTTGTCACTTGAGCGACACCCTGAGCTGAAGTTCATGCTGTTTGGCGATGCCGAGGCCATTCAAAAGGTCCTGGCCGAGCATACCGCGCTTAAGCCTGTCTGCGAGGTCGTGCATTGTGACAGCGTTATTGCAATGGACGAAAAGCCGGGCCAGGCGATGCGGCGCGGCAAGGGCTCAAGCATGTGGGCTGCGGTGGAAGCCGTTCAGAATGGGCGGGCTGGCGCGGCCGTTTCGGGTGGCAACACCGGCGCCTTGATGGCGATCTCAAAATTGTTGTTGCGCCCAGTGGCGGACATTGAGCGACCGGCGATCGCTGCGATCTGGCCCACGGTCAAAAGCGAATGCATCGTGCTGGATGTTGGCGCCAACATTGGGGCATCGCCACGCCAGCTTTGCGAGTTTGCCTTGATGGGCGCGGCCATGGCGCGGGCGCTTTACCACGTCGAGCGGCCCAGCGTGGGTTTGCTGAACGTGGGTGCTGAAGACATCAAGGGTGGCGAGGATGTGCGCCAGGCGCATGCGATGTTGCGCGACACCCAGGACATGCCGCTCGATTATGTCGGCTTCGTTGAGGGCGACGCGATCGGCTTTGGCAAAGCAGACGTGATCGTCACGGAAGGTTTTGCGGGCAACGTCGCGCTGAAGACGGCCGAGGGCACGGCAAAGCAGATTGGCGTTTATCTGCGCGATGCAATGACGAGTTCACCCTTTGCCAGGTTAGGCGCCTATCTGGCCCGGGGCGGCTTTGACATGCTTCGACGCAAAATGGACCCACGCCGCGTGAATGGCGGCACGTTTTTGGGTCTAAACGGCCTCGTCATCAAATCGCATGGGGGAACGGACGCACTCGGTTTTGCCAGTGCGATCGATCTCGGCTACGACATGACACGTAGCGGGCTTCTGGTCCGCATGTCCGGCGATGTGGGTGCCTTCCACGGCAAGCTTGCCGAGACCCTGGCCGTGGCGAAGTAGCCAACGGCATACGGCGCCAACGCGCGCGCCAAGACAAAAACCCTTCGCGGCATGCGTGCGGTCGGGTCTGCAATCGAGCTTCAGCGTGCCGCCTTGGGGAGACGGCCAAAATCCGGAGGAACGCGTGGCCGTTATTCGTTCAGTGGTTCGCGGGGTCGGGGCATACCTACCGAAACGGGCGGTGTCGAACCAAGAACTCAGCCGTATCGTCGACACCAGCGATGCGTGGATCCGAGAGCGGACCGGGATCGAAAACCGGCATATCGCAGCCGATAACGAGACAACGTCCGACCTTGGCGTTGCCGCGGCCAAACAAGCGATCGTGCGGGCGGGCCTGGATCCCGTCGACATCGATCTTGTGATCTGCGCGACAGCCACGCCCGATCGGACGTTTCCCGCCACCGCGGTGCGCATCCAGAACGGACTTGGCGTTACGAAGGGCGCAGCGTTCGACATCCAGGCGGTTTGCTCCGGTTTTGTCTATGCGCTTGCGACGGCTGATAATTTCCTCAAGGCCGGGCAGGGCAAACGCGCTGTTGTGGTCGGGGCGGAGACGTTCTCGCGTATCCTGGATTGGAAAGATCGTACAACCTGCGTGCTGTTTGGCGATGGAGCCGGCGCCGTCGTGCTTGAGGCGCAAACGTTGAGCGGCGGGCGCGAGGATCGGGGCATCTTGGCCTCGCGCATCCGTTCCGATGGTCGGTTTGAGGACTTGCTCTACGTCGATGGCGGGCCGGGTTCGACGCGGACGACAGGCCATCTGCGCATGAACGGCCGCGAAGTGTTCCGCCATGCGGTTCAAAAGATTTCCGGGGTGATCGAAGAAACGCTGGTCATGACCGGTTATTCGGCTGATGAAATCGACTTGTTCGTGCCGCACCAGGCGAACATGCGCATCCTGGATGGGGTCGCCAAGAAGCTTGGTGTTCCTTCCGAGCGGATCGTGCGCACGGTTGCACAACATGGGAACACGTCGGCGGCTTCGATCCCGTTGGCGCTGAATGTTGCGTTTGAACGCGGCGACCTGCAGGAAAATAAATTGGTCTTGCTGGAAGCGATGGGGGGCGGCTTCACATGGGGCTCCGTCCTGATGCGCTGGTAGCTCGCATCTTCCGCAATCGCGCTGGCCGGTGGTGATCGGCGCCGGGTGATCTCGGCGGCGATTGTTCATTCCAGGTCGCGGTCGCGTGGCGGGAAATGGTGTTTGATGCAACCTGAGCGTGTTGCGCGCCCGAAACGTTTCCGTCTGGCACGTTGTCAACGCACTTTCGCAAGCTATATCAGTTGCTTGAGCGGGAATGAATTGACCCGGCCAAGGGCTTGGCGCTAGCGTTCCGCGCTGTGGAGGGCACGAAATGGGTAGCAAGACACTGACACGCGCGGATTTGGCGGAAGCCTTGGTACAAAAGGTCGGGCTGCCGCGCAACGAATCCCACGAAATGGTTGAGACGATCCTTGGCGAGATCTCCAGCGCGCTCGTGCGCGGTGAACCGGTCAAGCTTTCGTCGTTCGGCTCGTTCGGCATCCGCGAAAAAGGGGAGCGCGTCGGCCGGAATCCAAAAACGGGCGAAGAGGTGCCGATCACGCCGCGGCGCGTTCTCGTGTTCCGGCCATCCAACATCATGAAAGACCGGATCAACGCCGGTCTGCTCGGGCGGAAGGCAAACAGTTGAGCCCTGCAGCCAAATCAACCGTCATCAAGTCTGACGATGCGTTTCGCACCATCAGCGAAGTCGCGGAGGACCTCGACGTGCCCAAGCACGTCCTGCGGTTCTGGGAGCTGAAGTTTCCCCAGGTCCGGCCGATGAAGCGTGGCGGTGGCCGCCGATACTACCGGCCGGAGGATGCACGGCTTTTGAGGGGCATCCGCGCCTTGCTGTATCGCGATGGCTATACGATCAAAGGCGTTCAAAAAATCCTTCGCGAACAGGGTGTCGAAGCGGTCAAGCTGATTGGTGAGGATGGCGCTGAAGAGCCAGCGGTACCGAACGAACCCGCCCGGGCGCCCGCGCGTAAGGCCCCGGCCAAAAAGCGCCAGGACGCGACGGCTTCGACATCGGATGCACGTGCCATTCTCAAAGATGCGATCGCGGAACTCGAGGCGTGTCGCGAACTTTTGAAAAGCGCCTCGGCAGACGGTGATGACGTTGCCCAGACGGCGCGTGCGGCGGGGGCTTGATCGGTGTCACAGCCGGGCCTGAGCGTCGATCCAGCGACCGCGCAGCGAATCGGATTAAGCGCTTCGCGCCATTGACCGGTGCGACGCGATCCGGCATCAATGCGGGCCGGGCGAAACCCGGGACGTCGGAGCGTGGCGCAGCCTGGTTAGCGCACTAGTCTGGGGGACTAGGGGTCGCGAGTTCAAATCTCGCCGCTCCGACCATTTTTCTTTCTGAAGCTTTTTGCTGCATCTGGCCGCGCGTCGCGCGTTATCGGCCGTCCCGACTTTGAACACACCGCATCAAGTCCATTCGACCCGATCGTGCTTGTCTGGTCGCGGTCTGCATGAGCGCGCGATCGGCAGTGGGACCGTTTGCGCGATCCCAGTCACGGTTGGCTCGTTCGTTAAGGTGTTTTGCTTGCGCCTTAACTTGTTGTTGAAAGATCGGACTTTCCAGCGCCGCGTTTGATCTGCTACGACAATGTTCTGTCACGGCGTGAGGATAAACGCCGGCAGACACCCCGGTTCTGAAAGCGGGGTTGCAAGGGAGAAATCTGATGAAGCATTTCTGGTTCGCCAGCTTGGCTGGCGTGGCCGCGGTTGCAGTGTCTACGTCGGGCGCCTTGGCGCAAGAATGCGAGACGCTCCGGCTCGGCGCAGCAATTTCGTTGACGGGCAAGTACTCGACCAACGGGATCCACACGAAAAACGGCTACGAATTTGCCGTCCAGAAGATCAAAGATGCCGGTGGCATCAAGGTCGGTGAGAAGTGCTACAACTTCGAAATCACCTATTACGACGACGAGTCGAAGGGCGACCGTGGTGCCACTCTGACGGAACGCCTGATCAATCAGGACGGCATCGAATATATGCTTGGCCCGTATTCGTCGGGTTTGACGAAGGCCATCGCACCGGTCACCGAAAAGTACAAAATCCCCATGGTTGAAGCTGAGGGTGCATCACGCTCGCTGTTCAACAAGGGCTACAAGTATCTCTTCGCCGTGCTTTCGACGTCTGAGCAATATCTTGCGACGACCGTCACGTTGGCTGCGGAAGTTGCCAAGAAGAACGGCAAAGACCCATCTTCGGTCAAATTGGCTGTCGCCGTTGAGAACGATCCGTTCTCGCTCGACATCCGCGCTGGTGTTCTCGACGACGCCAAGAAGTTCGGCATGAACGTTGTTATCGACGAGAAGCTTCCGCGCGACTTGTCGGACATGAGTGCCATCCTCACCAAGGTGAAGCTCCTCAAGCCAGACGTGCTGATCGTTTCGGGCCACTCCAAAGGCGCCGCAACGGCCGTTCGTCAGATTGGTGAGATGAAAATCGATACGCCGATGATCGCAGTCACGCACTGTGAGGCTGCCGACGTGATCGGCAAATTCGGCGATACGGCCAATGGCGTTCTTTGCGCGACTCAATGGTCGGAAACGCTGAAATACGAAGACCCGTTGTTCGGTTCGGCAGCGAATTACGAACAAGAGTTCAAAGCTGCTTTCCCTGAATACAAAGACAAGACCGTGCCTTACCAAACCGCGCAGGCCACGGCTGCTGTCTACGTGTTCAAGGACGCTTTCGAGCGTGCTGGCACGCTGGATCGTGAAAAAGTTCGCGATGCTCTGGCAGAAACCGATCTCATGACGTTCTACGGCCGCGTCAAGTTTGGCCCGAACGGTAACAACGTTGCCAAGCCGATGGTTCTTCGTCAGATCCAGGACGGCAAGTACAACGTGGTTGCACCGTCTGAGTTCGCCTCGCACGAGCTGCAGTATCCGCGCACGGCCGAGTGATCGGCCTATGAAGACTGCCCCGGGCTGGATGCGGCCTGGGGCAGTTTTGTTTCGTGCCACGCTTTCGCAGCAGCGATCCGCGAACCGCCAACACTGAAGTTCGTTGGGCGCGATCGCATCACGGTCTGTGATCACGACGACGGTTCGGTCCGGCGCGGCAGCCGGGTATGCCGGCGGTGATTTCAGAAACTGCGAACGGCGCGGCGAGACAGCATAACTCCGTGTGCGGCGGGTCAGAACCGGATCGGTGCCTCTTTATGCGCGCCGACGGAGCGTTTTGGCTGCTGTGCTCCCCCTAACACCGCGAGTCTGGGTTGATCGCATGGATCAGATCATCGGGAACATTTCCCTTTTATATGAGTTCCCAATCGTCAATTTGAAGATCATTCTCGATGGTCTCATGATTGGCGCCATCTTCGCGCTTGCGGCTTACGGGCTCGCGCTGGTTTGGGGCGTGATGAACGTCAAGAACCTTGCGCAAGGCGACTTCGTGATCCTCGGCGGCTACGTCGCCTGGTACGCCCACACCAATTTCGGAATGCCGGCACTTTTGGGTGTGCCGCTTGCGTTCGTGGTCCTGTGGGCGATCGGCTGGCTCGTCTACAAGCTGGTTGTGAAGCACGTGATTGAGCGCGACCTGTTTACGTCGCTGCTTGCCACGTTCGGCGTTGCGATCATGCTGGCCCAGCTCATGAACCTGATGTTCGGGTCCGACACGCAGTCGATCAAGCTGCCTTACGAGACGCTCTACTTCTTCGACTTTGTGGACGTGCCGATTGCCAAACTGATCGGTGTCGGCATGGCGGTCGTCCTGGCCGGCGGCGTCGTGGCCTTCATGAAGTATTCCCGCATGGGCCAGGCGATCCGCGCGACAGCGCAGGATCCGCGTGCCGCACGCGTGCTCGGCATCGACACCGAGAAGGTCTACGCCTTCACGTTCTCACTCAACTCGGCGATCTGTGGCGCGGCCGGCGCGATCATCGTGATGGTCTGGCTGATCCAGCCGTTCTACGGGATCACCTATGCTGTCCGGTCGTTCGTGATCGTGACCGCGGCTGGCTTGGGCAACCTGCCTGGCGTGATCGCGGCCGGTCTGGGTATCGGCGTCCTTGAGCAATATGGTGCGCACATCTTCGGCATTGCCTACCAGCAAGCCATCGCTGTGCTGCTTTTGCTCCTCGTGCTGGCGGTCCGGCTCGCCCAGCAGCAGTCCAAACGCCAAGTTCTCGCTTAGGAGCCAACCATGTCGCAGTCGGTCAAAATTCCGATTTACCTGGCGCTCCTGGCGCTTACCATCGTGGCCCCGTTCGTCTTCCCGGCGTTTGGGACACAGCTTGCAACGCTTTGGCTGTTCATCATTGTCGCCCTCACATGGGACATGACGGGCGGGCAGATGGGTTACAATTCGCTCGGCAACATCTTCTTTTACGGTACGGGGATGTATGTCGCGGCGGTCATCGCGATCGGCCTCGTCTATGACGTGGGGCAGTACACGGACGCATCCGGCGGCGGCATCTATAAGTTCACGCCGACGCAATACTTCACCGGGCTTGTGCTTGGCACGCTTGGCGCCGGCCTGTTCTGCGCTATCAGCGCAGTGCTGATCGGCTATCTCACGTTTGGCTTGCGCGGTCCCTACTTCGCGATCGGGACGCTCGGGGTTGCGATCGCGGCGGGTGAACTGGTTTCCAACTGGGACTGGGTCGGTGGCGGCCAGGGTATCGCGTTGCCGGTCTATCCGGGCGACCTCGATGAAGGAAAGATCTTCTTTTACTTCCTGTTCGCCGGGTTGGGCGTGGGTCTGATCGTATTCCTGTCGTGGCTTTACAAGACCCGCTTCGGCGCGGCCTTGAACGCAATCCGCGATGATGAAGAAAAAGCAGAGGGCATGGGCATTCACACCATGCGCTACAAGCTGACAGCGTGGGCGTTGGCGGCGTTCTTCGTCGGTGCCGCAGGCGCGGTCTCCGCGTTCCAGTTGATCCACTTCGAGCCGCTTGAGACGGCATACCAAACCATCAACCTGGGTATCTTCATGGTTGTGTGCGTGCTGCTTGGCGGCAAGGGCACGCTCTGGGGGCCGGTGGTCGGCGCGATCGTGTTCCATGTCTTCAAAGAAGTGACCTGGAACTACTTCCTGGGATGGCAGTGGGTTGCGCTTGGCGCGCTGATTGTTGTGATCGTGGTCTACTTCCAGGAAGGGATCATGGGCTGGTTGCTGCGCCAGAAACCGGAATGGTTTGGCGTACGTGTTGAGCAAAAGAGCGATGCGGACCGTCCGGCACCCGTCGGCGCAACTCCGGAGGCGGCCGAGTAATGAGCGAACTCATCGAAGTCAATTCGGTCACCAAGACCTTCGGCGGCGTCGTTGCCAACAAGGACATCTCGATCAAGGTCAAGGAAGGCGGCATCACCGGCCTCATCGGCCCGAACGGGTCCGGCAAGACGACGTTGTTCAACTCAATCGTTGGCTATCACCCAATCGACAGCGGCTCGATCACGTTCGATGGACAGGAAATCTCCAAGATGCGCGTGCCGGAGATCGCCCGATTAGGGCTTCTGCGGACGTTCCAACAGACCCGCATCTACGGCGCGATGAACTGCGTCGACAACATGTTGATCTCCATTCCGCACCGGAAGATGGGGTTTTTCGACATGTTCCAGTCGAACTCGCGTGAAGACATCGAGAAGGCAGAGCGCCTGCTCGATTTCGTGGGGCTTTATGAAAAGCGCTATTTGCGGTCGGGCTCGTTGTCGTTTGGCCAGCAAAAGCTGCTTGAATTCGCCATGGCGCTGATGAACGAGCCGCGCGTGCTGCTGCTGGATGAGCCAACGGCTGGTATCAACCCGACGCTGATCAACGGTCTGATTGAACGCCTCAAACGCGCGAACGAAGAGTTTGGCATCACCCTTCTCGTGATCGAACACAATATGCGCGTGATCATGAACATGGCGGATCAGATCTACTGTCTGGCGCACGGACAATTGCTCGCCGGCGGCAGCCCGGATGAAATCCAGAATGATCAGCGCGTCATCGACGCCTATCTGGGAGCGCACTGATGGCTGACACGATCGACACGACGCCCGGCGCCAATGCCGCGGCAGAGGCGGCAGCTGATGCCAAACGCCGCGCCGCTGGCTATCATATGGGCAATGTTGACACGGTCATCTCCGTCGATGAGGTGACGCGTCAGGTTGCAGAAATCGCCCAACAGGTGTCGGTGGAGCACCTCGACAGCCTGGTTGAGGGCGAGCCGTATTTGAAGATCAACGACCTGCGCGCAGGCTACGGGCAGATGGAAATTCTGCACGGCATCAACCTGCGGGTTGGCAAAAAACAATCGCTTTGCCTGATCGGTCCGAACGGTGCTGGTAAATCGACGGTTCTGCACGCCATTTTCGGTTTCAACCGGATCTTTTCGGGAAGCATCGAAGTTGGCGACGTGGGCAGCCGGAAGGACGTCACCCGGCTGTCACCGAACGAGAAACTGCAGCAGGCTGGCATCGCCTATATTCTGCAGGACAAATCGGTGTTCCCGGCGATGACCGTGGAAGAAAACCTGTGGATGGGTGGGTTCCTCATGAACCGACCTGCTGAGGCGCATCAGGCGGCAGAACGGGTCTTCGATAAGTATCCGCGTCTGGCCGCCCGCCGGAAACACCAAGCCAAGGTCCTATCTGGGGGCGAGCGCCGGTTGCTGGAGATCTCCAGGGCCCTCGTGATGAACCCGGATATTCTGCTTGTCGACGAACCCTCGATTGGTCTCGAACCGCGCTTCATCGACATGGTGTTTGAGATCCTCCACGACCTGCAACATGTGGAGGGCAAGACCATCGTGATGGTGGAGCAGAACGCCAAAAAGGGCCTGGAGTTCGCCGACATCGGCTACGTTCTTGTCTCCGGCGAAATTGCAATTGCCGGTCCGGGCAAAGAATTGCTTGCCAACCCGGATGTCGGCCGCCTGTTCTTGGGCGGTTGATCAGGATAAGCCCTGTCCTCACGTCGAAGATATATGATGTGGAATTGCAGCGCGTCGTGGCAAACGGCGCGCTCTTTTGCATCGAAGGGCACCGCGGACTTGCGCACAGGCGCATCCGTGGTCGACATCGCTGCCAAGCACGGAGTTTGGGTGGAGGCTTGCGATGTCGGATCAGCACAAACGCCAGATAGAGCGGACTCAGGATGACAGCCTGGGCCAAGCGCGACATGCGGCCGATCGCGGCGGCGGCTTGTTTGCGGCCGTGATTTCGGGCCTGGCGCTCGTGTTTTCCGGCTACAGCTTTTATGAAACGGTTTGGCGCGCGCCCGAACTCGCCGTCTATGTGCCCGCCCAGATCCAATACACCGACCCTGATCGCCCGGACAGCCCGTTTGAGGTCTTCGTTATTCCGCTGACGCTTGCCAATCACGGCGCGCGCTCGGGCACCGTGCTTGCGATCGACTTGGTGGTGCGTAATCCGCGCACGGGCGACACCAAACGTTTCTATGCCTCAGACTTCGGCCAATGGCGGGCCCAGCCGCGGCGGGCGTTCGCACCGGTGTCGCTGGCTGGCCGGGCGGCGCAGTCGTCAACCGTGCAGTTCGTGCCGCGCATTGGCGAAAAAGTGCCCCGTGTTTTGGACTTTGAGGCGGGCGACTACGAATTCACAATCACGCTGCGGACAGCAGATGGCGGCTCGCGCACCCTCATAGATCAAATCTGGCCGACAACAGCAGCGGCGCAACCTGTCCAGTTCCGCATGCAAATCGGCAAGCTCGATTATCGCTATTTTTCAAATGCCGGCACGATGGAAATGTGGTCGCCAGATTATCGGCCGGCATCGAACGTTGCGCGCCAATAGCAAAGCCACCGGCCTGGAGTGAGGAGGGGCCGGTGGCTTGCCTGATCGGGGCCGACACTGACGTGACAGAGAGCGGGGAGCGCGCCGGCCGCGACAGGAAACAGTGTGTCGTGTCGCTGTCGCTTCAGTACGCGCTCTTGGTGTCGAGCAGGGCGAACGGCGTGCGCGTCAGGATGTAAGCGTCAAGCAGGATCGACCAGTTCTCGATGTAGTAGAGATCGTGTTCGACGCGCTTTGCGATCTTTTCTTCCGTGTCGGTCTCGCCGCGCCAGCCGTTGATTTGTGCCCAGCCTGTGATGCCGGGTTTGACCTTGTGGCGGGCGAAGTAATCGTCGACCACATCATGGTAGAGCCGGTTGGCCGCCTTCGCCTGCACAGCATGCGGGCGCGGGCCGACCAGGGAGAGATCGCCGCGCAGAACATTGAACAGTTGCGGCAGCTCATCGAGGCTTGTCTTGCGGATGATCCGGCCGACGGGCGTCACGCGCGGATCGTCTTTGGTGACCAGTTTGGCGGCGTTGGCATCGGCCATGTCCACGTACATCGAACGGAACTTGAAGACCTCGATAAGTTCGTTGTTGAAGCCATAGCGTTTCTGGCGGAACAGGATTGGGCCCCGGCTATCCATCCGGATCGCAATCGCCACGCCGATTAAGACCGGTGCCAACAAAACCAATGCCGTCGCAGCGATGGCCTTGTCGAACAGCCATTTTGCAACCGCGCCCCAATCGCCGATCGGGCGTTCGAAGATGTCGATGAATGGAACGGCGCCGATGTAGGAGTAGGCGCGCGGCTGGAAGCGGAGCCGAGACACATTTGCCGCCAAGCGGATATCAACCGGCAACACTGAAAGCTGGCTGAGGATCCCCAAAAGGCGCGTTTCGGCCGTCGCGGGTAAAGTCACCAGCACATCGTCAACCCGGTTGGTGCGGGCAAAAGCAACGAGATCCTCCAACCGACCCAATAGGGGTGCGCCGCAGGGTTCCGTGAAGCGCTCAGCCGCGCGATCGTCGAAGACACCGCAGATGTCGATATCGGCGTGCGCATCCTTGCGCAGCGATGCGATCAGGTCGCTTGCGCGCGGACCCGCGCCGACGATCACCGCGCGGCGCGTCAGGCGGCCCTGCGCTTGCCAGCGGCTTACGAGCGTCGTGATGCCCATCCGCATGCCAAAAAGGGCGGTGGCGCCACTTGCAAACCACATCAGGATCCAAGCGCGCGAGAAGTTTTCGCCTGTCTTCGTCAGAAACATGAGTAGAACAAGCGCAAGCACGGCAACGGTCCAACCGATCACCAAGCCCGGCAAGCTCCGTGCGATTTGGCCGAGACGTTGGACGGTATACAGCTTTGTCGCCTGGAAGAGCGCCACGGCGACAAGCGTCGTCGCGGCGATCGCGGCCAGGTAATGCCAAGGCAGGGCGCCCATGCGCGCGGTGCCGGTGATGCTCAGGTAGGCGTTGGCGGAGATCAGGCCGGTCAGGGCCAATGCCGCTGAGTCGGCAATCTGAGCGGCAGCGGCAAGGATCGTCGCCCGGATCGCGGGTTGGGTCTGGGTCGGCTGCGCCGCGTTCTGGGCAAGCGCTGCGCAAGGAAACTGGTTGTTCATAACTCGTCTTTCCGCAGTCTCTGTCTGGTGGCGACAGCACTGCGAAGGACGTGCCAGTTTCCTGGCCTGTGAGTATTTCCGAGCGGCTCAGCCTGTTTTTGGGGCTGGTGCCGCCGCTTGAGACCGAACCGCGTCATGCTCGTAAGGCTCTGACTCAGTTGGGTAAAATTCTGTCGCGCTGGCTGCATAGAAGTGCAAGACCGCATCGCACATGGCATTGACCGTAAAGCGGGCCTGGACGCTCTGTTGCAGGCGTTTGGCCCGTAACTGTGCTGCTGGCAGGTCGCAAAGCGTGTTGTCGATGGCCTCTGCCAGTGCCTCGATATTGTCAGCGGGAAGCAACCGCGTGTCTGATTCTGAGACGATTTCAGGAATGCCGCCGACGTTTGTCGCGACAAGTGGGATTTGCGCGGCTGCGCCCTCCAGCACGATGTAGGGGAAGCTTTCGGCGCGCGAGGGGACGACGAGGCAGCGGCCTTTCCCAAATGCGTTTGCTGCTGGCATTGCGCCGGGAAACGACACGCGTTCGCTCAGGCCGAGGTCTGTTGCAAGCGTCTGGAAGGCTTCGGCATCAGGGCCTTCCCCAACGATCAGTGCGGTGGTCGGGATCGCCGCGTTGCGTCTTGCAAGCGCATGCAACAGGACGTCGACACCTTTCAGTTTGCGCAATTCGCCCACGAATACGACGTCGCGCGCGTCCGGTTCGGGTACATGATCGCGGAATTCGTCTTGCTGCAATCCGTTGGGAATGACGCAAACGGGGCAGGCAGGCTTGCCGACGTGGCGCTCGTAAACGCTGCGGGCGAACGCGCTCTCAAACACCATGCCTGAGGTGACCCTGGCCAGCGCCCGCTCCAGTCGCATGAAAACGCGTCCCTGCAGCGAGGTTGGCGCATAATGCAGACTGCCGCCGTGCGGTGTGTAGAAGGCCTTCGCGCGATCGGTGCTGTCGCGGTCGGCAAATGGCGGCAGAACGGCAAGCCGTGCGTAAGCGCCGCCTTTCGCGCCGTGTCCGTGCACGATATCGGGCGCAAATTGTTTGAGGTGCTTGGAAATCGCGCGCATGGCGAGGGCGTCGGCGGGTGAGGGTGCGCGCGGCATCGCGATGCGCACAAGACCGAGCGAGAGGTCTTTTGCCAGGTCGGCAAGGCGCGCGGCGGTCAAACTGTCGTTTGCGGAGGCATCGCAAAGAACGCCAACGTCGTGGCCGCGTTCGCGCTGGGCGCGGGCAAGATCACGGACATGGCGGAACAGTCCGCCGACGGGCGCACGCAATATGTGGACAATACGCATTCGACGTTCGGCTCCGCTCGGTCACGATTGCATCGGGCAAGTCGTTGTGTGCGAAAGCCGGACGCGGCCGACATCGGTTGGTGGACGCGTGATGAGGTCGCCCGCACGGATGCGGCGCGTTCACCGAGACCGAGCTGAGCGGTCACAGGAACCGCTCTGGCACTTCGACGGTATCGCCGGGCTTGAGCACATAGTCTGAGGGTACGTCGAGAACTTCCACCACCCCGTTAATGCGGCGGGTCACCCGTGCGATGTCGTTTTTGGCCCGGTCGGAGTAGCCGCCGGCGATCGCAATGGCTGTTTTGACCGTCATGCCGCTTACGTAGGGGTATTGGCCGGGGCTGCGGACCTCGCCCAGGATGAAGAATGGCCGGTTCTGGTGGATGTCGACGGTGACTTGAGGCTCGCGCACGTAAGTGCTGGCGAGACGGCTGCGGATGCCGGCTGCCAGCTTGGCGACGGTTCGGCCGCGGGCGTGGACCCGTCCGATCAGCGGCACGAAGATGTTGCCGGAGTGATCAACCGTGTAAAGCCGCGACAAATCCGGCTGGCCGTAAACGAAGACCCGCAGCCGATCGCCGGTATCGAGCAGATAGGGGCCATCGCTATCGGCCACCGCTTTTGGACCGTTGGGCACTTCGAGCGGACGAAATGCGACGGGCGATA
>CAZOGY010000077.1:16059-18618 GCA_964579305.1 uncultured Hyphomicrobiaceae bacterium
CGGGGCCGGCGACGGGGCCAAGTCTGACGGCGGCATTTCGCCGACGTGCGTTTGGGTTGTCCAGCCTGGCGCGGGCAGCATCCGTGCGCAGCCACCCAGTAGCGCCGCGGCCAGCAACAATGTGACAGCGTTGCGCACGCCCATGCTCCCTCGCATTCCCGGCTTATCCCGCTTTCGAGCACGGTCGGCGATCCGGGTTAACAAAGCGTATGAATTGCGATCAGATTGGAACGCTTAAGGAGTTGGTTACGTCGAAATGGCTTGATGTGTCTGACATCAATGCTTTTTTCGAGGCTCACCATGTCTGCCGACGGGCGCCAGTCTTCTGACGATATCGATCTGATCGCGGTGTTCGCCGGCTTGCGACGCTGGCTGCCCCGACTGCTGCTGATTTCCGTTTTGGCCGGCGGGGTCATGTTCGCCATTCTGTCGCTGATGGCGCCGCAATATCAGTCAACCGCGCAGCTTGCCATGTCCGCGCGCGCAACCGATCCGTTCCCGGAGGGGAGTGGCCGGGGTGGCAGCGGCGATGGCGCGGCGCGGCGTCTCGACAAGGAAGCGATCAACACGCATGTGCGGGCGCTGCAGGCGCCGGCTCTGCTTTTGAACGTCGCCAATTTGCGGGATCTGAAAAACCGGCCCGAATTCAACCCGGCGCTTGGCCCCGTTGATGCTGTCGACCGCATGCTGCGCATGGTCGGCATTGGCGGGGCAGATGCTTCGAGTGATCCTGATGACAGTGTGCTCGATGCGATCCGTGCGCGTCTGACTGTCTCGGCCGCCCGTGAAAGCCGGTTCATCGAGATCGTGTTCAAAGCCAACGATCCGCAGCTTGCCGCTGATTATGCCAACGCCCTTGCCGAGACCTATCGCAAAGGGTTGGTTGAAACGCCCGTTGCTGAGACCAGTGGCGTCGTTGCAGCGCTTGAGCCGAAGATCAAAGCCTTGGAACAAGAGGTGATTGCGGCGCAAGCGGCGGTTGAGCGGTTCCGGGCCCGAACGGACCAGTTCCGCTCGGATGGGCAAGCCGGGTCGGTCAATGCCCAACGGATGGCGACGCTGTCGACGGCGCTGACCAAAGCGGAGACTGAGCTCTCAGAAGCGCGTAGCAAATGGCAAACGGCGATTGAATTGGCGCGGACCGGCGCGGCGGATGTGTTGCCGGAAGTCCAACAATCCGCGGTTGTCCAGGGGCTGATCGCGCAAAGGGTTCGGCTGGAACGAGCGGTATCGGAATTGTCTGCAACGCATCTGCCGCGGCATCCGCGGTTGCGGGCGCTGAACGCGGATTTGGCCGGTCTGCGGCGTGCGATCGGGCGCGAGGTCGCCAAAGTGGTGCGCAGTCTGGAAAAGGCGGTCCGGGCTGGCGAGCAACGCGTTGCTGGTCTGAAAGCGCAAATCGCCAAAGCCAAGACAACGATTGTTGCCTCCAGCGGCGATGAGGCGGAGCTGAAAGCCCTGGAATTGGCGGCTGCGGCCAAGCGAGCTGAATTGGCGCGCCTGCAAAAGCAGCTCGAGGATAACAAGACGCTTGTTGTGACACGCACTGTGCCCGTCGAGGCGCAGATTGTGTCGCCAGCGCGCGCGTCGCAAGTGCCGGTGTTTCCGCGCAAAGGGCCGATGTCGGCCTTGGCCATGGCGGCGACCTTCATGCTTGGGTTGGCGTTTGCCATCGCACGCGAGGTTAGTGCGCGAACGGGAGGAGCGCCGGGTCAGCGTGCGCCGGTTCCAGCCGCACCACAAGCGCGTGCCGCCGGGTCGGTTGATCGTTTTCCGGCCGATGAGGCTGGATTAGACGCAAGGGCGGTGTCGCGGTCTGCAGCCCAGGACGCGGCCGCCAGTAATCCGCTGGAGCGGGCACGTATTGCCCAGAACGCCTTGGCCTGGAAGCATCGCGACGGCAAGGACCCCGTGGCAGGTTCTGATGGCTCAATCGGCCGGGTGGATGGCGGACCGGCGACGATGGCGGATATCGCCGGGCGGATCCTGTCGGCCGCGCCCGACGCCGGTGCGACGCGGACGCTTGTTGCGGGCGAGAGTGCGCGAACGGACGGTCGTGCGCTGGGGCTTGAGGTGGCGCGGCATTTGGCAAGCCGCGGTGAGATGGTCCTGTTCATTGACTGGAGCCTGTCTGAAGACGGTCTCGTCATCACGGACGTTCCGCCGGCACCGGGGCTTTCAGAGCTGTTGATGGGCGATGCCTCGTTTGAGCAAGTGATTGTCAATCTGCCTGGAAGCGAGGCCCATGTGATCACGGCAGGTGCCGGCGTGCCGACCGGTTTTACGCTGCATTGCGATGATGTGAACATGCTGCTTGACGCGCTTGATGAGGCGTATGCCCACATTGTTGTGGCTGGTCCGTTCTTCGATTGTCAGGAATTGTTCGAAACGATCCTGGGCCGCTTTGATGCCGGCGTCACCGTCGCCGCTCAGGCACCGCGCAGTCGCGGTGTGGCCAGCGACGACGCCGACATGTTCCTGGGCTTTGAGGTGACTGACATCGTGCTTGTCCAGGTTGAAGCTGACCGCGCTCTTGCGTCCGCCGATGGCGCCTCAGCG
>CAZOGY010000078.1:0-18116 GCA_964579305.1 uncultured Hyphomicrobiaceae bacterium
CAACGCGGTCCCCTCCGCCTTTGCCTTGATCAGGAGCCAGCGCCGTTGTCTGAGACCGACCTGCTTGCCCGCATTGCCAATGCTCTTGAGCGTTTGGCGCCGCCGGCCGTTGCCGCACCCGATTTCGCCGCCGCCGATGGGTTTGTCTGGCAATCCGACCCTGAGGGCTTCGTGCCGGTGCCGCAGATCAACCGGGTCCCGCTGTCCCTGCTTAAGGGGGTTGACCGAGCCGCGACGCAGCTTCTGGAAAACACGGAGCGTTTTGCAAAGGGCCTGCCGGCCAACAACGCGCTGTTGTGGGGCGCGCGCGGGATGGGCAAATCATCGCTCGTGAAAGCCGCGCATGCGGAAGTCGCGCGCGGGCTGCCCCGCGATCATCCGGGGCTGAAGCTGATCGAGATCCACCGCGAGGATATCGACACGCTGCCGCGGTGCATGGCGCATGTGCGCCCGCGCGAGGAACGCTTCATCGTGTTTTGCGACGACCTGTCGTTCGACCACGACGACACGAGCTATAAATCGCTGAAAGCCGTGCTCGACGGTGGGCTGGAAGGCCGGCCGCACAATGTCATTTTCTACGCCACGTCGAACCGGCGCCACCTGATGCCGCGCGACATGATGGAGAATGAGCGCTCAACCGCGATCAACCCGTCGGAGGCGGTGGAGGAAAAGGTCTCATTGTCGGACCGGTTCGGGCTCTGGCTCGGTTTCCATAACGGCACGCAAGATCAGTACCTGGCGATGGTTCGCGGATACGTCGCGCACTTTGGCCTGGAGATCGATGACGAGGCGTTGCGCCGCGACAGCCTGGAGTGGGCGACAACCCGTGGCGGGCGTTCTGGCCGCGTTGCCTGGCAGTACATCCAGGATCTCGCCGGCCGCCTCGGCCAGCCTCTGACGCTTGATTGATACAGGCACGATGATGACCGTGGGGGGTCGTCTGCCGCACGGCGCGGCGCGAAAAAAAAACGGGGCCCGGCAGTGCCGGCCAGGCCCCGTTCCCCTCGCGCCAAACTGAAGATCAGGATCCAAGCAGCGGTAGCGGATCAACCGGCTTGGCACCTTCGCGCAGCTCAAAATGCAACATTGGTTGGTCGACCGATCCGGTCTGACCGGCCCGGGCAATCACCTGTCCGCGGCGGACTTGGTCGCCGCGCTTGACCAACATTTCCTTGGCGTGGGCGTATGCGGAGACCCAGCCATTGTCGTGGCGGATCAGGACGAGGTTGCCGTAGCCTTTGAGTTCGCTACCGGCGTAGGCCACCACACCATCGGCTGCGGCCCGGACGGCCGTCCCCTCAGGGACCGAGATGTCGACGCCGTCGTTGTGCGAGCCATCCCCGCGTGGCCCAAACCGCGAAATCACACGGCCACGGACCGGCCAGCGAAACTTGGCAAGGGGCTGGCGGACGTCCGGTGCCGCGCGGCGTGCATTGCCCGCCTCCGGCTGTGGCGCGTTATTGGCGTAGTCGCGCGGCTCGGCCCGCGGCGCAGGGCGATTGTTTGCGCGATTTCCGCCATTGATGAGGTTGGCGCCACCAACTCCGCGGCCCGGCGACAGGGTGGTTGGTCCGTCCGCAGTATCGCGCGTTTCGCTGAACGTCCGCTGTTGGGTCGCGTTCGCGGTCGTGCCAGCCGGTGTCCCGCTCAGGCGCAGAACCTGACCAGCGCGCAACTTGCGGGGATCGGAAATGCCGTTCCATGCCATCAGATCGGCGGTGCTGACCTGGGCGCGGCGGGCGATCACGTAGAGGCTATCACCGGGCTGCACCGTATAGGTATCGCCCGCCAAGTCTTGCTGCGGGGTTGGGCGCGGGGCGCTGCGACGGGGCGCTTGATAGGTATCCGAGGGGGTTTGAGAGCCAGCGCCCGCACCTGGAAGCCGCAGAACCTGTCCTTCGATAATCGTATTTGACGTCAACCCGTTCGCTTGTTTGATCGCATCCACCGATACGCCATGGCGCCGCGACAAGCGGTAGAGCGTATCGCCAGCCTGGACGGTGACGCGCCCGCCGGCAACGCCGCTGGGCGATGGGCCGCCGTCCGCAACCTGGAAGCTGCCCCGGTTCGAAACGGGCGGCCGTGGGCTCTGGCGGAATGTCGGGCGCGTTTGGTCTTGCCGCGCCTGTGGTGTTGATGGGGCGGGTAAGGGACGCGAGCGGATTGGCGCTGAAACCTGGCGCGGCTGGCTTGCAGGGTCGCGCACTGGGGCATAGCGCGGCTGCACCGAGCGGCTGCCCGATGGCGGCGCCTGATCGGAAAGCGTCGTTGGATTGAAGCTCGTGTCGCCGGAGTAATTGTCGTCAAGGTCGCCAGCGCTCAGGCGGTCTCCGCCAAAGCGCGCCACGTCGGCACTGCATCCGGCCAGGGCCGTACAGATCGAAAGCCCGGCAATCACCAAAGCATGTCGTGCGCGATGGCAACGCGGGATACGCAGTTCTACGAACATTTTGCACCTCTCAACGCCGCCAAAACTTAACGGTAAACCGGTTAATCGGCTCTTAAGCCATGTCGCGCGCGTGGCGTACCTTCACGGTTGACTGTGCCGCAATCCATGTTGCTGGACCAACCGGGCCGCGTCCGCCCGTCTGAGACGTGAAGCAACCGCTGCGCCTCGCCCCTTGCCGCCTATGCCGCCAGGATTAAAGTCGCGACATTCAAGCTGAACGAGCGATGAACCGCCCGCGGCGCGCTGTGGCTCGCGACATCGCCAGCCCGCAGCCCGGCAAACGTCCCTTGTAGACATGCCGCTAAATTGCGCAGATGCCGGGGCCGTGATGTGACGCGGCTGCGGCGGTCAATCCTGCGGTTTCGCAAAACTTAAAAAGACAGTGCTGCCGCTTTGCCGGGACTGCCCCCGGCGCTGTCCACCCGCATCAAGAGGTTTTGTCGCGGAATGTGCGCGACAGGGCCTCATGCATGTCGGCATGCGTCAGGTTCAGGTACAGCGGCGTCACGGAGACATAGCCGTTATAAACCGCATGCAGGTCGGTGCCCTCCGGCGGGTCGGAGCGCTTGCGCTGGAACTGGAACCAGTAATAGGGCGTGCCCCAAGTATCCTGACGCTCGTCGATTTCCATCAGGTCCATGTCGCGGCGACCCTGGCGGGTGACCTTGATGCCTTGGACCTCGTCCTTCGGGTACGGTGGGAAGTTCACGTTCATCAGAACGCCTTCCGGCCAGTCCTGGGCCAGCAGTTGCCGCGCGATGTCGGCCCCGTAGTGTTCGGCCGTTTCCCAATGCAAATGCCGGCCGGCAGGGCCACCGAATGCCTGGCTCATGGCGATCGACCGGATGCCGACGAGCGTGCCTTCAAAGGCCGCAGCAATGGTGCCCGAATAGGTGACGTCTTCAGCGATGTTCTGGCCGCGGTTGACGCCCGACAAGATCAGATCCGGCCGCTTGTCCTTCATCACGTGACGCACGGCCATGATGACGCAGTCAGTCGGGGTGCCGCGCACGGCAAATGTCCGATCATCGACTTCGGTCATGCGCAAAGGCTCGCGCAATGACAGCGAATGCCCTGCCCCGGAATGGTTCGTCTGCGGGGCCACGCACCACACGTCGTCGGACAGCGCGGCAGCGATCTTGCGCAACGACTTGAGCCCGTCGGCGTCGATGCCGTCGTCGTTGGTGACCAGAATGCGCATAAGAACCTCTGTCAAAGATGTCATCGCGGCTGAGCAGCGCGCGGGGCGACAACGTCCTTCAAGCTGAAGGCATCTCGATTTTCGTCAGCCCGCCCATGTAGGGGTGTAACGCATCCGGCACCACAACGGACCCGTCGGGTTGCTGGTAGGCCTCTAGGATCGCGATCATCGTGCGGCCAACGGCGAGGCCGGAGCCGTTCAGTGTATGGACGAAGCGGATGTCCTTTTTTTCCCCGGCTACACGATAGCGCGCGTCCATGCGGCGGGCCTGGAAGTCGCCGCAGATCGAGCACGACGAGATCTCGCGATAGGCGTTCTGACCCGGCAGCCAAACCTCAAGGTCATACGTTTTGCGGGCGGAAAAGCCCATGTCGCCGGCGCACAGCAGCATGACGCGATAGGAGAGCCCGAGGCGCTTGAGGACTTCTTCGGCGCACGCGGTCATGCGTTCATGCTCGTCGATCGCCTGGTCTTCGGTTGTGATCGAGACGAGTTCGACCTTGGAGAACTGGTGCATACGGATCATGCCGCGCACGTCGCGCCCGGCCGAGCCGGCTTCCGAGCGGAAGCACGGCGTCCAAGCGGTGAACCGCAACGGCAGCTCCCCGCCATCGAGGATCTCCTCGCGCACCAGGTTCGTCAGCGGGACTTCAGCGGTGGGAATGAGCCAGAAATCCTGATCAACCTTGAACAGATCGTCGGCAAATTTCGGCAGTTGCGCCGTGCCGTAGAGCGCTGGATCGCGCACCAGGAACGGCGGAGAGACTTCGAGGTAGCCGAACTCGCTCGTGTGCAAATCCAGCATGAACTGGGCGATGGCGCGCTCCAGCCGCGCAAGCTGGCCCTTGAGGATCACGAACCGCGCGCCCGACATCTTGGCGGCGGTCTCAAAGTCCATCAGGCCAAGCGCTTCGCCGATGTCGAAGTGCTCTTTCGCGCCGTCGATCGTCACGGGCTCACCGACCGTGCGGACAACGACGTTATCGCTTTCGTCGACGCCTTCGGGCACGTCGTCGAGCGGAATGTTCGGGAGCCCTTCGAGGGCTGCACGCAGTTCCGCGTCGATCTCGCGTTCGACAGCTTCGCCGGATTGCACGAACTCTTTCAGCTCGGCAACTTCGGCTTTGAGTTTATCAGCAAGCTCCATGTCCTTGGCGCCCATGGCCTTGCCGATTTCTTTCGACGCGGTATTGCGGCGAGCCTGGGCGTCCTGGAGCTTTTGAAGGTGCGCGCGGCGCTTTTCGTCAACTGCGATGAGGGGTGCGGCTTTGACGTCGCTGCGCCCGCGCCGGGCCATGCCAGCCTCGAACGCGCCCTGGTTGTCGCGGATCCATTTGATGTCGAACATGGTCGGTCGTCGCACCCCGTGTGTTGCCGGCGAGACCTATAGGCGTTCGGCCCCCGCGCGGTCTACCCGGGCGGCGGGTGTGTCCTCAATCAGCTCAGTGCGCGCGTTGATCTCGACGTGTGAGCGACCTGGCGAGCATGACCTGACGTCTGGGACTTACGCGGCATCGGGTTCGGCGTCGTCGTCTTCCGTTCGGCGTTTCTCAAAGTAGGCGACGGCGAGGATGGAGATCTCGTAGAGGCCGATTGTCGGCAGCGCCATGGCAATCTGGCTTATCGGGTCGGGCGGCGTCAGGATGGCGGCGGCCACAAAGGCGGCCAAGATCGCCCAGCGGCGCTTGTCTCGCAAAGTTGCCGCATCAACCGCGCCGGCCCGTGCAAGCAACGTCAGGATCACCGGAAGCTGAAAACAGATCCCAAAACCGATGATCAGCGTCATGATCAGGGATAGATATTCTGAGACGCGCGCTTCCAGCGTGATCTGCACGTCGCCGGTCTGTTCCATAGACAGAAAGAACGCCATCGCAAGCGGCATGACGACGAAGTAAACAACAGCCGCGCCGATCACAAACAGAATTGGCGTCGCGATCAGATACGGCAAAAACGCCTCGCGCTCGTCCCGGTAGAGGCCCGGAGCCACGAACTTGTAGACCTGGATCGCCAACAACGGGAACGCCAGGAACACCGCACCAAACAACGCCAAACGAATCTGGGTGAAGAAAAACTCGTGCGGCGCGGTATAGATCATGCGGATCGGCGCTTCAGTGCCGCGGGCCACTTTATAGGGCCAGATCAGGATATTGTAGATTTCCTGGGCAAAGCCAAAGCACAGCACGAATCCGATCGCGATGCCGATCAGCGCATAGACGAGCCGCGTGCGCAGCTCGACCAGGTGTTCCATGAGCGGTGCTTTGGAAGCTTCGACTTCATCTTGGCCGGGCCTGCTGGGCTGCCCACTGTCGACTTCAACACTCATGATGCGAGCGCCTGAGGTTGCGATGCGGAAGCTTGCGGCTTGGCGGAAGCCTCGTGATCCTCGTCTGGCTCCACCGCGCCTGGATCATCGATGATCACACCGGCGGCCTCGTCATCGCCAGAGGAGCCAACGCCATTGGCTGCGGAACCGGTCGCGTCATCCTGGACAACCGCACCGTTGGAGGCGGCTTGCGCGTGCCCGGACGCCGCCTTGGATGCAACGGCTGAAGCGGCAGCCGCAGCGGCTGCATTGACAGGCGATGGCGCAGCCGCCGGGGCATCGGACGTACCAGCGGCCACAGCAGACCCGTTGGGATCAGCGCTGGTTTCGGCAGCGCCATCAGCGGTCGCACCGCGCCGTTCCATGGCTGCCTTGGCTGCCGCGCGGGCGGCGCTGCCCTCGACTGGTTGACCGTCGCCGTCCGTCAGCCAGTCCAACTCATCCATGTCATAGTTTGGGGTGTACGGCGCTTTGGTCGGGCCTTCCCAATCGGCCGGCGTCATCGCGGCATCGTCGGAGATCTCGCGCAACGAACTATCCGCGCCGGATTTGATCTGGTCGAACTCTTTCTTGATATCTTCGAACTCGGTATCGGCAATTGCCTCGTCGAACTGCGCCCGGAACTCGCCAGCCTGGCGGCGTAGCACCCCAACATACCTGCCAATGGTGCGCGCAAGCTCCGGTAGCTCCTTGGGCCCTACGACCAAGAGTGCGACGATGCCCATCATGAAGAGTTCGGCCCAGCCGATATCAAGCATTCAGGTCGACCTTTGAGTGGGCGCGCGCCAGTTCCGACCCGGAACTCTGTGCAGCCCGTTCCGTCCCGGAACTTCCAGCAAGCTGCGCGCCGCCCGTGTCTACCGCTCCAATTCACGCGCAACGTCTTAACACACTGCGCATTAAAGGCGCGTTTCGAACCGACGCCGCGCTACGCGGGAGACGTCCTAGCGACGGCGCCGTATCGTGTTCCGCACACGATCCAGAGCGCTGTTTAGCTGACTTTCGTGCCTTCTTCCGACTTGGAAGATGTCCCGTCGATCACCTTGGGATCGTTGGAGGATTTTTCAGCGACCTCGTCGTCGGCCATGCCTTTTTTGAAGCTCTTGATGCCTTTGGCAACGTCGCCCATGACCTCGGAAATTTTGCCGCGGCCGAAGAGCAGGACAACGATCACCAAAACGATCAGCCAGTGCCAAATGCTCATTGCACCCATAGCGATCGTAACTCCCTTGACTGTGGCCTTTCGTGCGGCCCGTGGTTTTTCCGATATATCGCAGATCGCCATGGCGGCTACAAGGCGCGGCCCGTCTCACGGCCTTTCGTCGTAGATTTGGCTAGGCCGCGTCTGATTGCATGGCCGGATCGTCGGCCAAGGCCGTGCCGGGCCCTGCATTGGTGTGTGACGTCATGCCAACCGCGCCGTCAGCGCCATCGAACACCAGAACGCCTGCCCGGTCGATTGCAACCGCCACGTCGGTGCCAGGCGCCATGGCGTCAGCTTCGCGCACAACGGCGCGCAACGACGGCTCAAGGCCCTGAACCCCCAACTCCAGAACCGCCAGATCGCCTTGAAAGCGTGCGCGTAAGACCCGGCCGGCAACTCCGGCCCCAGCTTCGACAAAGCGGATCGCGCGGTGACGAATGCACACCACGGCCTCAACGCCGTCTGCAAGCCCGCGTGCGTCGAACCGCCCGAACGGTGTATCGATTTCACCGCCGACCACGGGCAAGCGCACTTCGTTAATTGCCGAAAACAGCCTAGCAACAAACAGATCTGCGGGCGCACGGTAGAGCTGTTCTGCCGTACCAACCTGAACCATGAGACCCGCGCGCATGACCGCAATCCGGTCGCCCATGCGCATGGCTTCGCTCGGCGCATGGGTCACCATCACGGCTGTTGCCCGCGTTTCCTTCAACAGGGCAAGCGTCTGTTCCTGCATCTCATCGCGCAATTGCACATCGAGACCGGAGAACGGCTCGTCCATCAACAGAACCGAGGGACGTGGCGCAATTGCACGTGCGAGGGCAACGCGTTGCTGCTGCCCGCCCGACAACGTGTCGGGGTAGGCGTCGGCGAAGCTCTCGAGGCCGACACGGGACAGGATAGCATGGGCTTCGGCGTTGGCGACCTCACGCGGTAGCGCTTTCAGCCCGAAGGCGACGTTTTGATGGACGGTGAGATGGGGAAACAGCGCGAAGTCCTGGAACATCAAGCCGACATTGCGCTTTTCTGGCGGCACGAAATGTGTCGGCCCGGCGACCTCGCGGCCATCGATGAGAACGCGCCCTGCGGTCGGCTGATCGACGCCCGACGCGATCCGCAACAGCGATGTCTTGCCGCAACCCGAAGGACCCAGCAGGCAGACGAGTTCGCCCGGCGCGATGTCGAGCGATACCCCGCGCAGTGCTTCGGCCGGTCCGTACCGCTTCGTAATCCTTTCAAGCGTGAGCCGGCCCGCGAACGCTGCAGCAGCGCGCCGACCGCGATTGGCATGCGCCGTGGTCTTGGGTCCGCGACGCGCGGCGATCTGGCTTGAGACAAACCGGACGGTGGCATCGCCCCGCCGTGCCAAGTCCGTGCGTAGCGCTGCCCAGTCGATCTGCCTGAGCGCATGGAGACGCTGTCGTGCGCGCGCGGCAAGATTGCGGGCCTGGCCGCGGCCCCGTGTGATCGCTGCGATGAGTGTTTCTTTGATCACGAGTTCTGATCTGTTTCCGCGTTGTGTTCGTGGCTGCGCGTCGGTTCGACCGTGTCCGACCCGGAATCGCCGTTGGCGTGGTCATCTGCACCGTCAAGATCGAGTTCGTCCTGCATGTCATCTTCAGGCGCTTCGAGCGGCAACTCATCGGGGAGCAAAGCGGCGACCTCGCGCGGGCTCGGCATCACGAAATCGGCCGGCACATCCGCGCCGAGGAGGCCTGCGCCCTTCAACTCGCCAAGCCCAGGCAGGTCGCTGATCTTATCAAGCGAGAACTGCGCAAGGAATGCATCTGTCGTGCCGTAGGTTACCGGCCGTCCCGGTGCCCTGCGACGTCCGCGCGGCCGCACCCAGCCAATATCCATGAGCGCATCCAACGTGCCCTTGGATGTGGAGACGCCGCGGATTTGTTCAATCTCAGCCCGTGTGCATGGCTGGTGATAGGCAATAATGGCAAGGGTCTCTAGCGCCGCTTTGGAGAGCCGACGCTCCTGGGTCGTGTGATGTTGCAGCAAATAGGCAAGGTCGCTGGCGGTGCGAAATTGCCAACCGCCGGCGATCCGCACCAGCACAACCCCTCGGCCGGCATAGAAGGCCTGTAGATCTGACAGAAGCGCTGCCACATCGGTGCCTTCCGCCAAGTGCGTGGCAAGCTGGGCTTCCCGCAAGGGCTTTGCACTTGCAAACAACAGGGCTTCGACGATCCGCATGGCCTGGCGCCGGTCAGCAGACGGCAGCGTTGCAATCTCGTCTGGCAAGCCATGTGCAGGCTTGGCGGCCCGCGAGGCGGCGTCATCGCGCGGCGGCGCGGGCGGCGTTTGCGGCGTCGGGCTGCGTTCAGCCATCGGCATCTCCCGTTGCCCGCGGTTGTCCGCCTCCGGGGTCGCCGTCTGGCCGGCGGCGCAGCAGCAACGGCGCAAAGGCTTCGTCTTGGCGCACCTCAAGAACGCCCTCGCGGACCATCTCAAGCGAAGCGCCGAAACTTGCCGCAAGCGCAGTCCGCGACTGGGCCGGATCTGGCAGATAGCGTTCCAGGAAGAAATCCAGTTGGACCCATTCGCCCGATGCGGACGGCGCGCCAATCAATTTTTCCAGCCGCGAGCGCGCGTCTTTAATTGACCAGACCGGACGGGCGCGCACCACATGGGTCTGCTTCATGGTGCGTTTGCGCTGGTCGGCGTATGCGGCCAGCAAATCATAGAGTTCTGCGGTGAACACCGTTGTGGTGACCGTCTTGGTCGCCTCCCCGCGGCCCCGCGCGAACACGTCACGTCCAAGGTGCGGGCGTTTCATCAAGGTCTGCCCAGCCGAACGCATCGCTTCCAGCCGGGTGAGCCTGAACGCTAAGCGGCGGGCCATCTCTTCGCCGTCGACAATGTTGCCCGCCTCCTCGGGCGCGCGCGGCAAAAGCAGGCGCGATTTCAAGAAAGCGAGCCAAGCCGCCATGACGAGATAATCGCCCGCGATCTCAAGCCTCAGTTCGCGGGCATGTTCGATAAACGCGAGATACTGCTCAACAAGCGTCAGCACTGAGATCGCCGTCAAATCGACCTTCTGAGTGCGGGCCAATGCCAACAGCAAGTCGAGCGGCCCGCTGAAGCCGTCCAAGTCAACGACCAGCGCTGGATCGTCGGGCTCCGCATGGGACGGGGCGCGCTGTGGGGCATCCCACGGCACGTCTTCGGCGCCATCGCTGTCGTGTTGGGTTTGTTCGGTCATTCCCCGGAAGATAGGTGCTTTGCTGCGATCTCGCGAACCTTTGCAAGCGCGGCCTGTGCGCGATCCGGATCGCCGTGGGCCGGCGCGGCATGCGCGATCTGCCCGCAAGCTGTGCTCAGCCGCTCCAGGCTGCGCCCGGCAAGGGCCGGGACGGCCGCCGCCACCGCTTCCATTTCCGGCATTTTTCCATTGCAGTGGAGGGCAATATCACTGCCGGCCCTGATCACCGCGCTGGCGCGCGCACCAATCGCACCATCGAGCGCGGACATTGAGAGGTCATCGCTGACAAGCAAGCCGTCAAACCCGATGTCGCGTCGGATAACTTCTTCATGCACCCGCGCAGATGTGCTTGCTGGGGCTGCATCATCAATCGCGGTATAGACCACGTGTGCCGTCATCATGATCGGGCAATCGGCGAGTTCGCGAAATGGCGCGAAATCTGTCCTTTGAAGCTCGTCGCGCGGCTCGGCGACAATCGGTAGGGCCTCGTGGCTGTCGACGCTTGCGCGGCCGTGACCCGGCACGTGCTTAACGACGGGGAGCACTCCGCATTCCAGGCAGGCTGCAATGGTTGCACGTGCCAAGGGTACGACGACCTCCTGGCGCGCTGCGAAAGCGCGATGGCCAATCACGTCATGGGCGCCGGCCACTGGCAGATCAGCCAGGGGGATACAGTTCGTGTTGATACCGGCCGGCACGAGATCGCGGCAGATCGTGTGGACGATCTCTCGCGTCGCATCGACGGCCGCGTCGGGCTCCTGCTCAAAGTAGATGCCTAACGCGCGGGCTGGCGGGTAAGCGGGCCACTCGGGCGGGCCCATGCGCTGCACCCGGCCGCCCTCCTGGTCGATCATCACAAGAGCATCATCGGCCCCGATGCAATCGCGCGCCTCACCGATCAAACGGCGCAATTGCTCTGTATTTTCGACGTTGCGGGCGAACAGGATGAGTCCCGCCGGCGCGGCATCCTTCAAGAAACGCGCCTCGTTATCTTCCAGGCGGGGACCAGATAGACCGACAACACAGGCAAGGCGCATGCGTGTCTCCGCTGTCTGCGATGCGCGTTCGATACGCGTCGCGCCGCTGACATTGAACGTGAGGGCGGGGCTGGCGGCGCAGCTCACACCCCCGTGGAGTTTGATACGCGGCGGCCGCGATCAATACGCCTTCACCCAGCAACCCGCATAACCGGCGGTTTTCAAGCGGTCACAAACGGCGTTGGCCGCATCTCGCGAACCCGGCGGTCCGACAACGACACGATACATGGTTCCAAGGCCGCGGCCAGAGAGATCTGCCGCCTGAATGTCAGGTACGCGACCTTGCAGCGCCGCGTCGTATTTTTGGCGCAGATCGGCAAACGCAACGAGCGCTTCCATGCGGGTTTCCTTGGAGGCCAGAACTGCCACATACCCGCTTGCCGATGCTGGTGCGGCAGCCGCCGGTGCCGGCTGCTGCGCGCGCGCAGGCGCAGCGGCAGGTGCAGGATCAGGTCGGACCGGCGCCGAACGGTCAATCCACGTGTTGCGCTGTGGCAATGGCACGTTGCGCGGGGCAGCCGCCCCCGGATTGGAGATTTGCGGTGCCGACGCGGCCGGCGGGGGCGTCTGCGGTGCTGCTTGATTGCGCGGCGGCGGCAGAACAACGGTCATGCCTGGGATCGCAACCCGTGCCTGACCATCAGCCGATTGCGAAGGTGCTGCGTCCTGGTTAGCCGGAGGCGCACTTTGTTGCGGCTGTGCGTCGGCCTGGCCTGAATTGCCCGCCGAGCGGCCTGGCGCTGGCACAAGCGTACCGTCACGGCGCACGACCAACGTCGAGACCGGACGGACCCGCTTTTCTGCCGGTGCGGCCCCACGATCCTGGTCCATGCGGTCCAACAGCTTGCTGTCACGGTTCGCAAACTGGGTGCCGCCGGGATCCTTGGGCGCGACTTTGCTCGGTCCACCGTCCGAGCGGATCAGCGGGTTGTTCGATTTGCCGCCCGGCGCCAGGAACGTGACGTATGCGTACGTCACGCCACCGCCAACGAGGATCGCACCCAGAAGTGCGGCGCCGGCGATGAAGAACGTGCGGCCCCAGGAGCGCTGATCGTCCTCATCGTCGAAGTACTCGTCATCGTCGTCTTCGTAATCTTCTTCATCGTCTTCGATGGTGGCAACGGCGCCACCTGGAGCCTGCCCGCCGAGTTCGCCATACGATGGAGGCTGGCCGCCATAGGCTTGCTGCGGCGCGCCGGCAGATCCGTACCCGGCGCCGAATCCGAGATCGTTGGCCCCGGTGCTATCCTGTGCGGCGGGGCTGAAACCGCCCAGATCGTAGGAATTTTGTGCTGGCGGGGCCGCGTCGGGCGTATAGCCCAGGGACGGGTCATAGGTTGGCTGTGCATACCCGCCGTGATCACCGTCGCCGGCGGTGGCTTGACGGTGCTCGTATAGCGCGCTGCGCAGGCTGGGGTTATTGCTCTCAAAGCCCGGGTATGGTTCGGGCGCCTGCGCGCTTTGGAAGTCATTTCCAACCGGCTGCGCGTACTGCGGTGCCGTCCCGTATCCGTGAGGGTCGTCCCCGTAGTGGCCACCCTGCTGGCCCGGAGGTTCTGGCGCCTGGGCCTGCGTGTTGTCATACCCCCACTGCTGCCCTGCAGGAGGCCCCCACTGCTGCCCCGCGGGCGGCGGCGCTGATGGGTCGGGATAGCCCGGTTGCTGGTGGTATCCAGGATCGGGGTAGCGCGGATCGTGGGCTGGCTGGGGTGCACCGTAGTCGTCATAGGCGGGCGGCACATAATTGCCTTGGGCGTCGTAATAGCCGCCGGCGTTGTGCTGCGCGTCATTGGTGTACGCTGGAGGCTGGCCGGCGCCAGGAGCGGCCGGTGGGTAATGATACTGCGGCGGTTGCTGCGGCTCTTGATAACGGGGGTCGTCCCGGCCGTAGTCATCCGCCTGGTCGGGCCACGCCGGGTGCCCGTGCGGATTCTGCGGCCTGTTCGAGCGCGACATCGCGGTCCCTCAAAATCAAAGTCGACGGGCCAATCGCTCAGCCCTGTTGCCATGCCCCCTCGACATCGAACCCGCGCAGATTACGGGCCGTCCGTCACCTGAAGGCCAGTGGCGATCTCTGCTGCATGCGGCGGCGTCTTGGAAACGCGATACCGCCGACGCGGATCACCGCATCTCTTCAGGAGCGGAGACACCGAGAATCGCCAGGCCAGATCGTACCACCAACTGGGTTGCGCGCGCGAGCAACAGCCGGCTGCGCGAAACGTCCTCGTTATCCGCAGCGATGAAGCGCAAATGTGGCGAATCGTTGCCTCGCGCGTACTGCGCATGCAGGGCCGCGGCAAGATCATAAAGGTAGCGCGTCAGCCGGTGCGGCTCGCGTTCGCGGGCTGCGCTCTCAACCAGCCGCGGGTAACGCGCGATTTGGCGCAACAGATCGCGCTCTCCGGGATCGGCCAGCCGCGCGACATCTGCCTGGGTTGGCGGTGTTTTCGCGATATCGAGGTCCGGTAGCACCTCGGCGGCATTGCGAAAGACGGATGCGACGCGCGCGTGGGCGTACTGCACGTAGAAGACCGGGTTGTCTTTGGACTGCTCAACGACCTTTGCCAGGTCAAAGTCAATCTGCGTCTCGGGTTTATTCAGAAGCATCATGAAGCGCACGGGATCGCGCCCGACTTCGTCGACGACATCTCGCAGCACAACGAACGTGCCCGCGCGCTTGGACATTTCCACAGCTTTGCCATCGCGCATCACCTTGACCAGGTTGCACACCGGCGTGACGAGTTCAGCTTTGCCGTCAGAAAGCGCTGCGACGGCCGCCTTCAAGCGCGGGATATAGCCGATGTGGTCTGCGCCCAGGACGTTGACATAGATATCAAACCCCCGCTCAAGCTTGTTGAGGTGATAGGCAACGTCGCCGGCAAAGTAGGTGTAGGTTCCGTCCGATTTCATGAGCGCGCGATCGATGTCGTCGCCGAAGTCCGTCGAGCGGAACAGGGTTTGCTCGCGCTCTTCCCACTCACCGTCCTCGTGATCTTTTGGGCGGGGCAAAGTGCCTTCGTAGATCACCCCGCGGTCCCGCAGCAGCTTGATGGCGTTGGCGACTTGATCGCCAGCCTCGCCTGTTGTCAGAGAACGCTCTGAAAAAAATACGTCGTGGGCGACGCCGAGCACGCCAAGGTCATCGCGGATTTCCGCCATCATGGCAGCGATGGCGGCGTCGCGCGCAATGGCCAACTGCTTGTCTTCGGGTTCGTTCAGCAGGGCCTGGCCATGTTCAGCGGCCAGGGCCTGACCGACAGGTTTGAGATATTCGCCCGGATAAAGCCCCGATGGGATCGCGCCAATTTCCTCACCAAGGGCTTCGCGATATCGCAAGAATGCTGAGCGTCCCAGTTTGTCGACCTGTGCGCCTGCATCGTTGATGTAATACTCTCGGGTAACGTCGTATCCGGCAGCTTGCAGCAGGCTTGCGAGGGCATCACCGAAGACGGCACCGCGGCAGTGACCAACGTGCATTGGACCGGTCGGGTTGGCAGACACGTATTCGATGTGGACGCGCTGTCCCTTGCCAAAGTCGGCGTGGCCGAAGTTGGCGCCCCTTGAGAGCACATCGGCCATCAAACGCGCCCACACCGCGTCAGACAAGGTGACGTTCAAGAAACCGGGACCGGCGACGTCGATCTTGTCCAGATCGCTATCGTCTGCAAGACGAGCCGCCAGCGCTTCGGCGATGTCGCGCGGTTTTTGACCGGCGCGTTTGGCCAGCACGAGGGCGGCATTGACCGCACAATCGCCGTGGCTGGGATCGCGCGGCTCTTGCACCTCGACGCCGGACAGATCGATGCCTTCGGGCAGTTCACCGGCCGCCGCCATTTCGGAAAGCGCGGCGTGCACCTTTTCGTCGACAAGGCGAAACGTGTTCATGACAGGTCCTTCAAGGCGGTCGTGGCGCTAACGCAGTTGTGGGGTGGCATCAAACAGGCGCTTGTGTTCGGCCAGGGCAAATCGATCGGTCATGCCGGCCACGAAGTCGCCAACGACCCGCAGGCGATCGCTTCCGGATTTGCCCTGTGAACGCGCGCGCCAGGTGTCGAGCATCGCTTCGGGTTGGGCTTCATAGCGCGCGATCAGGTCATGCACGATGCGCGCGGCATCTTCCATGATCGCGGTGACCTTCTGGTGCCGGTAAAGATTGTCGAACAGAAAGGCGCGCAAAACTTTCAAATCCGCCCGCATATCCTGTGAAAACGCGATCACTGGAGCTGGGTGTGCGCGAATGTCGTCCGGGCTTGCGGGCGCGAGCGCGGCTAGGCGCTCACGGCTTTCGCGCACGACATCAGCGATCGTCAAGGTGATCAGTTGCCGGGTGATCTCATAAATGTCGCGGGCTGGATCACGCTGCGCACGCCGCCGTAACATATCCATGATCGGGGCGATCAGCGGCACGTCTGCGATCTGGTCCATCGTCAACAGCCGTGCGCGCAAACCGTCGTCGATATCGTGGGTATGCCAGGCGATATCATCGGCGAGGGCGGCGACCTGGGCCTCTGCCGATGCTTGGCGTGCGATCTGAAGATCCATCCGCTGCGGCCAGTCGGCCAGGGCAGTTCGCATGGCCGATGCACCGGGGTGGAGATCCGCGCGACCCGTTTCGTCTAAGAGCGGGCCATTGTGCTTGATAAGGCCCTCAAGCGTTTCCCAGCAAAGGTTGAGGCCGTCAAACTGGTTGTACTTGCGCTCGAGGCGGTGGACGACGCGAAAGCTTTGGACGTTGTGATCAAAACCGCCGCAGTTCTGCAAGGCCTCATCCATTGCGCGTTCGCCCGCGTGGCCGAAGGGCGGGTGGCCGAGGTCATGGGCCAAGGCGATGGCCTCGGCGAGATCTTCATCCAAGCATAGTTGTCGCGCGATGGTGCGCGCGATTTGCGCGACCTCGAGGCTGTGTGTCAGGCGGGTGCGGTAGTTGTCGCCTTCGTGGTAGACGAAGACCTGCGTCTTATAGGTGAGCCGTCGAAACGCGCTTGAGTGAACGATCCGATCGCGATCGCGCTGCATGTCGCTACGGGTGGGGCAGGACGCTTCGGGCACCAAACGGCCTTGGCTGGGAACGGCGCTGGCGGCGTAAGCGGCAAGGGCGCGCGCGCCTGGGGGCAAATCCGCGCCGTAATGGTGATGGCTGTTGCTGTGGTATGGCAGCATTTCAGCTTCCTTGGCGGGCGATGCGGCCAAGCGGATTTCACCGCAAAGCGTTGCGGTGAGTTGCTCTGACGCGCGAAGCCTTTATCTTCAAGTGCAAATCTGCGGACGCACTTGCGCGAACCGTTGTCGATCTTGCGCCTGGAGATCAGACGTGACCGGCGTTTGCAACAGGCCTAGTCAATCATCCAGCCACAGGTGACGGCAGTCGCGGTCAATGGGTCGGACAAAGATGCTCTATAAGGTTGGAAAAAGAGCCACGTCATCCGATGTGAGAATGGCAATGCCATGCCGTCAGGTCGGACATTGATCGAGCAAGGATAACAGCGCCATGAGCGAAATCAGTCAGTCCGTCGGCGTCAGTGCTGCTGCCGCGAAACGCATTTCGGAAATCCTGAGCGGCGAAGGGTCACCGTCCGTGTTGCGCCTGTCGGTTGAAGGCGGCGGTTGCACCGGCTTTCAATACAAGTTCGATCTCGTGCCACGCGCCGATATGGCCGACGATGATCTCATCATCGAGCGTGACGGCGCCACCGTGGTGGTCGACCCGGTGTCCTTGCCGTTTCTTGAGGGTGCTGAATTGGACTTTGTGGATGAACTGATCGGGGCGTCATTCAAGGTCCACAACCCGAACGCCGTTGCCGCCTGCGGCTGTGGCACCTCCTTTTCCGTCTGATGGCGGGTCACCTTCAAATCTCGCCCTCAGCCAACGGAATACCGCGTGAAAATCGCCACTTGGAACATCAACGGCGTGAAAGCCCGGCTGGAAACAGTCAAGACATGGCTGGGCGAAAGCGCGCCGGATATCGCTTGCCTGCAAGAGATCAAATCGCAAGCTGAGACGTTTCCCACCGAGATCTTTGAGGACCTGGGCTACAACGTCGCGCTGGCTGGGCAAAAGAGCTTCAATGGTGTCGCGCTTCTGTCCAAGGCTCCGATTGAGGATTTGGTTGATCGCCTGCCGGGTGACGAGGACGACGCGCAAGCTCGCTATCTGGAGGCGACGGTCGTCTCAGACGACATTGCGGTGCGGATTGCCTCAATCTATTTGCCGAATGGAAACCCGCTCGGCGGCGACAAGTTTGCCTATAAGCTTGCTTGGATGGACCGGCTTATCGCGCATGCGAATGGCCTGCGCAGTTTGGACATGCCCGTGGTCCTGGCGGGGGACTATAACGTGATCCCCGAACCGCGCGATGCGAAGTTTCCAGATCGCTGGAGGGATGACGCGTTGTTCCAGCCCGAAAGCCGGGATGCGTTCTTCCGCCTGCAAAACATTGGCTTTACGGATGCCGTGCGTGCCTGCCACGCGGAAGATGGCGTCTACACGTTTTGGGATTATCAAGCCGGTGCCTGGCAAAAGGACCACGGCATCCGCATCGACCATTTGATGGTCAATGCCCAAGCTGCGGATCTGATCCAGACCGTCACGGTCGAGCGTGACGTGCGCGGCTGGGAAAAACCGTCGGACCACGTACCCGTGACAGCGACCTTTTCGTTGCCGGAGTGAGCCGGCCGCCGGAGTTGAGGG
>CAZOGY010000079.1:0-1231 GCA_964579305.1 uncultured Hyphomicrobiaceae bacterium
CTGTTTGTCGATGCCCTGGAAGGCAACCGCAAAGAGCGGTTCATGCTGCACTACAATTTCCCGCCGTACTCGGTTGGTGAAACGGGACGGATGGGATCGCCGGGCCGGCGTGAGATCGGTCACGGCAAGCTTGCTTGGCGCGCCGTGCACCCGCTTGTGCCCACGCAAGAGGAATTTCCTTACGTCGTGCGCGTTGTCTCGGAAGTGACGGAGTCGAACGGCTCGTCCTCGATGGCGACGGTTTGCGGTGCGTCGTTGGCCATGATGGATGCAGGCATTCCCCTCAAGGCGCCGATTGCCGGCATCGCCATGGGTCTCATCAAAGAGGGCGACGATTTCGCCGTGTTGTCCGACATTCTTGGTGACGAAGACCACCTGGGTGACATGGACTTCAAGGTTGCCGGCACCGAGGCTGGCGTCACGTCGCTGCAGATGGACATCAAGATCACGGGCATCACGGAAGAGATCATGCGTGTCGCGCTTGATCAGGCGAAGGACGGCCGGCTGCATATCCTGGGCGAGATGGCCAAAGCGCTGGGCGAGTCGCGGACGGATCTTGGAGAGCACGCACCGCGGATCGAGACGATCACGATCCCGACCGACAAAATCCGCGAAGTGATCGGCTCTGGCGGCTCGGTGATCCGCGAAATCGTGGCGGAGTCGGGTGCCAAGATCGACATTGAGGATGACGGCACCATCAAGGTTGCCGCGGCCAAAAAAGAATCGATCGACGAAGCGATCCGCCGGATCAAGGAGATCGCCTCGGAGCCTGAAATCGGCGAGATCTACAAGGGCAAGGTCGTCAAGCTGATGGACTTCGGCGCGTTCGTGAACTTTTTTGGCTCAAAGGACGGGCTTGTTCACGTCTCGCAACTGTCCAACGACATCCGGCCGGAACATCCGCGCGATGTCGTCAAAGAAGGCCAGGAGGTCTACGTCAAGCTGCTCGGTTTTGATGATCGCGGCAAGGTGCGGTTGTCGATGAAGATCGTCGACCAAGAGACCGGCGAAGAGATCCCGCGCGCGGAAGGCGAGCCTGATCCGATGGAGAATGGCGGCGGCGGTGGCGGCGATGGCCGCCGTCGGCGTCCGGGCGGCGGTGGTGGCGGGCGTCGTCGCGAGCGCGATTGATTTGCGCCAGCCCCGCTTCCGTTCGGACACGGTTCAGTAAAATGGTCGAGGGGGCATGGTTTGTGCCCCCTTTTTTGTTTGCAGTCCGCCGGAAACCGCA
>CAZOGY010000079.1:1331-17878 GCA_964579305.1 uncultured Hyphomicrobiaceae bacterium
TCGGCTGGCGTTGCTGCTGATGGCGCGGGCGTTGGGAAACTCAGGATTTCAGCCGTTGCAGGCGCGGCTTCGGCCGGCAACGGCCGGCGGCGGAACCAGCGCAGACCGGTGTTTGCAAAGACGGCGTCCGCACCGACCTCTTGGACCAGTAGGCCATCGTCATCGCCCAGCTCGTCGGCAATCATCGCTTCAAGCGCGGCGGCATCCGTCTCAGCGCGAACGTACCACGTTTGATCAAGCGGCCGTGCCCAGGCGTCGCCCGCAGCCATAATACGCGCTGTGACCGCGGACTTGTTTTCGGCAGGTGTGGCAAGGTCGTATGAGATCATAAACGTGGTCATTGCGGTCTCTCTCAGCATCGGCACGCGCTTGCTTGAGGAGCGCGTTTGGTTTGGGCGGCGCCGGCACCTCTTCGTGGGTGTCCTGGCGCTAAAATCGGGGAAGCCCGCCACGGTACGCTGGCGACTGACAACGCAAGAACCGGACGCAAGACCTGACGCGGAACCGGCAAACGAACCAAAACGCGACTCATTGAACGCTCTGGACGCTGCCAACCGCAGCGGGCTTCAGCGGGGCGTTCTCGGGTCATTTGTGGGGCAGGACCCGCGGTGAGAACGTGAATAGAACATAGCGACTCGCGCATCACGAGTCTAGCGTAAGTTTTCATTATGTTCTTATTCGTTCCAGTCGCGGCGAGGGCTCTGCGGTTGGTCAGAATAAGTCGAGTTGGCGTTCTGGCTCGGCCTGGCGGGCAATGCGGCGATGGTGAGAAAAATCAACCTGGTCGGCCAGGGCGGGATAGCGTTCGCGGAAGAGCGCCAATGCTTTATCGCGTGCGCTTGGGAACTTCTTGCCTTCCCAGATCTCGTAAATGCGGCGGGGATCGCAATTGAAGCGTGTCACAACATCCTTGCGGCGCACACCAAGCCACCGCGCCAGCCAGATCTCGACCGCGTCGGCCTCGCGCAGCGGCTGGTTGGCCGGCCGTTGGGCTGGGAGAACAGGATTTGGCGCTTCGATCGGGAGCATGGCGAACGCAGGACAAAAGGTAAGTGGCTTGACGCGTGAGCGTGATTGCGGCGAGGTCTTCGCTCACCGCGGCAGGGCGCGACCGTGGCAGAACAAAGCAGCAATCTCAAGGCCGCGCGAGGGCCGTCCGCACTGCGACGGCCGATTGCGCCGCCTATTAACGGGGCAGACTGAGCGTGATCCTTTTCCCAGCGATTGACCTGAAAGACGGACAGTGTGTGCGGCTTAAGCTTGGTGACATGGATCAGGCGACTGTCTTCAACGACGATCCGGCGGCGCAAGCGAAAGCGTTCGCCGCGCAGGGTTTTTCCTGGATCCATGTGGTTGATCTCAACGGGGCGTTTGCAGGACGGCCGATCAACGGGGCCGCTGTTGAAGCGATATTGGGTGCGACCGAGCTTCCCGTGCAGCTTGGCGGCGGTATTCGTGATCTGGCGACCATCGACATGTGGCTGGCAAAAGGGGTGCGTCGCGTCATCCTTGGAACGGCGGCGGTGCGCGATCCCGAACTCGTCCGAGAGGCGTGCCGTCTGCATCCTGGCCGCGTTGCCGTCGGGATCGACGCCAAGGGTGGTTTTGTCGCCGTTGAAGGCTGGGCGGAAAGCAGCGAACTGACTGCCATCGATCTCGCCAAACGGTTTGAAGATGTTGGCGTGGCCGCGATCATTTATACGGACATTGACCGTGATGGCGTCTTGAAGGGCTTGAATTTGCCAGCGACGCGGGCTCTGGCGGAAGCAGTCCAAATCCCCGTTATCGCGTCAGGCGGACTGGCGTCGATGTCAGACATTGCAGCGCTCGCCGCGCCTGAAAACGGGATTCTCGAAGGCGCGATTTCCGGGCGCGCGATCTACGACGGCCGCATCGACGTGGCCAAAGCGTTGCAGGTCCTGGCGTCCGCAGCCTAGATCATTTCAGGTTCGCGTGCGCTCACCTTCCATGATCTAGAGTTTGGATGGTCGCTGCATCTTTCGGTTTAGGCGGTTCCGCCTAAACCGGATGAGCTCTAAAGCGTGTCGCATGAAATGCGCCTCGCTATGGGCAGTTGCGCTGACGGGCCGTTGGCCCTCCGCGGGGCCGGGCCGACGGCCCGGACTGCTTTGCCGCCTTGGGGCATGAACCCGATTGGACGCGACATGCATTAAGCGGCGGATGCGCGTTTGTCGGGGGTGCGGTCGAACAGGCCCATCACAAGGCGGATGATAAGTTCGCGTTGGTTGGGTTCGCTTTCGGCGATCAGCAGGGCGATGGCAACAAGGGTATTGTCGTCGATGACTGGATCGCCGCCGTCGTCCTTCAGGCGGCCGTTCAAATCAAGATAATGCAGGAACAGGAAGCTGCCGATCCGCTTGTTGCCGTCGGTGAACGGATGATCCTTGATGATGAAGTAGAGCAAGTTGGCTGCGCGGATCTCAACGGTTGGATAAAGCGGCTCGCCGCCGAACGTCTGCTCGATATTGCCTAGAACGCCGGCCAGCCCTTCACCGCGCGGGCGGCCAAACAGGTCTGTCGCCTCGCCTTTGTCCATGAGCGTTGATTTGAGCTGAGCGATTGCCGTCTCGGCGTCCGCGACCGGCAATTCGACCATTTCGCCGTCCTGCGCGACCGGCACGTCGGGCAGGCGGTCCTCATCGTACTGCAACAGCAACGTGAAAGACCGCGTATAGCGCTCGATTACATCAAAGATGGCCTGGGATTTTTCCGGGACCACATTGTGGTTCACGACGGCATCTCGGGCGATCGCGAGCATGCTTTGGATTTCCAGAAGACCGGAGGCTTCCAGCTGGCGGCGGCGCTTGATGTCGCGCTCGATGCGTTCGCGCAAGACCTGCGTTGCCCATTTGCGAAAGCGCGTGCCGCGTTTGGAGCTGACGCGGTAGCCCACGGACAGAATGGCATCCAAGTTATAATGGTTGAGCTTGCGGTTGACGCTGCGGCCACCTTCTTCGCGGGTGGTCTGTATTCGGCGCATCGTGTCGTCGGGATCGAGCTCTTCGGCCTCGTAAATGTTGGCGAGGTGCTGCGATATCGTGTTGGCGCCGACGGAAAAGATCTCGCCCATCTGGGACTGCGTCAGCCAGATCGTATCGTTTTCGACGTGGACGTTGATTTCGCGGCCGGTTTCGTCGCTCACAAAGACGAGGTCGTCAGATGTGGTCTTGCTCATGCGCCGTATCCACCATGGCTTCGCGTTTCATCGCGCGCCCATTTGCGTGCCCATTGAACCGCACGCCTATGGCCATCAACGATCATAATGGGGGCGTGGGCGCAACGGGGCCCTTGCCTTTTTGAGCCAGCACCCGCGAAATGACGCGGCGCTCAGACAGTCTGCGATGGAGGTCGCTGCCCAATATGTCTTTGAAGATCCGCGTGATCCCGTGTCTCGACGTCAAGGATGGACGCGTTGTCAAAGGGGTCAACTTTGTCGACCTGATCGACGCCGGTGATCCTGTTGAAGCGGCGGCGGCTTATGATGCGGCTGGCGCGGATGAGCTGTGCTTTTTGGATATCACGGCCAGTCACGAAGACCGCGGTACGCTCTTGGACGTTGTCAGCCGGACCGCCGAGCGCTGTTTCATGCCGCTTACCGTCGGCGGCGGCGTCCGGACGACCCGTGATATCCGCACGCTCCTGGAAGCGGGGGCCGACAAGGTTTCGATCAACACGGCTGCCGTCGCCAACCGGCTGTTCGTTGCCGATGCCTCGCAGAAGTTTGGCGCCCAATGTATTGTCGTTGCGATCGACGCAAAGCGGGTGGATAGCGACGATGGCCGGCCGCGCTGGGAAATATTCACGCATGGCGGGCGCAAGATGACGGGCATCGACGCGATTGACTATGCGCGTGAAGTCGTTGCGATGGGCGCCGGCGAAATCCTACTCACGTCAATGGACCGCGACGGCACGAAGGCAGGCTTCGATCTGGAACTCACGCGTGCGGTTTCACGTGCTGTCAGCGTACCTGTCATCGCCTCTGGCGGCGTTGGCACACTCGATCATTTGGCCGATGGCGTATTGGAAGGCGGCGCCAGTGCTGTTCTTGCCGCGTCGATATTCCATTTTGGAACATATTCGATTGGTGAGGCAAAACGTTATCTCGCGCGGCGGGGTTTGCCGGTGAGATTGGATGGCCTGGAAATGGCCGGTTCAATTTGATTTCTATGAACTGAATAAAAAAATAGCGCCGAGAGCCGGCGCTTTAGTTTTCTTGTCAAAGCGTGTCGCGTTGTTCACCGCACCGCTTGACTGAGAGATCAGCCCGGGGGCCGCGTCGTTATTGGCTCGTGTCGCCCTCGGCGCCGGCCGTGTTGTCTTCGAAGTAGAGTTGGCCTTCTTCGAGCTGGACGACGTCGTTCGATTCCAGTTCATACGGATCTGGGTCGCCGTCGACCGTGACCTGGCAGCGTGCTGCGCACAGACCTTCCAGGCGTGCTTTCGGGCCGATTTCGATGCTCTTGGTGTTGCCGCCTTCAACGATCTGAAGCTTGTAGGCACGATCGTCGAGATTGCTCATGGTGAGCGCCTGAGCTGCCGTCGACGCGAAGACGAGCGCGGTCATCGCCGCGATAGAAGCAAGCGTTTTCATATGTCTGTTTTCCGGGTTGCTCGGTCTGTCCGAGCCCTTGCATTTGATTCACCACCGTTCTCAATACGCGGTGCGTGAAAGCGAATGCGGATTTGTTGCGCGCTTTGGTCAATTCCAGGCGGCTTACCGCTGAGGCCAGCGGGCTGACCTGTGCGCGATATGTCGCTCAATTGGCCGATTTGACAAACGAAAGTTTTCAACCGATCAGATCGAAAAAATCGATCGATTGGCGAGGGTGGCGCGCTGCGGGATGGTTGCGGTGGCGACACAGGAATATGGTCATGGATGTCACGCTCGCGCGCACGCTTTTGACGATTGTCGACACCGGCAGTTTCAAAGCCGCGGCGGATCGCTTGCATATCACCCAGTCAACTGTGAGCGCGCGTGTGCGCACGCTGGAGACCGCGCTCGGGCGTCGTCTGCTTGACCGTTCAAAGGCCGGGATCGCGCTGACGCCGGCTGGCGAACAGTTCTATCGGCATGCGACCGCGCTCGTGCGGATCTGGACGCAGGCGCAGCTCGAGGTTGCCGTCGCGTCGGCAGATGGGACGCATCTTGGTGTCGGTGGCCAGATCAGTTTGTGGGACGGGTTATTGCTGCCGTGGGTCTCATGGATGCGGTCGGCGCATCCCGAAATCGCGGTGACGGCGCGGGTTGGCGGTTCTGCCGAACTGGTCGACCGCATCACCGAAGGCTCGCTTGACTTGGCGGCCGTCTACCGCGGCCAGCAACGGCCAGGACTGGTTTTTGAGCATCTGTTCGATGAGGAGATCGTGCTTGTCACCAGTGGCGAGTCCGGGGTGCGGCGCCCGGATGCGAATTATGTCCTCGTGAATTGGGGGGCTGAGTTTTTGGCCGATCATGGCGAGGCGTTTCCCGATCTGGCGCGCAGCGGGTTGCACTTGGACCTCGGCGTGCTCGGGATCGGGTTCTTGCTGGAAAACCGCGCTTCGGGATATTTTCCGCGACGCGTGGCAAAGCCGCTTGTCATGCAAGGCCGATTAGCGATTGCGGAAAAAGCGCCGCGCTTTGTCTATCCAGTGTATCTCACGTACCCCGAATTATTGGACAGTGGTTTGGTCGCGCCGCTAATCGCGCAATTGCGCGCGATCGCAGATGGCGAGTAACGATCGCGGTTCGTTAATGCAAGTCGCATCCAATCGGATTCACGCCCCAAGGCCGCAAAGCGGCCCGGGCCGTCGATGTTCGTGTTCGAAACATCGACACGAAAACGGCCCGCCCCCGGGGAGGCCCAGCGGCCCGTGAGCGCAACAGAGCCAAAAGCCAGGCGCATTTCATGCGACACGCTCTAGGCGCCATCGGTCGCCAAAAACTATTCGCAGCAGCGTTTGGAAGCGCTTTTGGACTGGGTCAAAGCGCCCTCTGCCCGCCGGCTCGTGTTGCGTCATTTGCGTTTGCTCGCCTGCCTCGCCGCAAGCGGGAAGCAAACGTCAATGACGCAACATTAGTAACATGACGATCGGATATTGATCGGATATTGCCTAGACTAATTCTCGGCCCTTTGCGTCAATAACGCTTCCGATTTCTTCATCGGCAACTTCGTCGCCGAGCAGCATTTCGTTATGCGCTTTGCCAGATGGGATCATCGGGAAGCAGTTTTCCAGATTGGCGACGCGGCAATCAAAGAACACTGGGCCTGGCGTATCGATCATGCGCTGAATGGCGCCGTCGAGTTCAGAGGGCTTGTCGCAGATGATGCCGGTCCAGCCATAAGCTTCTGCAAGCTTCACGAAGTCGGGCAATGATTCGGTGTAGCTTTCAGAATAGCGGTTGCCGTGAAGAAGTTGCTGCCATTGGCGCACCATGCCCATGTACTGGTTATTCAGCACGAAGACCTTGACCGGCAGATGGTATTGAACGGCCGTTGAAGCTTCCTGGATATTCATCAGGATGGACGCGTCGCCGGTGATGCATAAAACAAGTGCGTCGGGATGTGCGCGCTGCACGCCGATGGCGGCTGGGAGTCCATACCCCATCGTGCCAAGCCCACCGGATGTCATCCAGCGGTTCGGCTCATCGAAGTGATAAAACTGCGCAGCCCACATCTGGTGTTGGCCGACGTCGGTCGTCACGTACGAGTTGCGGTCTTTGCTGAGTTCATAGATGCGTTCCACCGCGTATTGCGGCTGAATAAAGCTGTCTGATCCGCGATAGGCGAGCGACTTTCGCGCCCGCCACTGGTCGATTTGCTTCCACCACGCTTTGCGTGCGCTCTTGTCGATTGCAGGTGCTTTGCGTTTCCAAACCGTCAGCATATCTTCCAGAACGTAAGCAACGTCGCCGACGATCGGAATATCGACGCGCACATTCTTGTTGATTGAAGAAGGGTCGATATCGATATGGATCTTGCGGGAATTCGGCGAGAAGCCATCGAGCCGTCCCGTAATCCGATCGTCAAAACGTGCGCCAACGCAGACCATGACATCGCAATCATGCATCGTCATGTTGGCTTCGTAGGTGCCGTGCATGCCAAGCATGCCGAGCCATTGTTTGTCGGAGGCCGGATACGAGCCAAGACCCATCAATGTCGACGTGATTGGAAAGCCGGTAAGTTTGACGAATTCGCGCAAAAGGGCGGAGGCTTGCGGGCCTGAATTGATAACACCGCCGCCGGTATAGAATACCGGTTTTTTGGCGCTTGCGATCAAGTCGACGGCGGCCTCAATGGCAGTCATCTCGGCCTTGAGTTTCGGCTTATAGGTTTTGTGCTCGATATTCGACGAGCCGATATAGCCGCCAGTCGCAAACTGAACATCTTTCGGAATATCGACGACCACTGGGCCCGGGCGGCCGGATTTGGCCACGTAAAAGGCTTCGTGCAGGACCCGCGCGAGATCATTGACGTCACGCACAAGATAATTGTGCTTGGTGCACGAGCGGGTGATGCCGACCGTGTCGCACTCCTGGAATGCGTCGGAGCCGATCAGGTGGGTTGGGACCTGGCCGGTGATACAAACGATGGGAATGGAATCCATCAGCGCGTCGGTCAGTCCCGTCACGCAGTTCGTGGCGCCCGGGCCGGACGTGACGAGGACAACGCCGACTTTGCCGGTTGCGCGCGCGTAGCCTTCAGCGGCGTGGACGGCGCCGCCCTCCTGCCGCACCAGCACGTGGCGGACAGCTTCTTGCTGGAACACCTCGTCGTAGATGGGAAGCACCGCGCCGCCGGGGTAGCCGAAAACCGTATCGACGCCTTGCTCGGCCAGCGCCGTGACAACCATGTTTGCGCCGGTCATCATTCGTGCCATCGCGCTCAACTCCCCGCTTCGGGCCCGCCCAAACTTGCATTTTGCGCCTAACGCGGCGCCTGCCTCAGCAGCACGTCGCGCGCGCCGGCGCAGACGTCACCGGCCTGGTGCGCTGCCGCCGAGGCTTAGTGAGAGTGCGGGTTAGCGGTGTGGTCTGAGTGCGTCAACCGCATCGCGCACGAATGATGCTTCAAGGGCCTGCGATATTTCCAAATCGGAAAAATCTAGACAGTCCCACGCAATCATATATCGCCGTAGCCATGTGAGCTGCCGTTTGATGTACTGCCTTGTCTCAGCTTGGCCGGCCGCGATTGCCGCTTCCAAACCGATTTTACCGGACAGGTGCGCTGCCAATGCGCGGACGCCGAGGGCGCGAATGGCGGGAACCTGCGGGTCCAGATCCAGGGTCATTAGGGCGGCAACTTCGTCCAGCGCGCCGGACCGCACCATCTCCTGGAAGCGCTGGTCTGCGCGCGCGTGCAAGGCCTCGCGATCGCGCGTCACGACGATTCGCGCTTTGATGGCATGAGCCGGCACCACAGGTTGGCCAGGCTCCGCCTGCCACTGCGCTAGAGAGCGGCCGGTTGCATCGATAACCTCAAGGGCGCGCACGAGGCGCTGTCGATCCGTCGCCACCAGCCGTGCGGCCATGACGGGATCGCGCGCGCGCAGTTCCGACGCAAGTTCACCAGGCGACGCCGCATCGGCAAATGCGCGCCAGCGTGCGCGCACCGCGTCTGGGATTGGCGGGATCGGCGACAAACCCTGTGTCAACACATTGAAGTAGAGACCCGTGCCGCCAACGAAGATCGCTGCGCGGCCGGCCTTCCGGCACGATGCGAGCGCGCCAATGGCATCTTCGGCGAACCGACCAGCCGAATAGGCCTCGCGCGCTGGAACATGTCCGTAATTCAAGTGCGGCACGCGGGCTTCGTCGGCAGAAGATGGCCGTGCCGTCAGCACCTGCAGTTCGCTATAAACCTGCATGCTGTCAGCGTTGATGATTGTTGCGTCAACGCGTTCGGCAAGCGCCATTGCGAAGGCTGACTTGCCACTGGCGGTGGGACCTGCGATGAGGGCCACCGGCGGGCTTTGCTCCACGCTGTCGCCTCCTCCTGACCGCCCGCGGGATCCCCTGAATGAACGGATTTGCCATCGTCGTCACGACCGCGCCAGACAACGCGGCTGCTTTGCGCGACAACGCGATCGCGGACGGGCGCGAACGCCGTCTTGCGGACTGGGCGCTCGAAGTCATCGAGCCGGACATGGACGCCCGCCGCGTGCAGGTCGCGTATCACAACACACAGTTGGACGTCGAATTGTACCTGCCCGGCGAACTGAACGCCGTGCCTTTGGACAATCGCCGCAAACGCATCCTCATTGCCGATATGGAGTCCACGATCATTGAGCAGGAAATGCTCGATGAGCTGGCGGATGTGATCGGGATTCGGGATCGCGTGGCGGAAATTACCGAACGGGCGATGCGGGGCGAAGTGGACTTTGACACCGCGATCACCGAGCGCGTTGCATTGTTGGGCGGGCTCGACGCGGGCGTCTTGGACGAGGTTGCACGAACGCGACTGAGTTACATGCCGGGTGCGCGTGAGCTGGTGGCGACGATGAAGTCACAAGGCGCTTACTGCGCGCTTGTTTCGGGCGGATTTACGTATTTCACGGCGAAGGTGGCGGCTGAATTGGGCTTTGACGAGCATCGCGCCAATACACTTGAGGTTGCCGATGGCAAGCTCACAGGCCGCGTCGTGCCCCCGATCCTCGGGCGCGATGCCAAGGTCCGCGCGCTGCATGAGGTTTGCGGCCGGCTCGGCTTGTCGGCCGCAGACGCCGTTGCGGTCGGCGATGGCGCCAACGATCTTGGCATGCTCGAGGCGGCCGGACTTGGCGTCGCCTATCGCGCAAAACCACAAGTACGTGAGCGCATGGCGATCCACGACACCGGTGCGGTGGTCAACCATTGTGATCTGCGCGCATTGCTCTATTTGCAGGGCTTGAGTTCAGCCGACGTCGTGCACAACGCAGCCGCGCCCGCCCGCACGAACTGACACAATCCGCGCGTCAGGCCGCCGGCCGTCCCTCGCAGAAGCGAACGGGCGCAGGCGGTCTCCCGCGCCCAGATGGACCGGCCTTAGCGATGACACTTCCCGTGATCTTGATGCTGCTTTTTGGCTTTGCGCTGCTGTTGTTTGGCGGCGAGTTGCTGGTGCGTGGGTCTGTCGATGCGGCCTCCCGCCTCGGTGTGTCCAAGCTCATCATTGGCATCACGCTGGTGGGCTTTGGCACGTCGATGCCGGAGATGGTGACAAGCATTCAGGCGGTTTATGCCGACGCACCGGGTATCGCAGTTGGCAATTTCGTCGGCTCAAACATTGCCAATATCTTGCTTGTTCTGGGTACGGCGGCACTCGTTGCAACGGTTCCGGTCGGCAAGGCGGTTTCTGCGCGCGATGGCTATATGGTGCTGGGCGTGACGGTGTTGTTTGCAGTGATCTGCCTGACCATTCCGTTCGATCGCGTCGTCGGAATCGCATTTCTGGTGCTTCTCGCGCTTTATCTGATGTTGGCGGTGCGCCAGGATCGCAGGAGCATGATTGCCGCGGCTGAGGCTGACGTTGCAGGGCCCGATACGGATAACGGTCGCGATGCCATTGCCCAGCGTTCGGGCGCGGTAGCGGTGGCCTGGGCCATCATGATTGCTGTGGTTGGCATGGCCATGGTGATCGGCGGCGGCCACTTTGTTGTGCGGGCCGCGATCGATCTTGCAAACACGATCGGTGTGCCAGAACACGTTATCGGCCTGACGATCGTTGCCATCGGGACGTCTTTGCCGGAACTGGCTACCGTGCTGGTCGCGGCAGCGCGCGGTCAGTCTGAGATCGGCGTTGGCAACCTTTTGGGTTCCAATCTCTTCAATATCCTTGCGATTGGCGGTATGACGGCGACCCTTGCGCCACGGCCGGTGGCCATTCCAGGTCATATTGCGACGGTCGACAATGCGGTGATGCTGGCAGCAACCGGCGCGCTTCTCTATTTCGCCTGGAATGGAGATCGCGTGACGCGGCTTGAGGGTGGTTTGCTGCTCGCCGCGTACATCGCTTATACCACGATGCTATATATGAACTCTGGCGTTACGCTTGCGTGAAGCGCGCCGCCACTGCCTGCGCATGTGCTTAATGCATGTTGCATCCAGCCGGATTCACGCCCCAAGGCCGCAAAGCGGCTCGGGCCATCGATGTTCGTGTTCGAAACATCGACACGAAATCGGCCCGCCCCCGCGGAGGGCCAACGGCCCGTGAGCGCAACAGAGCTGAGGCGAGGCGCATTTCATGCGACACGCTTGTGTGGGATAGTTGTTGAGGGCTTCGTTCGTGATGGGGCGAGGCATCGGCGGGCCCATCAATGCGTCACGGGGCTTTGGTCGGTCCCGAGCGCATCAGGTTTTTGGCGGAACTGCGAGCACCGAATTATGCAGCAACCATCAATAACCGAGATCATCGCGGTTGAGCGCGCGTAGTCCTGAAATGACCTTGCGTTCAGGTCTTTGGTTTTGCGCGCGATAGTCCATGCCGCTGGAGGCAGGTGCCATAGGCGCGATCCATGTCGTCGCCGAAGCCATGCTTTTTAAACGCGGATTTGAAGCACGAGACGTGCACGCGCTTTTGCGCAGCTTGATCGAGTTTCTTGCGACGGGGCCGCTGTTTGCGAGGTCCGGCAATGGCGCGGTTCCCGGAGATCTCGTCCGTGGTTGCAGCGGAAGCGCGCAGCTCGGTCGATTTGGTTTCGGTCGCCGTCGCGCTTGCCGTCCGTGTCTTGCGCTTTTTGGCGTCATCCGCGCCGGTATCAGCGACCTTGGCCCCTTTCTCGCCGGCACCGACCGCTTTCGGCGCGGTACCGGCAGCACCGAACGGTGACAAGCTTGCACAGCCCGTCATGAGGATGGCCGCCGACCCTAAGAGAAAGGCAATTCCGCTGAAGCGGATCGAGGCACGTGATTTCGCCGCCATCTCGGAGCGGTCGTGCCGCACTTGTCCTAACCGCACCGCCAATTCGCCGGCCCCCAATACGCCACACGCGATCTCGAAGCGATCGCTGCCCCAACTCCAGCCAAGCGCGTAAGCTTGATTGTTTAACGACTCGTGGACCTGATCGCACCTGCTTTTTCAGCTGCTTCAAGTGCCTGTGCGAGTTCCTCACGTGCTTTTTCTGCCTGACGTTGGCGATCCCACAAAGCCGCGTATAGCCCATTGCGCGAGATCAACTCGGCATGTGTGCCTTTCTCGACAACCTGCCCGGCCTCAAGAACGAGGATTAAATCAGCATGCACGATTGTGGATAACCTGTGCGCAATCACCAGTGTTGTCCGGCTTTTGGCAACCTGATCGAGCGAGTCCTGGATCTCTTTTTCGGTGTGACTGTCGAGCGCGCTTGTTGCCTCGTCCAACATTAAAATGGGTGGGCCCTTGAGAATGGTGCGGGCAATGGCAACGCGCTGTTTCTCGCCACCGGACAGTTTCAGGCCACGTTCACCGACCATCGTATTGTAGCCTTCGGGCAACTGACGGATGAACCCATCGATCTGAGCCAGTTCAGCCGCGGCGACGACCTCCTGGTGTGAGGCATCAGGCCGTCCATAGCGGATGTTGTAGGCGATCGTGTCGTTGAACAGCACGGTGTCTTGCGGGACCACGCCGATGGCGTGGCGCAGCGACGCTTGGGTGACCGTGCGGATATCCTGGCCGTCGATCGTTACGTGTCCGGACTGGATATCATAGAAGCGAAACAGGATCCGGCTGATTGTCGACTTACCGGCGCCGGACGGCCCAACCAGTGCGACCATGGCACCGGGTTCGACTTCAAACGAGACGTTCTTGAGGATCGGCCGCTCCGGATCGTAGGCGAAGCTGACGTTGTCGAACACGATCCGGCCATCGCGCACGACCAGCGGGCTCGCGCCGGATTTGTCTTCGATTTCGGGGTTTTCCTTCAGAAGGGAAAACATCGTTTCGAGATCGACCAGCCCCTGTTTGATCTCGCGGTACACCATCCCCATGAAATTCAAAGGCATGTAGAGCTGAATCAACAGCGCATTGATCATGACGAAATCGCCGACCGTATGGACGCCTTGGACAACGCCGCGCGCGGCAAGCCACATGCACAACGTCATGCCGATCATGAAAATGACCGCCTGGCCGGTGTTAAGAAGCGCAAGCGAGTAGTAGGTTTTAATGGCAGCGCGCTCGTAACGGCCCATTGCCTGGTCAAAGCGCCGAGCCTCCATCTCTTCATTGCCGAAATATTTGACGGTTTCGAAATTCAGCAGGCTGTCGACCGCCTTGGTATTGGCCTCGTTATCGCTGTCGTTCATCTCTCGGCGAATGGCGATCCGCCATTCTGTGGCTGTCAACGTGAACCACATGTAGGCGCCGACAGTGATCAAAATGATCAGCGCATAGGTCCAGTCGAAGAAATAGACCATGATTGCTGCGATCAAGGCCAATTCCAGAAGCGTTGGAACCACATTCAAAATGCCCATACGGATGATGAGCTCGATCGCGCGCGTCGCCCGTTCCACAACGCGCGATAGCCCGCCAGTCCGCCGTTCCAGATGGAAACGTAGCGACAGGCGGTGAAGGTGGCGGAATGTCCGGTTGTTGAGTTGGCGGACCGCATTCTGGCCGACCTTGGTGAAGAACACGTCCCGAACTTGGTTCAATGCGATGATCAGAATGCGGCCGACGCCGTATGCCAAAATCATCAGCGAGGCATAGATTGCCAGATTGCCAGCGCTTGGCATGGCGCCACTGCCCGCCGTCCTGGTGGCCTCCGTCAGCCAGTCGGTTGCCTCCTTGAACGCGATCGGCACCGAAACCGTCACCAGTTTGGCCACCACAAGCACGGCGAACGCCGCGATCACTCGCATCTTCAAGTCGGGCCGGCCGTCTGGCCAAACAAACGGCAACAGCCCTTGCAAGACCATGTTGTGATCGCTGCGGCGCAGGTCCGATGCTGTGGCCTGGGTCGCCCGGCTGTTGTCGACAACTGGGCGTTCGAAGCGTTTGGTCAGTGCCGCCGTCAGCGCTGCGATGCGGGTGCTTGCGCCTTGCAACGCCTTTGCGAAAGTCATGGTCGTCCTCCAGCGCACGTGCACGGATGCGGTATGGCGCAACGGCATGTGCCAGTGTCGAAATGTGTCAACGGTGTGTACGCGGGCCAGGGGTTGCGGACCAGAAGCGGCGGGGCGATGTGGCTGCGACCTGTGCGCTGCTGCGCGGACCAAGACGTCATGCTGACTGGATCAACGGCGCCGCGGCAGGACAAGTTTCTGGCCCGGATAGATCCGGCTTGGCGCTTTCAGGCGTCGCCGGTTCGCCCGCACGATCCTGCGGAACCGGGTCCCTTTGCCATAGTACTGCTTTGAAAGGGTCCAAAGCGTATCGCCCTTGCGCACCCGGTAGACGACGCGCTGCCTGCGGCGCCGTTTGGTGCAGCGGTGGCTGCGTCTCTTTGACGGGCGCCGCGCGGACGACTTCGGCGATCGGGAGGCGGAGCGATTTTGGCCGCCGGGCGCTGTGCGCAGAGATGCGCGACCCGATGCGACGGGCGGTGGTGGCAGCCGCGTGACAACTTGCTGACCATCGCGGTCACCGCCCTCATCGGGGCCAGCAGCACTACCGCGTCGATCGTTGCGTGCAATGGGTCCGATCCTGCCGTTGGTATCAAAGCGCGGCGCTTGATCGGGCCGCGGGATCATGCGGCCGGGTTGTTGTTGTCGCGGAACGGTGATCACGCGCTCGGGTAGCGGTGCCCGCTCAGGAGCCCGCTCAGGGATCGGCGCACGCCGCGCTGGCGCGATTGCACGCTCCGGCGGGATCGGTCGTTGCGGACGCGGCTGCGCGACGATTTCAGGCGGCCGGCGGCTCGGTAGCGGCGCAACCGGTGTTCGCAGATCGCCGGTCCCAGGGTCCGTTTCTGGCTCTTGCTGCGCTGGATCGACGGCACGACGGGCGGCCGCCACAATCGGACTAGCGCCAATGACTTCTGGAATGGCCTCCAGTCCAGGGGCGGCGTCCAGGAGTGCACGAGCGTCATCGCGTGCCGTCTCGGCGCGGGTGACAACGTCGCGGAGTGCACGGCGCAAGGTGCTGATGCGCGCTGACGATCGGGTTGGGCGCTTGAGGTCGCGAGCCGTTTCTCTGGCTGAAGTGGCGGCTGAACGTGCCGTTTCGGCCTCTTCGCCAATCCGGTCTTGAGTTGCTCGCCAGGATTGCGCGATCTCGCGCGCGTCCTGTTCGGATTGGCGGAAGGTGGCTGTGTTGGCGCGCATGCGTGCCAGGCCATCGTTGAGCAAATTGCGCCCATTGGCCGTTGCGATGTCGTCGGCAAGCCCTTCCAGCGCGACGAGTTCTTCCTGCTGGATTCCCCAGGCGTCGGCGATCACGTCGGCGCGCTTGTCAAATGCGCGACGCATGCGCGCGGCTTCCGTTCGAATGTCGTCTGCTTGCGATGCAGCGCGTTCTGCGCGTTTGACGAGGTCGTCGATCTCGCGGCGATCCTGTTCCGTCAGCACCGGCGTGGTGGGCGATCGCGTTGGAAACTGCGGCGCAGGGCGCGCGTCAGGCGGGCCGTTTTGAGGGTCGCGGTCAGCCGGCGGTGCGGCTCTTCGCGGTGGCTGGGCCGGTGCGGGTTTAGGGAACTGCTGCCTGCTGTCAATCGGCGGTACTTGGCGCGCGAAATCGTTTGGCCGCGGGTCAAGCTGTTGCTGGCGGTTTTGCCTGGGGGCAGGAGCTGCGCTGCGGTTGTCGGGCTCGGACGGCTGCGGCGCACCGCGATCTCGTTCAGCCGAAACTTGTTCGGAGACCGGCTGTTCGGTTTGGCGCACACCACCGAGCAATCTGGGGACGATCTTGCCGCGATAATCGCGGACGGCTTGGCTCAGCCAGTTCTGAGCGTCTCCAACTACGTCATTGAATGTGCGCGGGCGACGCGGGATAGGTTCGCGCGGTCCCGAATCCGGAGCTGCGCCGGTTTCACTCTGTGCCAGGCGCGGTACGATATCGGCGCGATAGTTGTCGCGTGCCTGCAAGAACCAGTCGAGCACAGGGTCGATCGGCGTTCCCGTGATCCGCCGCTGTCGCTGTTCGGGGTCGCCTTCACTGACCTCGCCAGTCTCAAAGAACGAATCTGCGGCATCGCCCGCATCGCGACTGAGTTGCTCGGCACGCAAGCGAGAATCGGTGTCGGAGGCCTGGGCCATCCGCGTCACTGTCGGCTGTTGATCCCTCGCCGACGCGGTGGCAACAGCACCAGAGCCGATGACGACCGCCGCAGTCAGAACTGTGCCGCGGAGAAGGCTGCCAAAGGCTCGGGCGACGTAAGACATGAACGAACGGCCCCTGCTGTGCCTTTGCGGCGTCGATTGCGCCGGCCCGTGGATCCGTCAGGCCCAGTCGCGCGTCCCCTTCCGGGCCGGTCTTGCGAATGCCGCGCGCGCTCTTGAACACTGCACATTGCGGTTTCGTTCTACGACATGCAAAACGCGGCGCGGTACTGCCACGAATGTGGCGCAAACGCCAACCCAAAGAAAACAAATGTTGGCTGGTGCGCTTAATGCAAGATTGGGTGGGCTTGCCGGGCGCATGCGATACCGGCCC
>CAZOGY010000080.1:0-11118 GCA_964579305.1 uncultured Hyphomicrobiaceae bacterium
GCCAACGGCCCGTGAGCGCAACAAAGCGAAAGCAAGGCGCATTTCATGCGACACGCTTTAGTCAAACCTGGATACCAACCATGCTGATACTCAAACCCAACTGTGAGTGCTGCGACAGAGACCTGCCGCCTGCCACCCATGAGGCACGCATTTGCTCTTTTGAATGTACGTTCTGCGCCGATTGCGTCCAGAACCGTCTGCCTGGCGGTGTCTGCCCGAATTGCGGCGGCGAGCTTGTCAGGCGCCCAGTCCGGCCCGCCGATCGGCTCGCACGGTTCCCCGCATCAGCCGATCGCGTGGTGAAGCCGCACGCCGCCTGCCAGGACGCATAATCAAGGGCACATAATCAAGGGCACATCATCAAGCCAAAGCGGACATAAAAATCGCTCCGACGCGCGAGCTGTCTCAAACAACAATATCCACCGTCGCCGCCACACCATCCACGCCATCAACAAAGCGCATGGCCACGGCCTGCTGCTCTTCGCTGGACATGCGCTGGAACAGAAGATCGCGCGTGTTTTGCGGATGCCCGTCAATATAGAATTGCGTCGTAAATTCGCGCCCGCCCGCAAACACCTTGACGTGAATATGCGGCGTCCGTCCGGGATAGGACACCGGCTTGATTGTGCGGAAAGCATACGCGCCATCCGATCCTGTCACCACATGCCCAAAGCCTTGGAAACCTGGATCACGCCGGCGCCGCCAGGATCGGTCGCCCGTGTGCAGATAACGGCCGTTGACGTCGCATTGCCAGATCTCGACACGCGCACCGGCGATCGGCTCGCCGCCTGTGTCACGCACAACACCCTTCAGAACAACCACTTCACCGCCCGCTTGGCGGACGCGCCCGGTAATCTTCACCAGATTGTTGTCGGCGTCGGCAAACCGCATGGACGGTGTCGGATAAAACGGCCCTTCCGTCGCTGCTGGCGTCCTTCGGGCAAGCGCGGGCCCCGCAACAAGCGAGGCAAGCGGCAACGCGAACAATCCCTTTGCAAGTCGCCGCCGCGACATCCCCTGACGCTGCGCGTTATTCCGCGACGGTTCGGCCATGGCTTCCTCCGAGGTTCCACACACGCGGAATATAGGCCCGACTGCGCCCTCGGGGCACTGAGCGAGCCCATGAAATAACTGTCAGATTGTCCGCGCTTACCGGCGTGCGGTCGAAACCTGAGATTGCCTGCGGATCGCAGCGACAACGAGTTGCGCAAGCACCTGGCCGCCAGCGCCGTTGAAGTGGATGCCATCAGAGGTCCGCAACGTGCGCCGCCCCCCGTCGATATCCGCACCGGCCGACGTATAGCCCCCGCCGTCGGCCTGGAACCTGTCAAAAGTGTCCACGAACACGACGCCATGCTTTGCCGCATAGGTTCGATAAACCCGGTTGAACTTGGCGTAATCGCGTGTCATGCGCCCCGACCTGACAACGGGTAGCCCAACCCAGTAAACGTGCGGCGTGGCTCGTTTCAGCGCCGCCATATAGCGGTCAACGCGGCGCCGATATTCACGCCACCAACGCTCGGAAAACCGCTTAAGCCGCAGGCGTCCCGAAGACAGCGATTGCCGATCATTACCACCAAAGGTCACGACGACAATGTCTGGCCGGTCTTCCCGCAAGAAACGCAGTGTGCGCTCATACCAATCATATTGATCATCGCGAATGAGGCCAGTGCCCCCACGGGTACGGCGCTTGACCGTGTAAAAACCAGCGCGCCGCGCATAGCCCTGCAGTCCGTGGAACACGTTGGTTGCCAGGCTGTCACCGTAAACCACCATGCGATAGCGCCGCCGAAGATCCAGCCGCGGTCCGGAAACAGCCCTCGAATGTTGCTTGCGTTGCGCGGGCTTGGCGAGGGAGGCAACACGCGGCGTTCGCACGATCGCGGGCGGCTGGACCAGACGCGGCCGTGCGCGACGCAGCGGGGCTTGTTTCGGCACTGCGCCACGCGCCACGCGCCTAGGACGAGAGCGAACCGCCGCAACCGGCTGGGGCACGGGGATCATGCGCACGAAATCAGCGCTCATCCACCCAACCGCGCCGGTGACGGGCTCGCGGACCTGAACCCACCCGACACGCTGCCGCAGGATTTGCAAGCGCGTGCCACGGCGATGCGCTCCAATGCGCTCGCCCGAGATATCGGGCTGTGCGCGCACGTTGACGTTTGAGCCTGAGACAAGCGCCCACCTCAACGCAGCGCCCGCATTGTCAGCCGCGTGTGACGGCGACGCGCCAAGCGCCGCACTGAACAACACAGCAGCCAGAATTGCCCAGCCAAATAAGCGGTTTCCAACGAACCGTTTGCCTAAAACCATTCCAACGGTCCCCTTGATCGCGATGCAGGCTCGCGCGGATCTCCGGAGCAACAGCGCCATCGCGCCATGCCCCTCGCCGTCCCAGACAACCGTGACGACAAATCGACGAGGGCGCCCGCGCCGCCAGCCATGCGCGCAAACAAACCGATTCGGACAAACGGGATATGAACGGCCAGACACCGCCCGCCTGGACAATCCGCCAACACCGATTGACGGCCTTTGGCACTGGGATGATACGGTATGGCCAACAACACCAAGGCACCGAAGGGCAGGAAAAAATGGCCGACGACGCAAACAGCAAGCCGACACCGGAAAAGCGCGCGAAGTTGCGCTCCAAGGCCTGGTTCGACAACCCTGACAACGCCGACATGACCGCGCTTTATCTTGAGCGGACAATGAATTTCGGCCTGACGCTGGACGAATTGCAATCTGGCAAACCGATTATCGGCATTGCCCAATCAGGCTCCGATATTGCGCCATGCAACCGGCACCACTTGGTTCTCGCCGAACGCGTGCGTGACGGCATTCGCGAGGCTGGCGGCGTCCCCTTCGAGTTCCCGATCCACCCGATCCAGGAAACGTGCAAACGGCCAACCGCAAGCCTCGACCGCAACCTGCAGTATCTCTCGCTGGTTGAAATCCTTTACGGCTACCACCTCGACGCCGTTGTCCTGACAACCGGCTGCGACAAGACCACGCCAGCGCAGATCATGGCGGCTGCTACGGTCGACCTGCCAGCGATCGTGCTCTCTGGCGGGCCGATGTTGAACGGATGGCACAACGGCGAACGAACAGGCTCCGGCACGATCGTCTGGAAGGCGCGCGAGATGATGGCGCGCGGCGAGATCGACTACAAAGGCTTTGCTGAGTTGGTCGCATCGTCCGCACCATCGGCCGGCCACTGCAATACGATGGGTACGGCTTCAACGATGAATTCGCTGGCCGAAGCCCTCGGCCTGTCGCTGCCCGGCTGCGCCGCTATTCCCGCGCCCTACCGCGAACGCCAGCAAATGGCATATCTGACCGGCAAACGCATTGTCGAAATGGTTTGGGAAGATTTGCGCCCCTCGCAGATCCTCACGCGAGAAGCATTCGAAAACGCAATCGTCGTCAATTCAGCAATTGGTGGCTCAACAAATGCGCCCATTCACTTAAACGCCATTGCGCGCCACGTGGGCGTCGAGCTTGATAACGACGATTGGGAGAAGCACGGCTACGAAATTCCTTTGCTGGTCAATCTCCAGCCCGCCGGCGAATATCTTGGCGAGGATTATCACCGGGCAGGTGGCGTTCCAGCCGTTGTTGCCGAATTGATCCAAGCGGGAAAAATCAATCCAAAGCCAATCACTGTCAACGGGAAGTCGCTCGCGGCAAACTGCGAAGGCGCATTCACAAACAATCGAGATGTGATCAAATCGTTTGATGATCCGATGCAAAAAGAGGCAGGCTTCCTCAATCTCAAGGGCAACCTGTTTGATTCAGCGATCATGAAAACATCGGTTATCAGCGCAGCTTTTCGCGAACGCTACTTGTCCAACCCCGACGACCCCATGGCCTTTGAAGCCCGCGCCATCGTGTTTGACGGACCTGAAGACTACCATCACCGGATCGACGACGCGTCGCTTGAGATCGACGCCAATTGCGTGCTGTTCATGCGCGGGACCGGCCCGGTCGGCTATCCTGGCGCAGCGGAAGTTGTGAACATGCGCGCGCCGACCTACTTGCTTAAACAGGGGATCAGCGACTTGCCATGCATTGGCGACGGCCGGCAATCGGGCACATCGGGCTCGCCGTCCATCCTGAACGCCTCCCCAGAAGCCGCGACCGGCGGTGGCCTTGCGCTCTTAAAAATGAACGACCGCGTCCGCATTGATCTTGGCAAACGCACGGCTGATATCCTGATCTCCGACGAAGAATTGGAAAAGCGTCGCAATGAATTGGCGGCGGCTGGCGGTTACAAATATCCAGACCACCAAACACCGTGGCAGGAAATTCAGCGCGGCATTATCGATGAGTTGTCTGAAGGCATGGTCCTGAAACCTGCCGTCAAGTATCAACGCATCGCCGAAACAAAAGGGCTGCCACGCGACAACCACTGATCTCGTTGAAACTCCGGCGATAACATCGGCATACCCTGCGAAACAGGGTGTGCCGATAACGCCAGATCTACGGTTTTTTCTGCCGCCCGTTATAGCGTTCAGTCGTCCTGCTTGAATGCTTTGTGGCAACTGCGGCAGCTTGCACCGACATCGACGAATGCCGCTTGAAATGCGGCAAACGATGTCGCCTGACCAAGCGTCTCGGTGGCGCTTGCAAATTTCGCGATTTCGCGCTCGAACGCCGGCCAATCCTGCCAAATCTCTGGCTTCGCCTCGCTTGGTGGCTGCAAACTCCCCTTTGGAAAGCGGTGTTCCATCCGAGCGGCGACGGTGTTCAATGTCGCGACGGCGCGGCGGGTCCGCGTGGCATCAAACGTTTCCGGCCTTCGAACGAAAGCCGACAAAACCTTCATTTCAGATTTCAAAGCGCCCATATCGTCCATGCGCGCTTTGACAACGCCTGTCGCGCCTCTATGGGCTTGCCCCTCGGGCAACGCCGCAAACAGCAAAGCGCAGCCGGCAGTCGCGACCAGCAAGGCAGAGCGGGATATTCGGCTGAGAAAAATCCTCTTTATTGTCGACACCCTCATTGTTTCTCACCATAGCTCGCAAACACGCGGGTTGTGCCGTCTTTGTTGATCAGTAGCACATCATACGCATCCCGCTGCGTCCCGACCTCCATCCCTGGCGACCCAATCGGCATGCCTGGGACAGCAAGGCCGATGGCATTTGGCTTCTCACGCAACAAGCGCATGACATCTTCTGCGGGGACGTGGCCCTCAATCGTATAACCGCTGACACGTGCGGTGTGGCATGAGGCGTACTTTGGAGCGATGCCATGGGTGCGCTTGAACGCGACCAGCGGCCCCATGCCCATATCCTGTGTGGTCACCGTGAAGCCGGCCGCCCGCATGTGTGCGACCCAGGCGGAGCAACATCCACATGTGGGACTTTTCGCGACGCTGACCGCGGGCTTGTCCTGGGCCGCGACAGGCGCACCGACCGCGGCAATGCCCGCGAACGCCAACACAAATGCGGAAGTAATGACCGCCCGCAGATTGATTAGAACTGCCATCATTGCGCCTCGCCTGTTGGGTTTCAACTCGCCCTGGCCTAAAGCAGTACCCGATCTTCCAGAATCGCTTCGCGATCCACAGACCAGATGAGATTGCTCTATTTCCTACGTGATAGAGCATCTTTGCCCGACCGCTTGACCGCAATTGCGGCCACGTGTGGTCGGATGATGCTCTAGAAAATGGATGCGCGCCCGGCAACGCGCATTTTCGTGAAACCAGCCCGCATATAGCGAGCACTGATTCCAGCTTGAAAGGGCCTAACCAAGCCGTGCCAACGCATCGGATGCCTGCTGCGCGCGCGCGCGCCAGCTTTCCGATTGCATCGAGGCTTTGCGTTCACCATTGCGTGCGGTATCGGCCTGCGCCTGGCGGATCACGTCAGCGAACGGTCCATCGCCCTGACGCAGGCAAACCAGATCGCGATATGGCGCTAACGCTGGAAAATCCGTGGTGGCAATGGGCGTTCCCGCCGCCAGATACTCACGCAGCTTGAGCGGATTCATGGCGCGCACCATGGCTGTATCCGCAAACGGCAACAACGAAACGGTCCAATGCTGGACATAGCGCGGTAAAGTTTCGTGTGCCTTGGCACCAAGAAACCGCACATTATCCAGGCCGGCGAAAGCATCTTGCTCGGCTTGGGCAATTTTGCCCAAAAAAACGAAATCCCAATCCGAAAGGGTTTCGATGGCCGCCTTCAAAAGCGGAAGGTCAATCCGATCAAGAAAAGCGCCATAGTAACCGGCAATGGGTCGCCCTGTTGGCAAGTCATCGGCCGGTGGCACCGGTTTGGTGAATAGCTCAACATCGACACCGTGCGGCAACAACATTGTTTTTTCAGCAGGAAACTTCGCAACAAGCTCTTGCGAACACGCCAGAATTAAATCGGCTCTTTCAACAAGCTGGTCTTCGATCGCCAGCACATCGGCATGATCGACCCCTGCGAGCGCGCCAAAATCATCGGCGCAATAGTAGACAAGCGCCCGTTCGCCGAGCCGCCCCGCGACCGCAAGTGCTGTCGGGACCGTGACCCACAGGATCGGCCGATCGAGTTTGCACTGCTGGATTTTCGGCCCCAGTTGGCGCTGAAGTGCAGCCCCGTTGAACTTGAAGGCAAGTTTGCTGCCAGGGAACGGCAACGCCACTGGCGCAATGACTGTCACCGTCTCTGGCGGGCGCTGTTTCACGTCTTGGATGGGCGTGCCACGTCGCCCGCGAACAACCTGGCCCGCTTTATCAACAATACGGTTGAGATCATGCGCATTCAATCGCGGCCGGCGCAACCCGAGAGAATTAACATAAATAATCCGTCGGTCTTCAGCCAAATAGCGAACCAGGTTCTGTGTCGACGTCGGGTAACTCCCCCAATCCTCGCCGAATATAATCAAGTCCGCTGGCATTCCCGCCCGCCTATTTTTTCTTTTCACAAAATGTGATCGCGGCAGCCGCGCCCACACACAAGGCACAAGCGACCGCGCCGTAACCGGGAGGCGAACGTCAATGACGCAACACTAGCGTCGGTGACGCAACACTAGCGGCCAGTCTCCACGCCAACAACCGGGCCTCTCAGCAAAGTCTGCGACACCCTTAACCCGATCGCGCGGCACGGCTTTGCGTCATGCGTTGCGCACACTCAGATCAGCCTTGCCGCGCGGCCCTTTCAACGGCCGGATCGAGCATTTCGCTTGCCAACCGATCGCCCAGACCGGCATCGACAAGGCGCTGATACGCTGCGGTCATCGCCTGCTGCAACGCATGACCATCGGGATCGTCGGCCATCAGCGCTTCGACGTAGGCCATGTCTTTGTAACAATTCGCGATTGAGAACTTGTTCTGCAGAAAATCACCTGAGGCAGCACCGCCGGCCATCTGGTCCAGCGTGCGCGATCCTGCTGCCCCGCCTTTCGTTAAGTCATAAAGCTTTTGCAGATCGATATCGGACCGCCTGGCCGCACGAAATGCGTGAACCACGAGCTGGCGCAAGCCAACGGTCAGGAAGTTATTGAGAAGTTTTGCCGTGTGCCCCGCACCTGCTGGACCGAAATGGGCAACGTTCGCGCTGTAGGTCCGCAAGATTGGCTTAGCCCGCGCGAACGCCGCCGCCTCCCCGCCAGCAAACGTGCCAAGCGACCCGTCAGCCGCCTGGGCCGGGCCACCGTTGACCGGGGCATCAACAAAATGCACACCAATTGCGTCCAGATCGTCCGCCACAGCACGCGAAACCTCCGGCAACGACGTCGAAACGTCGATCACCAGCATGCCTTCGCGCAACGAGGATCGCGCAGCCGCGATGCTGTCGCGCACGATCTCAGCGCTGTTGACGCACGTCATCACGACATCGCTCGCCGCGGCAAGCGCTGGCACATCGGGCGCCTCGTCTGCACCAGCGGCAATAAGCGGGTCGATGCGCTCTCGGCTGCGATGGACCACGACAGTCAGCGGATAGCCCGCCGCCAAAAGGTTGCGGCAGATGCCGCTGCCCATCATGCCGACCCCGATGAAGCCAATTCGTTCACGCCCGGCCGATGCCTCGCCCATATCAGCCTCCCGCAGGTATCATTTCCGTGGTCGTTTGATTTGTTTGCGACGCCGCCGACGAGCAGGTCAGTGCCCGTGCCCGCCCTATCCACCATGCCCGACATGTCCACCATGCCCGCCATGCCCACCGTGAGCGCCACCGGTTTGATGCCCACCGTGCCCGGCATGATTGCCATCGCCGTCGCCATAACCACGCAGCTGAGCATACTTTGCGCGCTGTTCGGCGCTCAGCACAGGCCAGATTTCAACATGCGCGGCCAAGTGCACCAAGCGAAGTTGCCATCGCATTTGCGCATTGCGCTTCACGATCTCAGCGATCGTTTCCACGCGTGCGCCCTCAACGGCAAAGGCTTGCGATAAGGCCGCCTCCCCGTCGACATAGGCTTTGCCAAGTTCCTTCGCCTTCGCTTGCATCCGCGCGAATGAAGCTTGGACTTTGGCCTTCTGAGTTGCGCTCAATTGAAGCTCTTCGGCCAGTTCAAGCACATGCGCAGGACCCGGATATCCGCTGAGTTCGGCTGGTTTTGCAAAACCCCACCCGCCGCCAGCCAGCAATTGGCGAACATCACTTTCCGAAAGCGACTTGATGGACCGCGCTTGCTGACCCGCGTAGGGCGCCGGCCCGTTCCGCGTCTTGCCCTCGCCATGTCCAGCACTTTCATGTCCAGCACTTTGTTGCTGTCCGACACCGTGACCCTGACCGTGACCGTGACCGTGACCGGCATGTTGAGCCAGCGCATTCATCGTACCAAACGCCCCACTCACCGTCAGAGCTGCAGCGGCACACGTCAGAAATCGTTGGATCATCGCGGTTCGTTTCCCTGGCTGCCCAAAATTCGGCCCGGCCAGCACAACGCTGGCCGGGCCTTGCATACGGATCTGATCAGCAATCACGCCTCTGGTGGTTGCGCAAAATCTTCGTCCGAAACCTGTTCCATCCACGTGATGTGCTTGCCGCTGTCGTCAGCTTCTTGCAACGCGACATGCACCATCATCGTATCGGGTGCGGCACCATGCCAATGCACCTCATCCGGCGCGATCCACACCGTGTCGCCAGCGCGGATTTCGCGGACGGGCTCGCCTTTTTTCTGCACCCGGCCGACACCTGCGATGACATAAAGCGTTTGCCCACGCGGATGCGTATGCCATGCCGTGCGCGCGCCCGGCATGAACGACACCCGCAGTGCGCGCACGCGTGCAGGCTCCGGCGCGGTGACGATGGGGTCCTGAAACACCTGGCCGGTAAAGTATTCTGGGTTGGCTGAACCCGTTGGCCGTGTCCCTGCGCGAAAGATATCCATGAATTCCCCCGTTTGCCGTTTTTTTCTCAAAGCCGGTCGCGGATGTGCCACCGGCCGACGCAGCGGATTGCCAGCCAACCTTAGCAGCGACGGACGCACACCGCGCGCACAAAAACACTGAAATTGTGCGGCTTCCCGCCGGGAATGCAGCAACGCGCGCGCATCCACCGTTGATGTCGGTGCGGAGCGTGCCAGGTGAATTCGCGATTAACGCGCCAATCAAACAGCGTTCACAGGATGTTTGGAAGCATCGATTGACCCGGGCTGGCAAGGCGCTGGTCCAAGCAACTGGAGAAGCAGATGTTACCGATCTCTTTGAAGTCGCAGGTCCTGACCGCTGCAGCCACCGCTGCAATTGTCACGACCCTGACCGGCGCCGCTCAGGCCCGCGTTGACATCAAGCCGACGGTCACCGGCATTGGCTTTGGCAACTCGCGCCCAGCCGCCATGGGCCTTGCCGTCCGCGCATGGACCAACGAAACGCGCCGCAAGTACGGCCGCGCATTTGCGAATTACAACAGCGCACGCGGCAAATCCCTGGACTGCGACTATGTTGGCGCGCGGGGCCGCGCCTTCCGCCAGCGCAGTATCGGCGTCGAAGGCAACCCCAACGCGAAATGGGTCTGTTCGACCAACGCACGCCCCGTCGGTTTTGAGCTGCGCCCGCCCAGGCCGGAGTTCCGTTACGGGGTGAATGCCACGGGGCTTGGCTATGCAAACCGCCAACGCGTTGCCCGCCGCCGTGCCATCCGTGCCTGGGCCAGCATCGTGCGACGTCGCTATGGCCGCCGGGCGATGCCATTCAACCAAGCGCGTTTGGCCCGCGTCCGCTGTGAATGGATCGGCCAGATCCGCCCATTCGCCAACCGCCGTTCGCGGCAAAACCGCTCCGACATTGGTGTGATCGGCGATGTCAACGCCAACCATGTCTGTACGGCAACCGGTCGTCCGCGCATTCGCACCGTTTCATTTTACGCGAATTAAGCCGATTGCCCGGCGCCAAACAAACGATGATCAGATCAGCGGGCCAACCAACGCCCGCTGATTTGCATTCCATGACATCCTATCTTGTTTCAGCGAATGTCACCCGTTCAATAACCTGAAACGGCGCCGTTCTTTCCGCCTGACCCAGCACCGTAATGGCATCGATCATAACGGGCGCAGCAATCTCGCGATATGCCACCTCAAGCGCAGAACGGAACGTCGCGCGATCATCATCGTCCAGCGCGCCTGAAAGCGTCATGTGAAAGCGGAATTGATCGAGAACATAGGGATAGCCATACTGCGCCAAATACTGGCGTTGTCGGTCGGTCAATGGCGATTTCAGGCGCCGTGACAAATCCTGCTCGCTTAAGGGCGCGCGAAACCGCTCTAGCATTTGAACGCAATCAGCCTCGAGCTTAGACAGAGCACTGGGTGTATCTTCCGGCGTCAAAGCAAGGAATGGGCCGAGTTCGGAAATCTTGAGCAGACCAAGTGAAAATGGCGACCGCCCGTCACAAAGTGCGTGCACGCCCTCAATAAGGTCTTTCTCAGTGCGATCCCCAGCAAGTGCAAACGGTGCTTTCAGCGTTGCGTGAAATCCATAGCGCCGGGGCGTCTGCGTCCAGGCCGCAAGGTCTTCCTCGGTAATCGCCCCACCAAGCCCAGGCGATGACACTGTTTCGCAGGTATAGCTGTCATATCCTAAAACGCTTGACCCAAATTTCCAAAGCGGGGCATCCGGTGCCGGCAAAAAATAAACCGCGTAGCGCTCCATCAGCCCCTCCATCACGCTGTTTGATCATTGGC
>CAZOGY010000080.1:11218-17530 GCA_964579305.1 uncultured Hyphomicrobiaceae bacterium
CATCGCCAAATTCGTCCAGATCGTCGTCATCCAAAAGCCATTGCGGCGGATGCGCAAAGAGCTCTGGTCCGTTAAAGGCCCAATCGCCAAAAAGCTGACGCGCCTCGACGGTCACAACGCGCGTATCGTCTTCGATAACGCGGTGCAATTTCAAACGCGCCCGATTTCCAAAAACTTCAATCTCCAAGATTGAAAAGGACACATCAGCTTTCAGAACAAGCCGTTCTTGAAGCTCGTCTTCGCCGAGCTTTTTATCGGCAAGTTTCTCCAGGTCGACCGCATCGAGATCCATGCCAAAATAGTCGCCGAGTATCTTGCCAACCCGATCCATCTTGAAGATCGCATGCAGCTCAAGCACGGCCTGAATATCGTCATCATCCAACGCGTCATTGAGGCGCTTCACCAGGGCGATCAGGTCCTTTTCCCGATCACCGAAATAGGGCCGCAAGCGATCGTAAAATGACCATGCCGCAAATGGGATACTGATCACGCTGCCAACGACCACCGCCTTGGCCCACCACGCCCAGTCCGAGGGATTAGCCTCGGCCGATCGCCATAGTCCGACGCACATCCAAACGGTCGCCACTGTGAAGACCACCAACAGCACAGCAAGCGTCACCCAAAGGCCGGTGTTGCGGCCCGGTCGATGTTTGCGCGTGGCAAGCCAGATCAACAATTCGCCAGCGGCGATGACGATCACCGATCCAGCGATGCAACTGATCCAGAATGCGTCGAACAACGACAGCTTGCCCTGCCAATGGTCGACAAAAAATGCCAGGAAATCCAATGTCATTATCCTTTGCGCGGCAGACCCGTCACATGTTCGCTGCCTGGGAAATATCGAAACGATCCTTGCGCTGACATCAACAGCGTTCCTTCCAGATCACGCACTTCGCCACGGCATGTCGCAATGCGGTCCTCAACGCCGTACAGAAAACCGGCGGCCGTGATCAGGCCTGCCTTGGCTGGCGCCAGAAAGCTGGTCGTCATGGAAATCGTGACACAAACACGCGTGTTGCCGGGCACCGAACACCACGTCGCAGCATGGCCCATCGCGGCATCAAGGATCGTCATGTACGCGCCGCCGTGCACGATCCCCATCCGGTTTTTGTGGTGATCGCCAACATCCAGCACGATGTGCGCCTCACCCTCGCGCCAATCCGTGACGCGATAGCCAACGAGTTCGCGAAATCCGGCAGGATGCCCCATTGCCGGCGCGCCGTCCGGTGCCAAACGCTTGCCGGCGGCCTGATCTGCACCGCCCCCGTTGCCATCGGCCATTGCTGCCCACCGCCATCTCTCAACGCACGCGATAACCACCGCGTGACGACCCGACCACCTGCGCACACCGCCTTGCCGCCAGCGCGCCCACTGTTAAGTTGCCCACGACGATTGCCCGCCGCCAGCGGCGGGATATCACGGGACATCCATTGGAACAGCCAGAATGACAGCATCGGCGACATCGCCCCGCCCAACGCGTCCCGCCCGCGACCCCGTCTCGCCGCAGACGATTGCACGCCTGAAAGACATCGTGGGCCCCGCCGGCGTGATCGAAGATCCAGCCGATATCGCGCCGTACTGCCGCAGTTGGCGCGATGGTTGGGAAGGTCACGTGCCGCTTGTCGTGCGCCCAGCCAACACGCAGGAAATGGCCCAAGTCGTCACGGTGTGTGCGCAGACCGGCACGCCGATTGTGCCGCAGGGCGGCAACACCGGCCTGACCGGAGCCAGCCAGCCGCATGACGACATGTCGGAAATCATCGTCTCGACATCACGCATGAAAACGGTCCGAGATCTGGACCTCTCCGGCGACACCATCACCGTGGAAGCTGGCGTGATCCTGGCTGAGATCCAACGCATCGCCCGCGATAACGACCGCCTGTTCCCACTCAGCTTGGGTGCGGAAGGCTCATGTCAGATCGGCGGCAACCTGGCGACAAATGCCGGCGGCACGCAAGTTCTGCGCTACGGCAACACGCGCAACCTGGTCCTGGGGCTTGAGGTCGTCTTGCCGGACGGCCGCGTATGGAACGGCTTGCGGTCGCTCCGCAAGGACAATACGGGCTATGACCTGAAACACTTGTTCCTGGGCGGCGAGGGCACGCTGGGTATCATCACTGCTGCGGTCCTGCGGCTGTTTCCACGGCCAACCGCCGTTGAAACCGCCTGGCTTGCCGTGCCCGATCCGCACGCCGCCGTGCAATTGCTGTCCCACTTGCGCGGTTCGTTGGGCGACCAGATCTCCGCGTTCGAATTGCTTCAGCGCTCGATCATCGACCTCGTCGTGGAACACGTCGACGGCCACACCCAGCCACTCGATCCGGTGCCTGACTGGCATGTCCTCGTCGAGGTCTCCGGCCAGGGCGGTGACGGCGCACTTGCCGACCCATTCGCAGACGCGCTCGGCAGCGCAATGGAGACGGGGCTTGTGAGCAATGCGATCATCGCAAGCTCAGGCCAACAGGCGGCCCGGTTCTGGAAGATCCGCGAAGACACAGCCGAGGGCCAAAAGCTTGGCGGCGTTGGCATCAAGCATGACGTATCAGTGCCGCTCGCCAAGGTTCCCGAATTCATGGCGCGTGCCGACGCCGCCCTCATGCAGGCCTACCCCGGCATCCGGCTTTGCGCATTCGGCCATGTCGGCGATGGCAACATGCACTATAACCCGCTTGCGCCACTCAATTGGGATGGTGCGCGCTTTGCCGCCGAACGCGATGCGATCAACCGGATCGTCCATGACATCGTTGCTGACCTTGGCGGCGCGATCAGCGCTGAACATGGGATTGGCCGGCTGCGTCTGGAAGAAAACGAAATCTACAAGGACCCCGTGGAACTGGATCTCATGCGTGCGGTCAAGCGTGCGATCGACCCCGACATGATCATGAACCCCGGCAAGATTTTCCGCGCTTAAGCCCGGCGCGAACTCAAAATCCATCATCCCACGAATGCAGCGAGGACGCGCCTATGGAGCCCTGTGACCTGTCCGCCGTCGAGGCCCGTCGCCTGATTGGCCAAAAGAAGTTGTCGCCCCGCGAACTTCTCGAAAGCTGCCTTGAGCGGATCGCAGCGGTCAACCCGGCTCTCAACGCGATCGTCGCACAAGACGCCGATGCGGCCCGGCGTGATGCGGAAATCGCCGAAGAAGCAGTCATGAACGGCGAAATGCTCGGCCTTATCCACGGGCTGCCGCTTGGCATCAAGGATTTGCAAGCGACCGCGGGCCTGAAAACGACGTACGGCTCTCTGCTCTTTAAAGACAACGTGCCCGACGAAGACGAAATCGGTATCGGCAATCTGCGCGGCGATGGCGGCATCGTCCTGGCAAAGACGAATACACCGGAATTCGGCGCGGGCGCGAACACGCGCAACAGCGTCTATGGCGCCACCGGCAACCCGTTTGATCCCGCGCGCACATGCGGTGGTTCATCGGGCGGCTCAGCCGTTGCCCTTGCGACCGGGATGGTGCCTTTGGCAACGGGCTCAGACCACGGTGGCAGCTTGCGAACGCCCGCAGCATTCTGCGGCATCGTCGGCTTCCGGCCCTCGCCTGGCGTCGTGCCCGACCGCGCACGCACAGCCGCACTCTACCCATTTTCGGTCAACGGGCCCATGGCGCGCACCGTTGCCGATGCGCACTTATTATTGCGTGCACAAATGGATTGGGACATTGCCGATCCATTTTCGGGATTTGAGACAGAGCAATTGGCCGGCCCTCTGGTCGACGTCGACTTGGCAAGCCTGTCGGTCGCGGTGTCGCCGGACCTTGGCTGCGCGCCGGTCGACGCGACCATCGCCGACCTGTTCAAACAACGCGTCGCAACGTTCTCAAGCAACTTTGGCGAAGTCGAAGAGCGGGCGCCCGACTTCACGAACGTCCACGACGTGTTTGAGATCCTGCGCGGCATCAACTTTGTTGCCGCAAACAAAGACCGGGTCGAAAAACACCGCGATCAACTCGGCCCGAACGTGATCGACAACACCGAGCGCGGATTGGCCTTCACGGCGGCCGATGTGGCGTGGGCCAACGTCGAGCAGAGCCATCTTTACCGCCGGGTCACAAGCTTTTTTGACGAGCACGACGTCCTGATTTGCCCCGCGGCAAGTGTCTCACCGTTCTCCCACAGCGAGTGGAGCGTGAGCGAAATCAACGGCGAGCCCATGGACACATATATGCGCTGGCTGGCTCTGACCTACGCACCCTCATTCGCTTTGTGTTGCGCCGCCGTCCTACCCTGTGGCCTGGATCACAACGGCTTGCCGTTCGGCATTCAAGTGATCGGCCCGCGCGGCTCCGACGCCGACGTGCTGGCCATCGCCAACGGGCTAGAAGCCGTTTTGGCCGATGTGGCGGAAACTGCACGCCCGGTCCCAGACATCGACGCGCTGAAAGCGGCCCCAGCCAACGCAGGCGTCACCGGCTGAAGGCGCGCCAAAGCAACATCACCCTACAACCAAGCCGCCCGCGGGATTGGGCGGCTTCACCAGTGGAGGCCGCCACGCATACGCGATCATGACGGCGCCTGCACGCTTCGCCCTTCCAACCGCATCAGCCAGAGCGCCGCCAGAACCACGATCGCCATCAGCGGGATTGAGGCGATATTCACAAGCGACCATCCCGCCTGGACTTGCATTGCCCCTGAGGCGCCCGCGGCAACGGCCGTGGCGAAATAGACCATGAAATCGTGGCTGGCCTGCACCTTGGCGCGTTCTTCGGGTCGATAGGTGCGCGTCAGAAGCGTTGATCCCCCCACGTAGGTGAAGTTCCAACCCACGCCGACCAGAATGTTGGCAATAAAGAAGTTGGCGAAATCGACACCGGACAGATTGACGACCGCGCAGCCGAGCTGAATGACCGCGCCGGCCGCTATCACCGGTAAGACGCCAAGTCGCAGGATCAAACGCCCTGTGAAAAACGAGGGCAGGAACATTGCGACCACATGGCCCTGAATGACCGTCGCGCTATCGCCATAGCCAAACCCGCAAGCGAGCATAGCAAGCGGCGTCGCCGACATAATCAGCGTCATGACGGCATAGCCAAACATCGACGACATTAACGCGACGACATAGGTGGGCTGGGCAATGATCTCACGCATGGGACGGCCGGTCTTTGCCTGCTGCGCGAGCGTCAAACCAGGGATGCGCAATCCTTGCACAAGGACCAACACGAACAGCGAATAGACCCCGGACATGACGTAGACGCCGGCAAAGAGCACCGGTTCAAACCAGTCATGCCCGTATTTCGCGGTTTGCGGCCCAAGCAATCCGGCAATCACGCCCCCTGCCAGCACGAGCGAAATGGCCGTCGGCTTATATGACGGCTCGACCGCATCGGCCGCTGCGAACCGGAAATAGAGCGCAAAAGCAGCCGAAACCCCTTGCAAGAATGAACCGATGCACAGGATGGCAAAACTCTGCGCATAAATGGCGTGCACCGATAGCGCGGCCGCACCGATCCCGATAAGCGCGCCAATCGTGAAACCGCCCCGCCGTCCGATCCGCGCCATAAGCAGCGAAGCCGGGATCGTCGCAATCATGATGCCGGCATGGGTGAGCACGAGCGGTACGGTTGCGAGAGTCTTCGCGTCCGTACTGAGGATCGCGTACGCGGCAAGCGGCGTGGTCGCAATCGCCATCGTCTGCGTGCACATGAAAAACGCTTGTGCAAGCGCCAGAAGGACGACGTTGCGCCGCGTTGGATCGCTTATCCAGGCGGCAGAAAAGGCAGTGACGGACATGGCGCGCGGCTCGTTCAAGTGCGGAAAGTGGTGTGTCGCTTTAGGCAGACCACGCCACGCTGGCCCGGCCAATGCGGGCATTCCGCGCTGCAAGGATGCTCGGGAGTGTCGTCTCGGCTAGGCTGGCCCGCCGGCGCACACGTGCGCAGCGGTTCTGCAAAGCAAGCGACACAGGCGAGAACACCATGGACAAAGCACTTTGGGAAGTTGGTCTGAAGCAGCGTAAGGCGACGCTCGGCGAAGAGTACGTCGAAAAATCACTGTCGACGGCTGACGACTTCAACAGCGAATTCCAGGACATGTTGAACGAATTCTGCTGGGGGAAGGTGTGGGGCGACGAGACCATACCGCCGCGCACCAGATCCATGATCAACCTTGGTCTGATCGCCGGCGTCAACCGCATGGACGAATGGGAATTGCATTTGCGCGGCGCGATCAACAACGGCGTCACCAAGGACGAGATCCGCTCAATCATCCATCAAATCGCGATCTACGGCGGCTTCCCGGCGGGCGTTTCGTGCTTCCGCATTGCGCGCAAGGTCTTCGCCGAGATGGATGTCAAATGACGCAACACTAG
>CAZOGY010000081.1:0-17265 GCA_964579305.1 uncultured Hyphomicrobiaceae bacterium
ACCGACGACGGCAGCGGCGTTGCGCTAACCTGCGAACGCGCGGGCGTCGCTGGTAACGTATTTCTGAACTCAAGCTTCACCGCCGAGGGCGCAGTACGAATGCTTGGGGCGACCATTGGTGGAGACGTTATCTGTCAGGACGGAACCTTCTCCAACGCCGGCGCGCCAAACGGCGAGCAGATCGCAGCCGACGCCCTCCGCCTCTCATCAGCGAAGATCACCGGCGTGCTCTGGCTCGGCCCTGCGGCGGCGCCGAACGACCAGCACGTCACACTCAACGGATCGGTCGATCTGCAAGGCGCACACGCGGGCCTGTTCATCGACCACGCGCAAAGCTGGCCTGCGAAGTCCGTGACAGCGCCCGACGATCGCACCTTGACCTGCGTACTCAAGCTCGACGGCTTCATCTACGACCGGTTTGCCGGCGGCGCGCCGACCGATGCCGCGACCCGCAAGCGCTGGCTCGCGCGGCAATCGCATCGGCACCGCACGACAGAGTTCCGCCCGCAGCCCTACGAACAGCTCGCCAAGGTCTTGCGCGAGATGGGGCATTCGGCGGATGCGCGCAAAATCGCCAAGGCGCGGCAGGCGCAGGAGCGCTGGGCGCGCGCCGTCCGTCACCGCTTCAAGCGCCCGCACATTGCCGCCTACGCGCTGTTTTCGATGGCCACCTTTGGGCTCGTCACCGGCTACGGCTATGGCGTGCGCCGCCTGATTGCCATTTTGCTCATCCTGTTCGGGGTCGGCTGGCACGTCTATGACCGCGCCGGCGCGCAAGGGTTGATGGCGCCGACGAACCCGGTCGTCTTCGCCAATGCCGATCTCGCGCGCACCTGCGCCAAGAACTGGACCGAATGTGCGCGCCTGCCGAAAGAGCACACCGCATTCTCGCCGGCGATGTATTCGCTCGATGCCCTTCTCCCGATCGTCGCGCTCGGCGTCGAAAAGGACTGGGCGCCGATCTTCGCCCGCCCCGGCGAAAACGGGCAAATGCCGCTGGGCAGCACCGTGACAGTGGGCGGCCAGACACTCGGCGGTTGGTGGGGCCTGCCTGAAATCACCCTGCCGACGGTGGACTTGCCGCACTGGGCATTGCGTCTGGTCTACTGGCTGCAGGTGATCGGCGGCTGGGTGTTCTCAGGCTTGCTGCTCGCGGTCCTGTCCGGCGTAATGAAAAAAGAGGAATAGCCCCTTAAGCCGCATCGGCCCCGTAATAGACCGTGACGACGTGCTGGGCTTCGGCGAAAAACAGCCAGCGTTCCGTGAGCACGCCAATGGCGGCCGCAGCCACGGCCAAAACGGCCCACAGCGGCGCAAGCACGCCGCCAAATGCCAGGATCAAAGCCAAGAACGCTGACGGCACGACGGCCAGCATCAGAAGGATCATCGGCCGGAGTTTCGCGACGTGCTTGCGCGCGACCTGATAGCCCATTTCGCGCATCACGAAGTTGGCTTGAGTGTGGGGCGGCTCAAGCGGGCGCACTTTGCCAAACCGCCCAAGGCCGGTCGCGGCCTCCACCGTCCAGCGTCTCGGAGTGGTCTCGATCTCGGTCCACACGGTCCACTTGACCAGTGCCGCAGCGGCAAGGGCCACAATCGTCAACCACCCCACGAACGCGGGCAACGTGGCAAACGAAACCGCAAGTGCGACGAACAAAACGCCGCCAGTGCCGAGGGCGATGGCTACATAACCTGGCGCGACCAAAGGCAGGTTCCAGGCCGGCACGGTGCGCAGCGAGGCATAGATCATGCCGGTGCACCAAACCGTGACCACGGCGCCGAAGAGGCTGGCTGCGGCCGCCGCCTGCAGCGCACCCGTGGCGCCGGGCAAGGCAATTGCGGACACGGCAAACATTCCAAACGGCAGAAATGTTGCCACGGCGGCCACGCCCTCACGCGAGAGCCAGGATGTGCGCCATTGAGAAAACGCCCGCCAGGCGCGTTCCGGCCGGCCCAAGTGCGCGGTTGAGGACAACAGCCCGCCGACGACCAGAACAAGCGCGAGCCCGAAGGCAACAACCCGAAAGAGCGTGCCAGCAGGCAACGCGCCAAACAGGGCCGCGGCTGCCAGCCAGGTCAACAGGCCGTAGCCGGCGCCGGAGGCACACGTGAAGATGATGACGGAATAGGCTGGATGCATCGGACTGGTCGGTGCGCTCTGGTCGGTGCGCTCTGGATGTTGCGCTCTGGGCGATAGAGGGTGAATGTCGATTCAGCCTAGATCATTTCAGGATCACGTTCGTTCACCCTCAATGATCTAGATTTTAGATGGTCGCTGCATCTTTCGGCTTAGGCGGTTCCGCCTAAACCGGATGAGCTCTAGGGGCGGGCTGGCGACAACGGATGGCAGGTCAATTCACGTTCAATCGGTGACCCGCGGGTTAACGGCTGAGCATCTGGTCGGCCCATGCAAAAAAGCGCTCCACCGGATCGGCCGACGTATCGACTGGCTCAGCCAGTGCGTGTGGTTCCTGATAGGGCTCCACATCGCGCGACACGCGTTTGCGTGGCGGCAGATACTTGTTGACCGGGCGATAACCGAATTCGGGCAACAAGTCATATCCCTCGCGATCAGACACAAGCTTGGACACCTGACTTTCGGGATCTGACAAATCGCCAAAGTGCCTGGCACCGGTCGGGCAGGCTTTGACGCATGCGGGCACGCGGTCCTCCGGCTCGAAGTTTTCGTTATAAATGCGGTCAACGCACAACGTGCATTTTTTCATGACGCCGGAGGTATAGTCGTATTCGCGCGCTCCGTAAGGACAGGCCCACGAACACAACTTGCAGCCAATACACGTCTCGGGATTGACAAGCACGATGCCATCTTCAGCGCGCTTATAGGAGGCGCCTGTGGGGCAAACCGTGACACAGTCCGGCGTTTCGCAATGCAAACACGAGCGCGGGAAATGAACCGTGCGGCCCGCATCGCCATCGTCGATCTCGTAGCCGTGGATGCGATTAAGCCAGGCCCCGTGTGGATCGGCGCCGTAGGGATCTTCGTCGGACAATGGCGCTGAATAGCCCGCCGTATTCCATTCCTTGCAGCTTGTCGCACAGGCCTGGCAACCGACACAGGTATCCAGATCAATGACAAGCCCGAGTTTTTTGTCGGTCGATGCGGGTAATGCTGTCATTCCGCGGCCTCCGGATACGGCTGTGCAGGGCCCGTGGTGCGCGATGGGTTGGGTTTGATCGGCTCAAACATCGGCGCGGTTTCACCCGCCTCATGTGGCGCGGCTTTGGAAATCGCGACACGCAGATCGTACCAGGCGGCCTGCCCCGTGATCGGATCGGAATTCGTGATCGCTGGCGCCCCGGTTTTATTCGGCAACAACTGCGAAATCAGATGATTTAACAAAAACCCACGCGTGGCCTCAGGTGCGTTCTTGGCAAGCCCCCATGCGCCCTTGCGTTTGCCAATCGCGTTCCAGGTCCAAACGGTTTGGGGATTAACGCCGTCCATCAAACGGATCTGACATTTCACGCGGCCGGTTTCGCTTGCGAGCCAAACCCAGTCATCGTCGCTCAAGTCAAACAGTGCTGCCGTTTCGCGATGAATGTAGAGCCGATTTTCACTCATGATCTGGCGCAGCCACGCGTTTTGCGAGCCCCAGGAATGGTACATGGCCATCGGGCGCTGTGTGACGGCGTGCAGGGGAAAGGCCTGCTCATCATTCAAGGCATCGCCAAATGGCGGATACCAAAACGGCACAGGGTCGAAATGCGTCTTGATACGCGCGCGCAGATGTTCAGGCGGTTGGACCGCGCCAAATCCATCGGCGGCAAGCCTGAATTTTTGAAGGGGTTCCAAATAGAGCTGGAATGTAATCGGTGCGTTGGAGCCGTTGAAGCCGACCGCGTGCGCCCAGTCCAGGTACGCCTTGTTGGCGTGCTTATAATAGCGCTGTTCGGGGCTGAGCTCGTGGCGATAAAAGCAGCCGTTTTCGATATAGCGGTCCAGTTGCGCAGCGTTCGGTTCGCCTTTGCCGAACTGGTCAGCGCAAGCACCCCGAAATCCGGCCAGCGGGCCAACGCCGGGTGCGCGCTGGTGGTTGACGATATAATCTTCATAGCCGCCGGGATATTTTGCTGCACCGGCCTCATCTACGAAACCTGGCAACCGCAGGCGCGCGCCAATGTCCAAAAGGGCGGTTTGAAACGGGCGTACATCGCGGTCGGGGGCGACGACAGGTTGACGAATTGCGTCAGCGGCGCCGTCGGGATCGGAGATCGGCCGGTCAAGCAGCGAGATGCAATCCCACCGCTCCAGATAGGTGGTGTCTGGCAAGATCAGATCTGCATAAGGCACCATCTCTGAATAATAGGCGTCGGAATAGATGATTTTTGGGATTCGATAGTCACCGGTGTTGGGATCGGTTTCCGTCAAATGCCGCAACGTGGCCGGCACGTTCATGGATGAGTTCCAACCCATGTTCGCCATATACATAAACAGCACATCAATGGCGTACGGATCGGCTTCAACCGCATTGTTGATGACCATGTGCATCAGGCCGTGGGCGGCAATTGGCGCGTCCCAGGAATAGGCTTTGTCGATGCGCTGTGGCTGACCTTCGCCATCGACCAGCAAATCTTCAGGCCCAGCGGGAAAACCCAACGGCGGACCACCCATCGCGGTTTCCGGCGCGACCGTGCCGGCTTTTCCAAACGGCTTGAGAGGCGGCGGCGTTGGCTTGGGATAAGGCGGTTTGTAGCGGAACCCACCGGGACAATCGATCGAACCCAGCAGAATTTGCAGGATATGGATCATGCGGCAGGTTTGGAAGCCGTTGGAATGTGCCGATATCCCGCGCATGGCGTGCATGGCAACCGGACGGCCTTTTGTCGTGGCGTGCCGACGCCCGGCCCAATCGGTCCAGGGAATGTTTAATTCAACCTGTTTTTCGAACGCGGCTTCGACCAGTTCTGCGGCAATTCTGCGGATCGTCGCCGCTGGAACGCCCGTGATTTCACTGGCCCGCTCCGGCGTATAATCGCGGCTGAGAAATCGGCCAGCGACTTGATGGAAAGCAGCAACGCCGGTTCGTCCGTCGGCAAGCGAAAAGCGACCGACGAGCGCTGGGGCAATATCGGTTCGAGCGGCATCCACGATCGCGCCCGTTGCCTTATCAAAGCAGACGGGTTGGCCGTCGCCGTTGCGCGCGAACAGACCGTGGTCGGCTGCCCCTGGATCGTCGATCACAAGCCAATGCGCATTGGTATACCGGGCCAGATATTCGAGATCGACATTCTCCGTGCGCAACAATTCGTGGATCAGCGCTCCGACAAACGCGCCATCCGTGCCAGGCTTGATCCCGATCCATTCATCGGCAATGGCCTGATACCCGGTGCGTACGGGGTTTATCGCGACAACTTTGACGCCGCGTTCCTTCAGTTTGCCCAGGGCCATCTTCAAGGGGTTGGACGCGTGGTCTTCTGCGACGCCGAATAGCAAAAAGTATTGCGTGTGCTCGAAATCGGGCTCACCGAATTCCCAGAAGGAGCCACCGAATGTGTAAAGACCGGCAGCGGCCATGTTGACGGAGCAAAATCCGCCATGCGCGGCGAAATTCGGCGTGCCGAACTGCTGGGCGAACCAACCCGTCAATGCTTGGCTTTGGTCGCGCCCCGTGAAAAACGCCAGTTTGCGTGGATCATCCTTGCGCACGGCGCCAAGCCAATCGGTTGCGGTCTGAAGCGCTTCTTCCCACGAGATCTCGACGAAGTCGCCGGAGCCGCGTGGTCCCACACGCTTGAGCGGGGCTGTGAGCCGAGCCGGCGAATAGTGCTGCATGATGCCGGCGGAGCCTTTGCCGCAGAGCACGCCCTTATTGACCGGGTGATCGCGATTGCCCTCGATGTAGCGGACGCGCCCGTCTTTGAGGTGGACTTTGATCCCGCAGCGGCATGCGCACATGTAACAGGTGGATGTCTTGATCTCGTCGGCGGACGGCGCGTTCAGATCAATGTCCGGCTCGGTGCCTGACATGGACGTTTCCTCTCTGCGTGCGCCTTATGGTCCGGCAGGCCGGGTGGCGACGGTTTTTGTTGTCTTCTGTGCCGGCCACCTATCGCAGGCAGTGGCGCACGCGCCAAGAGGGGGCCTGCTCGGCGTGGTAAATGGTCCGCGATGCGCTGGGGTGGCCACGGCTGCCGATTATGCTGCAAGAATGCGCCACCACACAGCGGTCGGCGGGCAGTTGCCTGTTGAAACGCTTCAAACACGTAGGGGAGGCTGCGGCGATGACAGGCGTCTTTTTCAACATCGATGCGCTGGAAGGCGGCATTGAGCGGCAATTGTCCGACAATATCAAAGCGACCGTTTTCGTTGGAGACCAGGCCATGATCTCGATCGTCGAGGCGGGGCCAAACGCAAAAGGCAGCGTTCATTCTCATCCCCAGGAGCAGTGGGGTTTCTTGCTGGAAGGCTCCGGCACCCGCATCCAGGATGGCCAACGGATCGCAGTCAAGCGGGGTGATTTCTGGCGGACGCCGGGTGGCGTTGAGCACGGCTTTGAGGCTGGGCCCGATGGCGCAAAGGTGATCGATGTGTTTGCACCACCACGCGATGACTACCGGACGGCCGGCAGCGGGTTCGGCGCGGCCAAGGTGGAAGGCTGAGCGCAGATGAAAGCGCGGCCGGGCGGCGCGTTTGCGGCCTCACCAGCCAAGCCCCACCCGACCCGTCCATGACAGCACTGCCATGGTTCCAAGCCCTGCCAGGACGGGCAACGGCAGCGAGGCGATCATCCGCAGGGCAACGAAGCGCCAGCCAAGCAGCGGCGCTTCGTAGGAAATCACCCTATGGAACGCGAAAACGGACCAACCGGTGATCATGGCGACAAGTTGGGCCGTGCCGGCGCCTTCGCCAGCCAAGACGAGGGCAATCGGGAATGAGACCATGGGGCCACCAGGCAGGAGCCCGCCCGCCAGTGCGGCAATCAGAATGCCGGAGACACCACTGGCCTCGCCGATCACGGCTGCCACCGCATCATCCGGAATGAGCGCGGCCAGGCACTGCGCGGCGAAGAGTGCAAGAGGCAAGCGCACGGCAAGGCGCTGGCCTTCGCGCCATGTGAACGCGGCAGCCCCAGGCACCGCTTGCGGCTGGCGGGCATTGGCATAGAGCGCCGTCGCTGCGGTGGCGAGCAGCAAGACCACAAACGAAACGATCATCTGATCTCATCGATCCCATCGATGCGCAGATCCTCAAAGCGAGCCATGATCTGCCTGGCCAGCCAGCCCGCCAGCACCGGCAAAGGCAGGGCCACGAGAACCCGTATGGCGACGAAATCCGGCCCGATCAGCGGCATTTCCCAAACGACGATCCGGTGGACCGCAATCAGGGCCCATCCGGTGAGAAATGCGACAACAGCACCGGCATCGGCACCAGCCGCGAAGATCCCGTAGACGATCGGGAAGGCGGCGAACGGGCCGCCCGGGGTGATTGCGCCAAGACCGCTTGCCAGCACCAGGCCGCGCAAACCGGACTGAGCTCCGAGAATGGGCGCGATCTTGTTGGGATCAGCCATCGCCTTGACGAGGCCGCCGAGAAACAAACCCAGCGCGATCATTGGCGCGATCGCAAGCAGAAGCGTGAGCGCGGACGTGGCAACCGCACCCAGTGCGGCTGGTGATTTCAGCGTGGCGACCAGCACCGCCGAGACCACTGCCAGGCCGGCATAAAATGCTGTTGTCGCATCGGTCTGCTGGCGGATGACGCGCACCCACGCTTTTGCGCGCCGCGCCCTCGCCGATCCGCCATCGTTGCCCAATCCGTCCCCCAACCGCAGGTGATCCGAGCGTCACCTTACACGGTTGGGAGACGGCACGTGCAAGCCGCAGTTGCCTAGGTGGTCGTCGCGCGCAACGGCCATGATCAGGCGAATTGGTGCGGCGTCCTGCCAGGTCAGCGCAGCGTGAATTGTCCCGCGGGCCCCTTGGAGCAGCACGGATCAAGGCGCAGTTTCGCGTAGGCCTGCATGAGGCGTTGGCCAATCTCGCCGGTGCGCGAGACGAACTCATCAAACACGCCGGTGCTGCAAGCGCGCCATTTCGCAACGCCATCAAGCGTGACGTTGACGATCTTCATGTTTTTGGATTTGGCGAACTCGTAGGCGTCCTTCTCAACCGAGGCGAACTTTTCCAAGACCTCGGTTTCGACCTTGCGTGCAAGCGTTGTCAGGATCCTGCGATCGTCTTCGCGCATGCTTTTCAGCGTATCGGCGTTGATAATGACCATGAAACCGCCTGAGGAATGCAGAGTGCGGGTAATGGTGTCAGAAACCTCCCACAGCTTGCGCGCCTTCACGCCAACGACCGCGGTAATGCTCATTTCCACCGCGCCGTCTTTCATCGCCTGGTGTTGCTTGGAATCGGAAAACCTAAGCGGGACACCGCCGCATGCTTTGATCAATTCCCCTTCGGCATCGCTGAAAACGCGGATCTTTCGCCGCTGAATCTTCTCGGGCAAATCCGCAGCGATTCCGCGCGAAAAGATCACTGACGCACCATAGGGCTGCCACCAAAGCGGAACGACGCCAGCGGTTGCGCGCACCGCCAAATCAACAGTTTGTCGGATTGGCGACGTCGGCTCGTATGCCTTAAACAAAAGTGCATCGAAATTGAACAAGAAGGGCTGACCGAAAACATCCGCGACCGGTGTGAACTTCCGCAGCAGCGGCATTTTCACAACGCCCATCTCGATCTTTCCGCTGCGGACCGCCTCAACCACTTCCGTGTCGCGGTACAGCTGGGCCCGGTCGAAGATCTCGACCTCATAGCGTCCCATCGTTGCCGCCTCGAACTTTTCTTTAAAACTCAGGAGGTTTTGGCCGATGTGATTGGTTATGGGCAGTTGGAGTGTAATTCTCAGTTTCTTTGGATCATTGGCCAAGGCCGGGTCGGAAACCGCACCAAGCGTGAAAACCGACACCAATAGGAAAAGCGCTACATTGAGCGAAACGGTACGCGCGCACAGCATTCTGAACTCCCCAATTACCCAACAAACGTTAGCCTCTGCATGTTTTTTGACACCGACACAACGTGGACGACCTAATCGCACATAATGGGCCCGAGGCTGTGGATAAAGTCAGTATTTGTCTGCGTATTCGTTGGATTTGCGAAACGTCGTCATCGCCGTCTGCGCCTATCAAATGAGCGCAATGCGCGAATTTGTGATGTCGATTTCAACTTGGACGGGTCGCCAGAGCATGATTGACTTTGGTTGCACACGATACTGACCCAGCAGTCGGAGGCACCGATGCTCTCGCAAGACCCTGCAGACCCAATGAACCAGTCTGATCGCCGCGTGTTTGCTCGCGCGCTCTTTGCCAGTCTCGCGGTGGGTGCAGCCGCCCTCGCATATGCGGGGATTGCCGTGGCCGGTCCACTGCAATTGGCCCAGTCGGATCAACCGAAGGTTGCGCCAGACCGCTGCCTTGCACTGGCTCAAGCACCCAGCCGCGGTCTGCCGGCACGGGTCATGCAGGCGGCCGTGCCAGCGCCGGGCAAGCTTATGCCCTATCAAGCGCGCGTTACGTTCTGGGGCCACGCGACATTCGTGATTGAAAGCCCGAAGGGTGTGCGAGCCGCGACAGACTATGCGGTGACAATCCCCGAACCGTTCGCGCCCGATATCGTGACCATGAACAACTCCCACTCCTCGCATTGGACTGCCTTTCCGCAAGAAGGCATTACGCATGTGCTGCGGGGATGGAACCCAGCCGGTGGCGCTGCGCTGCACGACGTCACGATGAAGGATTTCCGTGTCCGGAACGTACCAACCAACGCCCGGGATTGGGGCGGCGGCACCCGTGTCTATGGCAACTCGATCTTTATCTACGAGGTCGGGTCGATGTGCATGGCGCACCTGGGCCACCTGCATCACACACTCACGATGCAGCAGCTTGCCAATATCGGCCAGATGGACGTCCTTTTTGTGCCCGTCGACGGCAGTTGGACACTCGATTATCCGGGTCTTTTGCAGGTCATCAAGACGATGAACCCGCGCTACGTCGTACCAATGCACTACTTCACGCGGTCGACGCTGGACCGGTTCTTGGGCCAAGTCGGCCAAAGCTACGCGGTGCGCGAGATCAAGTCGTCGACCCACGTGTTCTCGAAGGATAAAATGCCCCTGAAGACAGAAGTGCTCGTGATACCCTCACGGCACGGCCACAACGTCTATAGTGACGACTGATCGAAGGCGCGGCGGCCGGCAGGGCCGCAAATAGAGCAATTACCGATCAAACGGAATTGTCATGCGGCGCCTGGATCGGGTGAAATGTTCGTATTTTCAACACGATAGAGCATCGGGTTGTGCGGCCGTGCAGGTCACCCGGTGCCGAGCGCACGTTGGCGGGCCAACATGCGCGCGCGATCGGAAATGCCGATCAAACCTGAAATCTGGCGGATCAACGCGTCCTCGTGGGGATCGAGAACGCCATCGGCATAGGCGACGCGCCAGAGCATCTCGATGACTTCGGCGCGCTCGTCTTCGCTCATACTGTGCGTTATTTCATGCGTGAAACGAAAATATTGATGGGTTTCATCGACCTGCGCGCCGGCTTTTGCGATCAGCGTGTCGGCTTCATTTGTGTTGAGCGAGAACCGCTTGACCAGAAGCTCGCGGATGGTCGCGCGTTCCTCATCGCCGAACGTGTCATCCATGCGGGCCGCCTCGACAAGCAAGGCGGCGACCGACAGGTCGACTGATGGCGATGCGGGCGCATCGCTGGACTGATCACCGGTCAGGAATGCGACGAGTTGATCGAACATGCAGGCTCCAGGTCGTGCGTTGTCAGGTCGAAGTCTTGCTTGGGTTCACACTTGGGGCCGCGTTGCGCCGATCGCAAACTGGAGAAGATTTCATTTTGTCGGCTGGAAACCGGTTCGCGCTTTGCCCGGGGTTCTCAATTTCTGTTGCGCACGGGGATGATGCGTCGCTCGGCACGCGCCGCAGCAGGCCAGCAAATCGCAGGCCACTGTCTGCACGAGAGAAGCGTTGAGCCCGGTCGCAGTCATGACCAATGTCCCGCGCTCTAACTGCACCTGGACGCCGTTTTGATAATTGCTGCCAGGGATTAGATGAGGGCTGCCAGCCATTCGCCGATGTAATAGGCGACCGCGGCGGCAGCCGCGCCAATGCCGAGCGTTTCCAGCGACGAGCGCCAAGCGGGGGTGAGCGACCAACGCGCCTTCATCGCGCCGATCCCCAGAAAGACGATGCCCGTCGCGAACACGGAGACGGTGAAAGGATGCGGCAAACCCAGGGCAAACGGCAGCAACGGCACCGAGCCGCAGGCGACGAACGCGGCAAAGGTTGCAGAGGCCGCGCGTAAAGGGCTGCGGCTGACGCGGGTCAGCCCATATTCGGCCTGCATCATCATGTCGATCCAGTGCTCGCGATCCGATGCAATCGCTGTGACCGCCGCTTCCAGGACATCGCCTTCAAGGCCCTTGGCGGCCAGAATCTGGCGGAGTTCCTCGCGTTCGCCTTCAGGCACTTGATCGATATGCGTCTGCTCACGCGCGCGTAACTGGTCGTATTCCTCAAGCTCGGACTTGGTGCCGGAATAGTTGCCGGCAGCCATGGAAAAACCGTCAGCGATGAGATTGGCGAGACCGAGGATCAGGATTACGCGGGCGGAAAGATCAGCCCCTACGACGCCTGCAACGATAGCAAATGTCGTCACCGCGCCGTCGATGCCACCATAGACCCAGTCGCGCAGATATGAAGCTTTCGGGTCGCGCGAGAGGCGATGGCGAATGGCCGCCGGCGTGTGGTCATGTTCCAGGGGCTTATGCATTTCAGGCCTTTTCGCCAGGTATGCTTTTGTGATCGTCGTTGGCTGATGCGCGCTTTGGCAATCGGTGCACTTGGCGCGTCACCCGCGTTGGCGTGACGAACAGGGCGTTGGTGTGGCCAAGAGGCCCCAAGGGGGCTAAGTGCGCGCGACATGGCTGGCGCAACGCGTCGTCGTGCTTCATACGTGCGTCGCACCCACCTGGGCATCGTGCGTACACTTACTTACGGCTGGCCGAAAGCGAGGCGTTGGCATGGCGCAGTTTTTGTTTTCGCTCATTGCACTCGCATTGGCCGCTGCGATCGGCGCCGTGTTCGGCGGCATTTATGATGACAAGTTCCATCCGCATGCGTGGCTTGGTCCATGCGCCATTTCCAAGCGCCTCGGGCACGCGGCTGACATTGCCAATCCGCAGTTTCCTGACGATTTGCGCTGGAAAGTCATCGATGGCGATACGCTGGAGTGTGAGGGGCGCCCGGTCACCGTCGTTGGTTACGATGCGCCTGAGACCCGCAAGAGCGGGATCGGCGGCGCGCATTGCGACGCGGAAGTTGTACTTGGCGTGCGCGCTGAAGAACGTGTTCGCGACCTGCTATCACGCACGAGTTGGTCGGCGAGCACCGATGGTGTGCCCCGCGACCCCAGCTCGACCGGCCGCTTCCGGATCCGCATTTACGTCGACAACCAGGATTTACGGGACATCCTGATCAGCGAGGGATTGGCCAAGGCTTGGGATGGGACGGGCGCGACGCCGGACTGGTGTGCTGCGCCTTCTTTCGACGGGACCGCGAATTAACGTGCGACTTTGGTCGCAGCACGATCGTCGCAGACGGCTCGTACGGACGTCTGCCTCAAATACCATTCCTTAATACCGCCGCCGCATACTTCACCTGGTCCTTCCGATTGAGCAATCGACATGCGCCTGCTCCTGATCGACGATCACGGGGAGCTTTGGCCGGAAAACTCCAAAGTCCTCCGCAAGTCTTTCGCCTCAAAGATGTCGCGCGATGGCATATCCGCGTATCTGGTGAAGAATCTCGGCTTCGTGGCGGTCGATTCCTTCGGGGCGTCCGCGCAAGTGCGTGTGCGCCCGGCGATCTTGACGCCGGCGGCAATCGATACCCTGCTTGCCTGGATGCGGACGGTTCACTACGAGCGCATTGCGCTGGCGTATTTCGACACAGACTGGCGTTTTATCCTCGTGCCATCGGTGGAGGCCCTTGCCGCGCGGCTTGATGCGCTGATGACGGCTCAGGCTGCGGCCCGCCCCGCCGAATTCATTACCCGCGCGTCAGACGTCGCCACGCTCGCCCACTACCCGGCCCTGCAGTCGTTGATCGACAACTGGGAAAAGTTCTCCCGCGAATTGAGCGATGAGGCCCTTGCCCGGATCGTCCGCCAACTGACGCGCGGGCGCTACGTGATCGTCAAGCGCGACGCCAGCAATGAGCACCTTGTCATGAGCGAAGCCGGCACCGGCTATCGCACGATGGGCAAAGACTGGGCGATGGCCGCACGCGGCGCACCCGTCGCCGAACAGCCCGACGCGGCCTACGGCGCATGGCTCTCCCAGTGTTACGAGCGGGCCCTCGCGCTGAACGAGCCCATCGTGGAAGATGTCGATGCGATCGTGACCACGCCGGAATACGGTCGCTATCGGCTGCGCTACAAGCGTTTGATGCTGACGCCGCGCGGCACCAATAGCGACTGCCTGTTATGCAGTTCGGTTCTCGACGACCGCATCGATCTGCGCGTCACCGCGCTCTGAGGCGTCCAGGCCCGTCATCTCGGCAAGTTGTGCTCGCAGGTCACTGATCAGGTATGCGGTGTCCATGTGCAGGAGCGCAAACCTGGGACCCTCAAGGGCGTTGTTGAGGAACCGCGCGTCCCATTCCACGCCAGGGTAGCCCACGCGGCGTGCCACGCCGGCATCCACGATCTTTTCCGCCATCAGGGTCATCGTCATGTCGGTGGACCATTTGGCGAGGGCATAGGCCCGTGCAATGCGTGGCAGGAACGCGCTCAGGCCACGCTTGCGGTATGTTGGGTGATACCAGGCCGCGCCTGAGTAAGCGACGCGCCCCCGGATCAGGGATGCTGACGGCGCGGTGACGACGCAGGCCTCACCAGGTAAGGCCATCGCTTCCGGGTCATCGTAAAAGACCCCCATCGTGCGCGCCTGCTCCGCAAATGTGGTGTTGGTCCATTCATAGAGCCGTACGGCCTGGGTCGCCACAACGCGGCCGGTCGGGTCGAGGCCGAGGATGCAATAGGACTTTGCCGGATCAATCCCGTATTCCGGGTTGAACAGCGGCACGATTGGCAGCCACGATTCAGAGTTCATCCGATTGACCGCAAGCAAGTCCGCAAGGGTCGAAAAAACGAGATCAATGCCACGTTCACGGCAGGCGCGATCCGCCTCCAGGAAATACTCTGCCAACAGCGCGCGCGGGCCGTAATCGATAACGACCTGGTCCAGGAAAGGGCGACGTTGTGCGGTGACGTCCTCGGTCGGTGTGGCAGGGACACGTAACGGTGGTTTGGACGCGACATCGGCAATTTCAACTTGCCGCGGCTGCAAGCGGACAACGGACATGAGACGCTCCTTAACGCGTAGTCCTCTAAAGTATTAATCATTACGCTGATCACGTAACTGTCCCGTTTTGGGACAGCTTGGCGGTTTTCGTCAAGAATTGTTAACTATAATTCGCAGTCCGACCTTAGACGGGGTTGCGGATGCCCATTGAGCGCTTTCGCGCCAAAACCGTGCGCTGGCATGGCGCGTCAGATCGAAAAATTCAGAAGATCAGCGGCCGGTGAGGCGCGTTGATGGGCCAACTGGCGATCGCAGCTTGCGACGGCTAGAGTTTCAACCAACAGCGGTGAGATCGCTGCGCCACTGTCACGCCAGTGGCCGGGCCTCACCTCGCTTGCAAAAAACAACCAACGGAGCCCGCCCATGACCGCGCGTCAAAACCCGCTTCTTGCAGATTGGGACACTCCGTTTGGCGTGCCGCCATTCGCCGCGCTGCGCACCGACGATTTTCCTGATGCTTTTGCAGCAGCACTTGAAGCGCACGCCGAAGAGATCGCGGCAATTGCCAACGATCCCGCGCCGGCCACGTTTTCAAATACACTTGTCGCGCTTGAGCGGGCCGGTCAGCTCTTGAATAGGGTGGCACGCACGTTTTTTACGCTGGCCAGCGCAAATACGTCACCCGAACTGCAGGCAATTCAACGCGATATTGCGCCAAAACTCGCCGCCCACGCCGATAGTATCACCTCAAACCCGCAGCTTTACGCCCGACTGACGGCGGTCGTGAAAGCCCACGCTGATGAAACCGCGCCGTTGAGCGGCGAAGACTTGCGATTGCTGGAGCGCGTTCAGCAGGCATTCAAAGCAGCCGGTGCGCATCTTGATGATGCCGGGAAAGCTCGGCATCGCGCCATCAAATTGCGGCTTGCGGAATTGGCGACAGCGTTTTCCCAAAACGTCCTCGCTGATGAAGCCGAATGGGTCATGGATCTTGACGGCGAAAGCGACCTGGCGGGGTTACCCGATGATCTTGTTTCGGCCGCGTCACAGATCGCGCGGGATCGCGGACGCCCAGCAAGCCATGCGATTACCCTTGCCAGATCAATCGTGGAACCATTCATTACGTATTCCGCGCGCGCCGACCTCCGTGAAAAAGCGTTCGACGCCTGGGTGCGTCGCGGTGCGAATGGAAACGGCGCCGACAATCGCGCCATAATTGCTGAAATCCTCGCCCTGCGCACGGAACGCGCGCAATTGCTGGGATATGACACGTATGCCGATTTCAGCCTTGTCGATACGATGGCCAAAACCCCGGTTCGGGTCAGAGAGCTTTTGGATGGTGTTTGGGTTGCGGCCCGGGCGCGTGCCCTGGAAGAAGCGCAAGCGCTTGGAGAAGCCGCGCGCTCGGATGGCTTGAATGGTCCGCTCAAGGCCGCCGATTGGCGCTTTTATGCCGAAAAGGTCCGCCGCGCGCGTTACAACCTCGGCGATGAGGAGACGAAACCTTACTTCCCGCTTGAGCAGGTTATTGCAGCCGCTTTCCATACGGCGAACCGGCTTTTTGGTGTGAAATTCGAGCCGGTCCATGGCCTGCCACTTTACCACGATGATTTGCGTGCGTGGGATGTCCGCGACGCGGACGACCAGCATGTGGGCCTGTTTATCGGCGACTATTTTGCGAGATCAAACAAGCAATCAGGGGCGTGGATGAATGCGCTGCGTGATCAATCTCGCGTCGATGGCGATGTCAGGCCAATTATTCTGAACACCTGCAATTTTGCAAAGGCTGCTGGTGGCGCGCCGACGCTTTTGTCGCTCGATGACGCGCGGACGCTCTTTCATGAATTCGGCCACGGGTTGCATGGCCTTTTGTCGGATGTCACCTATCCAACGCTTTCTGGCACGCATGTTTCGCGTGATTTCGTTGAACTCCCATCTCAGCTTTATGAGCAATGGCTGATGAGCGATGAAGTCCTTGCAGAATTTGCAAGGCACGCACAAACAGGCGCACCAATGCCGCGCGATCTAATAGAGAAACTGCGCGCTGCGGAGACGTTCAATCAGGGGTTCAAGACCGTTGAATATCTCGCCTCAGCAATCGTCGATATGGAATTGCACGCGCGTCAAGCAAAGGCTGACGACGATGTGGTGGCGCTACAGGACGCGGTTTTGCGCGGTATCGGTATGCCAGATGCGGTGGTGATGCGGCACGCCACACCGCATTTCCAGCACTTGTTTGCCGGCGACGGTTATGCGGCCGGTTATTACAGCTATATGTGGTCTGAAGTCCTTGATGCCGACGCCTATCGCGCATTTGAAGAAACAGGTGATGTCTTCGACGCGGAAACAGCCGAGCGCTTGAAAACGTTTATCTACAGCGCAGGTGGCAAGCGTGATGAGGAAGCGGCCTACATCGCATTTCGGGGGCAGTTGCCGACGGTGGACGGGCTGTTGGCCAAGCGGGGTTTGATCGCGCGCGATCAGGGAAATCCCGAAAGCTAAAGCGAGGCGCATTTCATGCGACACGCTTTACAGGTAAAACAAGACCCCTGCGCCAATGACGGCGACGGCGAGCACGCCGATTGCTTCCAGAAGCGCGGCGCGTACGCGGGCCAAGTGATGGCGGAGTACGCTATAGCGAATGCTTCCGGCAAACCCGAGGACAATCCCCAAAGCCAGGGCGGGACTGACCGTGGCAAAGGGAAATGCGCTGACAGCATCGATCGTTGGGATGCGGTAGCTCAAAGTCGCGGGATCAAACAAACTCAAGCTGACGGCAAGCAATAGCCCGACCGACATCAATGCACTGAAGCGGATCAGAATTGGCATGGCCTGAAATCCTTGCGGCGTTTGCAGCGCAGGATCGCGTGTTTTGGCTAATACCGGGTTATGATCCGGCGTTTTTTGACGCGGTGTCCGACA
>CAZOGY010000082.1:0-16950 GCA_964579305.1 uncultured Hyphomicrobiaceae bacterium
ACATGAACAGGTTGTTGAAGACCTCAAGCATCACCGGATCGGCCTTGGTGCCGACGGCTTGTGCGCGTGCCAAAGGCTTCGACCGCGTCAAAATCAAATGGCCGTAGCGATTAACTTCGGCCTGCCAATCCGCCTCGATAACGTTGGTGCCGGTCGGCTCGGTTATGATTGCCGGGCCTGCCACGGTCTGGCCCGGTGCCATGGTCGCGCGGTCAAAAAGCGGGACGTCTTGGGCTTGGCCCCTAAACGTTGCCGTGACGCGTGCGACCGGCTCGAGTTTATCCTGCTGGTTCGAAATCTCGTGATCTTCGACGTCGGACGCGCCGCCAATGGCTTCGACCGCAAGCGCCTCAAAAGTAATCTCGCGGTTTTCGGAGGCAAAGCCATAGCGGGCTTTGTGGGCCTGTTGGAAACGCGCGCGTAATTCGGCTTCATCGCCAAAAGTTACTTCCAGTGATTGGTGGGATCCTTTGTAGCGCAGGTGCGCGCGCTGCTGCGTCGTAACGGTGTTGGCGTCGACGCCTTGTGCGATGACCTCGCGGCGAGCTTCGTCGCTGAGTGTTTCCAAAAGTGCGCGTGCACCTGCAATATCATGGAGGGCATGTTCATACTGGTGTTCGCGCAAGGCGCGGATTTCAGCAAGCCCCATGCCGTAGGCGGACAGCACACCTGCGTAGGGATGGACGAAAACCGTTTTCATCCCAAGCGCGTCTGCCACCAGACAGGCATGTTGGCCGCCGGCGCCACCGAAGCATTGCAACGTATATCCAGTGACATCGTAACCGCGCTGAACGGAGATTTTCTTGATTGCATTCGCCATGTTTTCCACAGCGATGCGCAAAAACCCTTCAGCGGTTTCCTCAGGGCTCTTGGCGGGCTCTTTGGTTGCGCGTGCGATCTCGTCCGCGAGGGAGGTGAACTTTTCGCGGACAATGGTTGCATCGAGCGGTTGGTCGGCATTGGGGCCAAACACGCTTGGGAAATGGTCAGGCTGCAATTTGCCAAGCATGACGTTGCAGTCGGTCACCGTGAGAGGACCGCCGCGGCGATAACATGCGGGGCCAGGGTTGGCGCCCGCCGAGGCGGGGCCGACTTGGAACCGACCGTCCTTGAAGAACTGGATTGAGCCGCCGCCGGCCGCAACCGTATTAATGTTCATCATGGGCGCGCGCATGCGCACGCCGGCGACCTCGGTTTCGAAAGAACGTTCATATTGCCCGGCGAAGTGGCACACGTCCGTCGAGGTGCCGCCCATGTCAAACCCGATGAGGTTGTCATAACCCGCCAATTGCGCGGTCTTGACCATGCCGACAACACCGCCGGCGGGACCGGACAAAATCGCATCCTTGCCCTGGAACAGGGCGGCATCGGTCAGACCGCCGTTCGACTGCATAAACATCAGTCGCGTGCCAGTTTCGGTTCCAAGTTCGTCGGCGACTTGGCGCACATACCGCCGCAAGATGGGCGACAGGTAGGCATCGACGACGGTGGTGTCACCGCGCGAGACCAGCTTCATCAGTGGTGAAACCTGGTGGGAGACCGAGATCTGGTCGAAGCCTTCTTCAGCCGCGATCGCGGCCACGCGGGCTTCGTGGTCCGGGTTGAGATAGCCGTGCATGAAGGCGATTGCGACGCTGTCGATGCCATCGGCCTTCGCGCTGCGTAGTGCAGAGCGGGCTGCATCGGCCTCAAGCGGGCGCACGACTTGGCCCTCAGCATCGAGCCGCTCGGGTACTTCAGCTACCCGCTCATAGAGGAGTTCTGGCAGCCTGATGTGGAGATCGAACAAGCGCGGCCTGACCTGGTAGCCAATCCGCAAAAGATCTCCAAAACCCTGCGTGATCAGAAGCAGCGTGCGATCGCCCTTGCGCTCCAACAAAGCGTTCGTTGCGACCGTGGTCCCCATTTTGACGGCGTCAATCTGGCCGGGAGGGATTGGCGCCCCAGGTGCGACACCGAGAAGCTCGCGGATGCCTTGGACGGCGGCGTCGCGGTATTGCTCGGGGTTTTCTGACAGAAGCTTATGCGTGATGATCGTGCCGTCTGGCCGGCGACCGACAATATCCGTGAACGTACCGCCGCGATCCACCCAGAACTGCCACACGCGCAACCTCCCCAACGCTAACTTGGCCGCGCCGCCCGCTGTAAACCTGGCAGGTGGCGCGTTCGATTGGCTCAGCCTAGCATCGCGGACGCGGCGCCGACAGGGCCGGTCGGCGCGTCGGGCCCATTGGTCCGTTGGATTGGTCAGCCACTGGGCGGGTCGGCAATCGCTCCCACCAGGAAATGTCGATGGGTCAAGCCGCTTTGCGCTGCGGGAGGTGGCCGAACCGGGCCGCCTGGGACATGTCGAATATGGCAGCGAACTCTCGTGCGCCGAAGTCGAACGCTTCTGCAACCTTGGCGAACTCGCTGGTCATCGTGCAACCGAATGTTCCCGGATCGTCGGTGTTGATGGAAAACGGAATGCCCGCGTCCAATGCCCGACGGAATGGCAAGTCGGCGTAAGCGGAGACTGCGCCGGTGAAAAGATTGCTGGTTGGGCAGAATTCAAGATGCGTTCGGGCTTTGGCGATCGCTTTAACCAAAGCGTGATCCTCAAAAGCGCGAATGCCGTGGCCGACGCGATCTGCCAGTCCACTTGCAATCACTTTTGCCACTTCATCGGGTCCGGTGTGTTCGCCGGTGTGGATTTCAATGCCGAGGCCGGCGGTTTTTAATCGAGAAAGCGCCGGGAAAAGCTCGCAGAGATCGCGATCATAGTCCATGCCGGCAACTGCGATCCCGCAGCAAAGACCGGCCGACTTGGCGTCTTCATAAAACGCGACTTCAGCGTTAAGTTTTTCAAGTGGCAAGGCACGTGGGACAACGAACAGGTAATCGACGCCGATCCGGCCCTGAGCGATCACGCGCGTCTGCTCGACGAACGCGGCGAGGCCAGCGAGTTTCTCGTCGGGATCACCGGGAAACATGACGGGGCTCATCGTGATTTCCGTCGCTGTCACGTTCTGGTCGACGAGGTTTTCGATATGGGCGCGCAGAATAGGCGTGAACTCGGTATAATTCGCAAATCGATATGGCCCGAGGCTTTGCAGCCATGCGCCGAAGCCCTCAATGCCTTTTGTCGCGGGGGGCGGGAGGACTTCTTCTGGTGCGATCAAGGCGGCTTCGCCGTTGCGCTGCACGGTACGGAGCAATGGCGCGTCGATGACCCCTACGAGATGGCAGTGGAGCTCAATTTTAGGTATCGACTTTGTTTCCATTTTTGCCCCTCGCGTTCAATCGGCGGGACGATATCAACGTAGCCGTCCTGAGAAACGATGAAGATCAGGGCTGGATGTTCAGCGCTTGAGACATAGTTGGCCGCAGAATTATAGCGGCCACCACGCTGCCAAGTACCGTTGATGGTGGAGCGGCCATCCATGATGGCGCCCAGTGCATGGACGTAACCTTCCGTATCGGTGATGACGGTGCCGTCGATGGCGGTTAATTGCAGCGTGAGGCGGGAATCCATCTTGATGGGTTCAATACAGATACATTGCGACGATAGCCGGCGTGCTTCTTCAGCAGCTTTGGGTGTAAACAAAATGTTTGTGCCGACGGGCTGTTCGGAGGCCAATTGCGCGATGGCCCAGATCTCAGCGACACCTGCCTCGCTGATCCCGGGAAAAACGCAGTGCAAATGCGACTTGAAGGCGTGTTCGGTCAGAATGCGATGAGTGGGTACGGGCACGCCATAACTGACAAGGCAATCGATTTCGTCGCCGGCACGCACGGACCAGAGGCCGCGGCCTTTGAAGCCAACATGGGACAGCTGGGATGCTTTCTCATGGTTTGAGAAGCCCCAGAAGTAATCACCATCGAAAAGCAGCGCAAAGTTATCCGACGCCATTTCGATCAGTTTGCGCACCCCTACGTTATGGGAGACGTGGACGGGCGAATCAAAACGAATCGTTGCGATGTCTTCGGCGTCGTCGCGATCATAGAAAATGAACAGGCCCGATCCGGCGCGGCCTTCATATTGGGCCGAGGCGATGTCACAGCACAAGCCAAAGACGGCCTCATTGCTTCGGCCGGTGGCGGATCGTGAGATCGTCTGCAAAAGCAATTGGCATGCGGCCCCGGCCAGAACATCCGAGGCAAGGCCCATCAGAGTCTCAGCTTGTCGCGGCGATGAGCAATACAGCAGGATCGTGTGCACGATACAGTCGGCAAAACTTTGGATCGTGAATTGCTCGCGTTGGTCAGTCTTGCGTGCCTGCAAATACGGACTGTCCGCGCGAAAGGCCAATGCCACAATAACCTGTTCGGTCATGTTGGCCATGCGCCGATAAATGATTGTCGATGGTAGGTCACTGCACTGGGAGGCGCCGAGCAGTTTCAGGATCTTTTGTTCTGTCTGAGCGTCGCGCAAATCTTCGCAAGGCACGAAGTGAACCGCGTGGGCATGCGAGATGTCCGTCGTCGCGCCGTTATCCACGGTATGGCAGGTCGCAAAATCGTCAAAGGCGCCGACAGTCCGGCGACTGTTTTCGACGATTGCAATCAGCCGGACGCTTTCGTCACAAACATGGGCATCGATTAACGGTTTGATACGCATAAACGAGGTCGCAATCGCATAAAGCGATTGTTCCAGATCGGCGTCGCGGACCACCGGGCGGTTCGGGGCGGATGCGCGAAAAACATCTCCGGTGAATGGGGCTGGTGAGGCCATTTATGCGGCTCCCAACTGAGCTGTTGCGGACTTCATCCGCGCCATGGCATCGATTGGACCTTTGAATTCGCAATTTTCAAACGTCGGACGGCTTTGGAAGTCACAGCCGGAGAACCACGTGGCGCCGGAAAACCGCGTGCCTTCATACGAGGCGGGCGCGAGAAATGCGACATTCTGGAAGCCGGTTGAGTCGCCGAACCGCGTGCCGTTGAACGAGACATTTCCGCGGAAGCGGGCATTGCCGAAACCTGCGGCCTGTTCAAAGCTCGCCTTGGAGAAATTGGCATCGGCGAACGTGGCGTCGACGAACCAGGCCGGTGCGGTAAACCGTGCGTGGACAAATGCTGCGCGGCTTTGGAAATTGACTTCGCGAAACTCTGCGGCGTCGCGCCACAACGTATGCGAGAAGTCAACGGCGCCTTTGAGTTGGGCGGTTGAGAATGTTGCCGCGGCGTTGAAGCGACAGCCACGGAAGTTGGCGCTGCCGGCCATGAGGCTGCCCTGGAACCAGGCTGAGGCCTCAAACTCTGCGCCGGCGAAATTCACCGAACTGGGAAACACGAACGCGGAAAAGTCGGTGGTCCTGGCGAATGACAAACCCGAAAAGTCAGACGTGGCCAGCGTATCGCAAATTTGTGCCATGACCGGGTCGTCCTGCGCTTCCATGCGCAGCAAAGTCACGTCGGAGGCCCACGTGTTCCAGGTTGGCAGACCTGCCGCATAGCGCTGCTGGCAAGCCAGTTTTTGTTCGTGAGAGATCTTGGCGTGCAACGGGCCAGTGTCGGATTCCAAAACCCTCGCCATTTCAGCGAAATTTTTACCGAAATCCGTATTATTGACCCAAGGATGCAGTTTGGCCAGTTCACGCTCGACCATCGTGCGGAGTTGGCTCTTGAACATTTCTCACTCCGAGTGACGCACGGATGCGACACTAAGACGGTGGCCTTACCGGCGACTTAATTATGCAGCGTTAGAGTGTTTGTACAATTTTGACCAAATTATGGAATTGTTTCTATCGTCGCGGTGCTTAGCCAATTCTCCCAAGGTGATTAGTCAACTTGTTTTGTGGCGACCCGCTGCTCCAGTTCGGCAATGCGCTGCTCGTAGCTTTCGATTGTCTCGTGGCGTTCTTGGGCCGCTTCGATCAGATAGCCTGACACGGTTTCAAGGAGGCGTGTGGCAACCCCGGCGTCGGCGCGAATGATGTCCCAGAACTCGGCGCGGCGGATTCGCAATGTTTCAATCGCCGTCAGCGCGACCATGTCGACCGTTCGGCGCGAGCGCATGATCACCGACAAGTCACCCACGATCCGGCCGGGAAGCACGTCCAAGAGGGCTTCGTCGTCGGCGTAGGTGTCAGGCCAGCGCAATTCGGCTTGGCCCTTGGTCAGCAAGTAGGCGCCGTCGGTGGCATCGCCCGAGCGGAAGACATAAGCGCCGGCCTCGAAATCGAGCCATTCCGACGCGAAGGCCAACAGGCGAACCTGGGCCAGGGGGAGATCCTGAAACAGCGCGCACGTGCGCAGGGCCAACACCTTGCGGTCAAGGTCGCGCGCTGCTTCGCCGCCGATAACGGTGGACGCGGATGTGGTCTGACCGGCCAAGCGGCCATCAACGATTTCAAGAACGCAATCGTAAGCTTGCGGCTCGGTGAATTCGGGCTCCAGTAGAATAATGGTCGCGTCGGGTAAAAGCTCGCGCAGCCGGTCGCGCGTACGCACGCGGTCAGTATCGTCGTGGCTTGCCAGAAAGCGGTCCAGAATCAAAATATCGGGGCGCTTTATGACGCTGCGGACAAACGCGATGCGTTCACGTGCAACCGGTGGCAGAATTGTGCCGCCAACGTTTGTTTCAAGGTCCACGATTGTCGCGGAGGCATCGGTTTTCATGCCGGCGGCTTCCAGTGTTTCAGCCGCTATTTCGCGAATGCGGGCGCGGTCGGCCTCACTTGCGCTGAGTTTACCGTAGACCAGGTTTTCCAAAAGCGTGAGGCCGGGTGCGTAAGCTTGCGGATCGAGTGATACAAACAACGAGCCGGCACGATTGCGCAGGTCGTCGACTTGGGCGCTGCGAATACGTAAAATGCGCCGACGTAACTCATTTGGAACCGCTTGTGGGAAATCTCCGGCGGTGAGTTTGAAGGGTACCGTCAAAAGCAACGCATCTTCCAGTTGCGATAACGTTTGATTGGGACCCGCTCGTTTCAAGGCAGCGGCAAGTGTTTCGAAAACGTCGGCTTCGATTGGCAGGCGCTGAAACAATGGGTGCGCGGTCCCAACTTCGCCGAAGGTGCGCATCAAGACGCGCATCATGTCGCGGGCGGCGCGGCGCAATTCTTCCGCAATACCAAGGTCTTGGAGCGTTGGCAGGAATTGTGCGTCGGCCGCCATGGCGGCTGCCCGGGTCGGGCGCTGTGGGATTGCAAAGAGAAGGTTTTCAGCAACGGCGAGATCGGGGTGGTACTGCGCAGGATCAAAGCCGCGCACCCGGCGGTCGAGCCGTTCTGCGCTCAGCTTTTCAGCCATGACGGGGCGCAGCTCGACGACTGCTTTTCTAAGCTTGTCGTGGCCAGTCCCAGTTACAGGTTCATCCAACGCGCGCCGCAGGAGCCAATCATCGGTGCCCATCGCGGCCGTAATCTGCATCCACCAGTCGCGGACTTCAGCTGAATTGGACATGCCAATGATGGCTGGATCAAACCAGGGGACATCGACAGGGTATGGCGTATTACCGACGCGCAGGGCTTCATTGGCGCGGACGCGGTTATGCTCGCTCAACGCAGAAACATCGTTGGGTGGTGCATGGAGCGCGGCGGCAATGTTGCGCCCGACCGTGCCCTTGAACAAAAAGGGTTGTTCGGTGACGACGCCGATCCGCCGGCCAACGGTTTCATTGTGCAGGTCGGCTAAGTCGATTTCGCCAACGTTTATGGTGCCGGAATTGGGCAGGATCTGGCGGGACAAGGTATGAAGCAGCGTGGCACGGGCCACGGGGTCGCGGCAGGCGATGGCGGCCATGGCTCCCTGCGGGATCTCAAACGTCAGTGCGTCAAGAATGACGCTTTCGCTGTCCGATAATACCGTGACGCCGTCGACCTTGATCGGTCCTGTGAGGTGCACGTGAGTGTCGGGGGGAGCATCAATCGCTGAGGCCGGCAGCATTCCGGGCGCGGAGAACTGCTCGGTGACGGTGACATAGCGCACGCTCATATCCTGAAAGCGATTGTAGAATGCGAGTAATTCTTTCCATGGCGCGGTCAGGTCCTTGAATGCGGCCAGTGCTGCAACCAGCGCGCCGAGTGTTAATTCACCCATGATGACCAGATAGCCGCCAATGGCAAAAAACAAGAACGGCGTGAGCTGGTTTATGAAGTTATTCAGAAACTTCATGAAGAACTTGATGCGGTAAATTCGAAAGCGGATGTCGAAGAGGGTGTGCAGCGTATTTGAGGTTTGCGCCAGTGCGTAGGTCAATTCGTTATTGGCGCGCAAATCGGCCAGTCCGCCAGCGCTTTCGCCAATGCGTTCCGCAAGCTGGCGGACGGTTGCAACGCGCTCCTTGTTGAGGTTGTTTACCCGGCGTTGCAGGCGTGGGATTATATAGGCCTGCACGGGGATCAAGGCGACAGCAGCGATTGCAAACCACACGTTCTGGATCAAGAGAAACGTGAGGATTGTAAGCATCTGGCCGGCCTGGAACACCGGTTGCGCAAGCAGGTCTCCCATGATCCCGCCAAGCGGTTCGGCCTCTGCGGTGACCATTGATGTCAACTCGCCCGAGCCAACGCGCCGGAACCGCTGAAGCGGGAACCTGTGCATGCGGGCAATCAATTGAAACCGGAAACGCCGCAGTAACCGCTCTGCAACGATGCCGCGCATGGTATTCAATTGCATTTTGATCAGACCGCTTGCGATCACGGCAAGCAGAAACGACCCACATAATAGTGCCAGATAGCCAAGTTGGCTGAATTGAAAGCCCAAGATGTCAACGGGAAAGTCGCTACCACCGATTGCGCCGTTCACAATTTGTTTTGGAATTTCAAGCGTGAAATAAAGAAAGGGAAACGCGCAGACCGTTATTGCAAGAAGAATAAATTGATCCCGCCGGCTGTATTTCCAAGCATAACTCACAAGATCCTTGGGAAGATCCGTTTCGCTTTGGTCGGTGTTGGCCATGTTTTCACGCCCTTGAAACGCGCAGTGGGGACCGGCCGGAAGTTTTCATTCGGCCGGTGCAAGCCGCGCGACAGCGCATATGCGGCAATGATGTCAGTCTCAGCGCGACCGGTATGGTTTGGTGGTGCCGCCGTCACCGCAAGTGCATGCCGCCGTTTTACGACGCTTGCCGGCTGTGCCGATCATCATTGATGCGTGAGGGCTGTGAAAGCTGCACGTGCGTATGTGGTGTGTCAGTTTCCGCGCCGGGCGCAGCGTTCAGGGCGCGTGCAGGTCGTCACGTTGACCACTTTGGCTTCGATCCAGGACAGGGCGCGGCGGTTCAGAAGGCCATAGATGCCACCGGCGCCGCACTTGCCATCGGTTGCAACCCCGCGCGAGGTCACGGCGATCAGGAAGGCGCCATGCGATGGCTCGACCAGAAAAGCTGGTCCGCCGCTGTCGCCATTACAGCTATCGCGCTCAAAATAGCTGTCGATCACGACCACTTCTCGACCGGGTTGGCAGCCGTATCGGTCTGCGCTGTCGCAAATGGCGTCGGCGACAAGGGTGGTGACGTGATGTTTTTTGCCAAGTTCTGCGGTGTGCAGATTGGTGCTGGGGTCCGCGGTATAGCCGAAGCCGACCAGGGCCAGTTCGAGAGGGGTCGGCTGGCCGCCTTCGGCCAGTGGGGTTGGAAAGCCAAAGAACATTGAGATATCGGCGATCTTGGCCGTTGGCAGCCGTTCGATGCTTGTGTCGCCAACGAGGCGGCCGACCGCGCTGGTGTTAAACCGGATCAGCGCGAGATCGCGGCCGTACAAGATTTGTTCGCCGTCGCGCCGATAACTTTGGCAAACGCGCTGTGGATCGCCCACAACGAACGATGTCAAATCGTTGCGGACGCTGAAAGCGTTCGTGATGGTTTCGCTCTGGCGTGCGTCGGTTCCGAACACGACGGCCACCTGCTCTTTGGCGAATGCGCTTTCCTCGCCGCAAATGCAATGCGCCGCGGTCAGGATGTGGCCGTCGCCAAGGTGCGTGCCCGAGCAAAAGGAGCTGAACAGGGGTGCGCCATTTGCGATCGGTGTAAATTTCGCGATTGAAACGACTTCAGGGAATTCGCCAGGGCGCGCAGCCGTGCCGCCGACGATCTGTGTGCCGGCTTCGAACTTTCGCAGGCGCTCTTCGAGTGCGCTGATTTCCGATTCGCTGATGTCGGGTGTTTCGAAATTGAGGGCGGCGCCAGCATCGTGGGCATTTCTTTGCTCGCCGGTTGGCAGGTTCTGGCCCGATCGCCCCGCTCGAGTGCGAGGCGCGCGTGATTGCGCCGCCGGACCACGGGTTTGCTGTTGGTTTTTCAAAAGGCGCCGCAGTGCCGCCCAATAGGCATCTGAGGTTTCGTCCTCGCCTGAGATTTCTCGCGCGCGGCGACGCAAATCAGAAACGAACTGCCGCTGACGGCGAATGAGTTCGGGATTGCCGGTTTTGCTCATGTCCGCGGGCGCGCGGGTCTGGGCGGCCCCGTCGATTGCGCCTGCGAATTGCAAAACCGCGAACAGCAAACCCGCGATGGCAAAATAGCCGGTCAAGGCAGCAAATCTGACGGCCAGATCAAAATGGCGTTTCATGCTGGTCAGCCCCCGGTGCGCAAGCAAGCGTTTTTGCAGCTCTCAGGCTTTCCACGCAGCGAGCACTGCGCTTCGCAAGTGCATTGATCAAGGCAATCAAAAGAATTGCCCTGGGCTTTTCTGCAGGCTTGATGGCATGCTTGCATCGCATGGACCGGCGAGGCCTGGGCCTGTCCGGGCGCCGCGCCGGGATCGGTTTGTGCCGGGTTGGTGCGCGGTGTCGCTGGGTTTTGCAGAGTTTCTGGATCGTTCGGCGTGATTGAAGCGGGTGAGGCCAGGCTGTAGATCTTGCGATGACCAAGGCGGTCAAAGCGCGTAATCTGCAATCGTGGCAGGCCACCGGTCGCGCAATCGTAATGCATGACGGAAAATCTATCGTATTTCGTCTGTGCAATCCAATCAACGCCAGGACGTATGAACGCTTCTCTTTCGCATTCACCGATTTTGGTGCTGCCGTCGACGAATAAGCGGATCTGCTCGTGTCGGTAACCGAGAACGTGACCGAGTTCATGGCGCATTACACCGTTCTGTGCAGAACGCGACAACATGAAAAAGCCCGGCAGAACATTAATGATGCGGCGCTCGGAGGGTGCATCGGGAAAAAACGCCGTCGCGATGGCACTGCCGGTTCGGCGATACATGACAACAAACCGGAGGCCGCCAGGCTGCTTGCGAATATCCAGGCGGGCTCGTCTTAAAAATTCCCGGAAAAGCCTGATGCCGTCGAGACTGCGGTCATGTTCAAAAATGACACTGCATTTTGGGCAAACGCGTTGCCAAGCTGCCCCGGCAGATCGCATAGCGTTGACGGTTGCATCGTAGCGCGCCTTGCTTGGAAAGGTTGAGCGGATCACGGCATAGCGCAAGCGCCGGAAATCGGCGCTCCAAAATTGTGGGCTGCCGCCGCGTGCGTGTACGACAAGGCGGCTGTTGCGCAGACTTCTGGCCGTCGTTCTTAATGCGCCAGCAGATCTGCCGGTCATGGACCGCGCCGCGGATGCGCGTCGGCCAATGATTTGTACCAGACGAACGGTCTCTGCGCAGTCGTCGTTGCCATTGCAGCGGGCATAAATGAAAAAACGCGGTGCTTGGCCGGTGTCTTGCTGGGTTTGTTGGTCGCGTGCAATGACGGCTTGGAGTTGTGTTTCGGGGTCCAGGACGGTCTTATAGTTTTTGTTTCTAGCGCGCTGGGCGAATTCCTGACCGCGATCGATCAAGGCCGGCTGACTTCGGCTCAGCGCCTGCACCTCATTTCTGGTCAATTGAAAGACATAGAATTTGTCGCCGTCTCGTTCGACAAATGGAAAACGCGCGAGGCATTGGTCAAACAGCAGCGTCGGCTTATCCCGGTTGTCGATCGCTCTGGTACACGGGTTGGAATTTGCAAGGCGGCCTAGTGCGAACAACTGCTCGCGAATTTCTGCTCGTGTCAGCGGCACGTCGCCCATCAGATAAAGGGGTTCAGTGCCGGGAATGGGCGATGGCCAACGGGGCAATCGGCGCAAGTAGGCCGACAAGGCGGCGTCGGCATCCGGTGTGCGGCTGGCCAGAGCAACGGCTGCCCGGCTATGCGCGTCGTTTCGCTGTTGTTCGTTGCGGCGAAGACCCGACTGGGCCTCGCCTGTGTGGGGCCATAGCAAAGTGATTGAAGCGGCCAGTATGGCGGCGGCTGCAACCCAATTGCGTGATCTCTGCACCATTTTGCCACCCCACACCGATATGATGAACTGGAACACAGGCGACGGCAGCGCTTGCAAAGCACCTATTGGGGTGGTGCTTGTGCGGCCGCCAGTAACTCTCCCTGCGCCTGAATGAGTTCACGTTGGAGTGTCAGGTTTTGTTTCTGGGCCTCAATCAAAGCGCTTGAATTGCTTGTTTGTAGAACCTCGAACTTCAGCATAGCTGACGGTATGGACACGATCGCCTTTGCGACATCGATCGGGATCCCAATGAAGCCCAAGACTTCTGAAGGGTTTTTGATTTGCGTCTTGACCAACATGCCGTTCGCGAACGTTAAGTTGACTTCCCGTTTGACAAATGGGGCACGCGTCACAGGAATGCTTGCGACAACGTATGGGTTTGCCACGACCACGATCTGTTGGGCGATAACGCGAGGATTTGCGGATGGGCTTGTTGTCTTGATTTCGATCACGTAGGGCATTGCCGTACGGAAGCAGAGGTCTTTTCCGCAGCCCGGTTTGACGCGCGGATTATGCGGCAGCTTGATGAGTGGCCGTGTGACAAGGCGGATCGTTGGCGAGAGCCCCTTAAGGTGGCGATTAAAAGCATGGACCGATTGGGGATCGGTTGGGTCGATATCATGCTTGATCTCGAACTTGTCGACCGCGGTTCGGCCCGTGGCGAGAGCTGTGTTGACAGCCCCCAGAATTTCTGCAGGTGCTCCAGCGATTTTGCTAACGATTTCCGGCGTTTTATCTTCCAACTCGGAGTTCACCGATTTGAGAAGCCGCGTGACAGGATCAATTGAGATGGTCACATCGTCGTTGAAGAAGACGTTGTGATCGAGTTTGACGGTATAAATAAAGTCACAATCTGGAATGAACCGCACCTTGCCAATGCTAAGCGAAAGGTCGTTTGCCGCGGCCGTGACTTGGGTGGGGCCTTGGTCAGCCGGCGGGGTCTCGTTTTGCGGTCCCACGCCAGCGCGCGGCGTTGCCTGGTTTGCAGAGGCCGCCTGCGCCGCAGACGGCGATCCGGCGCGGCTGAGATCGTCAAACGTGACATTTCCCAACGCATTTGAGGGACGTTGATTGCCGGTTGAAGATCCGCTTGTCTTGGGTTTTTTGGCAACCGTGACCGGTACGATCGCCTTCGGCAGGCAGAAGGTTTGCCCGACGATGGGGGCGCCGTTGAGATGTACCGGATCGACAACCAACGCGCGCTCCGCGCAGCCGGTCAAACCAATCAGACAGCCGATGACCAAAACCGTCGGACGACAAATCATTTCAAGTCCCCAGACGCAATACTTACTCCCCACACATAAACACAAAAAATCCACATTTCGCGACATTAAGCGCGGGAATTCTCCAAAATGAACATTTGCCGTGACCATAACGCAACGCAACGCAACGCGATGCACTGGGGCGCCGGCTTGCTTTTGCAGTTTTCGCTGGACGGATTTGCGGTGAGGTCGATCGCGGCCAATGGCTCGACTACTTGAGGCGTATGCAAATCAAAAACGGTCTGCCGGGCCGAGAAAGTGGCGGCGAATCAAGACTGTCGCGCTGCGACGCGCGCAACCGGCAGTTTGCGGCTGGTCGCAGATGGCGCGTCGTGTTTCAGCAGTCGCAGCGCGATGAAACGAGCCACGACCGCATCGGGGTTGCGTCTCGTTTTCATGTGTTCAGTGCGACTTGAGCCAGGCCAGGTGCTCAGTTCTCATGATTTTGTGAACATGCCTCGCCAGCTCGCGCATTGGTTCAGCGTTACCGTCTGCAGCTGCTTTTTTTGCTGCTGTCAGTTCGGTGTATCGCACGGCGAGGAGGTCAGCCAGCGCACGATGGTAGATTCCGCGGTGATCGCCAAAATTTCGCGATGCCAAAAACATGAACGCGTAGATGGCTATGCTGACGAACAAGATGAGGATGAGCCAAGTGTCGATGGAATTTGCCTCAAGCAGGTGCAAGGTCGCGGTGATCGCCGCCAAATCCGTGGCGCGGCCTTGCTCTCCCAGGGCGCCAATGCCAACGGCGCTGATGACGAGTAGGGTTATTGCAGCCAGTGCAATGCCGACACCACTCCAAACATCTGTTCGGTCGGCCGTGCGTTGGAAACCCTGGATCTTATCTGAATAGTATGAGATTTGCGCCTCAAGCTGGAATCTCTCGAAATACGCGATCTGAAGCGGGTAAGCTGGAAGTTCGCCCGGCTGCTGTTCTACTTCAGCGTCCATGATCGCCTGGCCGATGTCCCAGCGGAGCGTTTCAGACGTCTCTCGGTGACTCTTCCAGATGTTTCGGTCCGACCGCGCCAATTTCCAAACACTGGAGGCAAACGCCAGAATCAGCGCCACTACAACGGCGATGCGCGCGATATTCTCCTGTTGGGCTGTGAGGCCAAGGTAGGCCACTGCCATAAGCAACGCAGCAGTTAGGGCAGCGAGCAAGAACATAATCAAGAGGTGAAAAGCCAGCTTGGTGTTGCGTTGCGCATGGCTCGCGCCGCGCGCCGGAATTTTACGCTTCTCCACCGCAGGAGCCACTGTTGGCCCGTTGATAATGCGCCGTAGCGTACCCGCCTGCTCAGGCAGTTGAGCGGCATGCTTGTCTGGGTGGAAATGCATCCAATCCGGCCCTTCGCCAGTTTGAATAGCGTCGATAATCGCCTTCGAGGCGTGGAGGACAGTTTCATTTGTATCTGGCACTGGAGGCTCCTGGCAATTGATATAAATTGAAATCGTGCGAGACACCCACCCAACGGGCGCACCCGTCACGAAAACGTATCACGGCTCTAGTATCATTTGTAGATGACAACGAAATTATTGGAGAAGTCAATGAAAATTCAGAGGGTTATTGCGTTCGTGTCGGGTTGCGCCGTGGTCTTGGCAGGCGTCCTATTGGTAGGCGCACCGGACGTGCGCGCGAGCGAGCAACGAACGGTCAAGGTCCTGGCTATTGGCAATAAGAAGTACTTCAATCTGGAAGACAAGGACCTGAATTTCTCGATTAACGACGTTGCTGGTTTCGCGGAGGGTCTCCAACGCATCGCTCCCAACACGTTATTCTTACAGGGCGGTCAGAGCAGTGACACGCATGGTGGGAACCAGAAGGTCCACAAGAATCAAGGCGTGAAAGGCATTCGGAAGCTTTGGCGGCGCCATCTCTCTACGCTAAAGAGTGGCGATACATCAGTTTTCGTTTTTTCAGGCCATGGACTTGAAATCGAAGGGCAGAGCTATCTGCTGCCAAGTGATGTATCCCGCGAAGCTTTCCGCAATACAGCTTCCTTGAATAAGGCGGCTGTTTCGATGCGTGAACTCCTGAACGAATTTCAAGTCTCTTTATTGGAGAAAGAAGACGTGGTCGGCATTTTTATTGTCGATGCGTGCAGAAAGTCGCTTCTGCTGCCGGAGCGCGCAACCAATGACGCGCAAATTCATGGCGGTATGGTTCTACCCCACGCACCCGCCGATACCGTTGTTCTGTACTCCGCAGCTTCGCGGCAGTATGCGCTGGAGACCCTCAGTGCAGAGGATCGCGCTCAAAACTCAGTTTTCTTCCGCCACCTGATTGCTACGCTGGGTAATGATGGCCTACTGAGCGAGCCGATTGAACGGATTGCCAAGCGTTTGAGGTGGGTTGTCTATCAGAAAGTCAACCGAGAAGCGCGACCGAGGCAGACGCAGACCCCAGCCTACGTTGATGAAATGCTGGTGCATCGCAACATTCTTGGAGCGTGGCTGACGGATCCGGCCGAGCTTCCTGCGCCCGTCGTTTCTCCCGTCACGCTGGCCAATGCTTCGGCGCCGGCGGGCCAAGTCACGAAAAGTCTTGGTCTTCCAACAATCATCAAAGACTGCGACCAGTGCCCAGAGCTTGTCGAGCTGCCTGAGGGACAATTTCAGATCGGATCTGCACAATCTGACCCCAGTGGCACACCAAGTGAACGCCCCCAGACGATGATTAGTATTGCTGCCAATATCGCAATCGGCCGTTTCGAAGTCAGCCGCGGCGAATGGCTTGCGTGTCAAACGACGAAAGTCAAAACAGGGGGTGAAGATGTTTCGTGCCGAGAAGTCGTCGACAAGAGCGAGACCGGCCGGCAATTGCGGCAGCCGATAACGGGTGTCACCTGGGATGATGTTGGCGTTTACATCCGTTGGTTGAATGGTCTGGTCAAAGATGAAAAGTTTGCACGCTATCGTCTGCCAAGCGAAGCTGAATGGGAATATGCCGCACGGGCTGGTTCAACCAGTAGATATTCGTTCGGGAACAATGAAGCTGACTTGTGTAAATATGCGAATGGTGCCGATGCTGGTCTGAACGCTTTCTTTTGGAGTAATCGCGAATGTCGCGACGGTCACGGTCGGGTTCTGGCGCAGATCGATAGCTACCTCCCTAATGATTTCGGTGTGCATAATGCCCACGGAAATGTCTGGGAGTGGACGCAAGATTGCTGGGCCGACACGCATGATGGCATTGCGAAGGACGGCAAGCCGCGAATGCAGGACGGTTGCAATAAGCGCGTTGTTCGTGGTGGATCTTGGCGGAGTGGCCCTCTTGCGCTTCGGTCAGCCAAGCGGATCGGTTTTTCAGCTCAGCACGCCCGACACACGCTTGGCTTCCGCATTGCGTTGGACACTACGCCAAGGCGCCGGCTTGGGCCAACCGACTGACCCAAAGCGTGTCGCATGAAATGCGCCTCGCTTTAGCTCTATTGCGCTCACGGGCCGTTGGCCCTCCGCGGGGGCGGGCCGTTTTCGTGTCGATGT
>CAZOGY010000083.1:0-16427 GCA_964579305.1 uncultured Hyphomicrobiaceae bacterium
GGCCGCGCTGATGCCAGTTCACGGCTCGCGAAAGTCGCTATCCAGCTTGTCCTGGGCAACGCGCTTGCCGAGCGCCCATCGATGCACCTCTGATGGGCCATCATAGATCCGGAAGGCGCGCACATCCCTAAAAATCCGTTCCACAACGGTATCGCGCGTGAGACCGAGACCTCCAAGGATCTGCAGCGAACGATCGACAACGCGCATAATCGCTTCAGAGCAAAAGACTTTGGCGATCGAGCTCTCCGACGACGCGCGTCCGCCTTGATCCAGCACCCATGCGCATTGCCAGATCATCAGCCGCGCGGCGCGAATATCCATCACGTTGTCGGCAAGCATGAACGAAACGCCCTCGTGTGCCGATAACGGCTGGCCAAACGCATGGCGTTCGCGGGCGTAGGCTGCCGCAATATCGTGGGCGCGCTTCGCCGAACCAAGCCACCGCATACAGTGCGTCAGGCGAGCCGGCGCCAAGCGGACTTGCGCATACTTATAGCCTTCGCCGACCGCGCCCAGAACGTCATCGCCAGAAACGCGCAAGTCTTTGATATCAATGACCGCATGCCCGCCCATGAACGAGGAATCGATCGTGTCCAGGGTCCGCGAAATCTGAAAACCGGGATGGGGCAGATCAACCAAAAACATGGTTGCATCGTGTGGCTCATCACCGGTCCGCGCCATCACGATTGCAAAAGCGGCACCTTCGGCGCCCGTAATCAGCCATTTGCGGCCATTGATGACCCACCCGTTCCCGTCCGGAACCGCGCGGGTTTTCAGCATGGCGGGGTCGGAGCCGGCCCCACCGTCGGGCTCTGTCATAGCAAAGCATGACCTCACCTCCGCGCGCGCCAGCGGGGCCAGGTATTTTTCACGATGCGCGGGTGTCGCAATCACATCCAGCATGTGGATGTTACCCTCGTCGGGCGCCTGGCAGTGGATCGCAGCCGGCCCCAGCATCGAGTAACCGGCCGCCTCGAATGCAACGGCCTTGCCGCGATGGTCGAGCCCAAAACCACCGAACGCCTCCGGCGCATGCAGCGATTTCAGGCCCGCCGCCTCGGCTTTGGCATTCAAATCGCGCCGTAAGTCGTCGCTTGGGCCATGCGCGCCCCATCGCGGATCGCTCTCGAACGGGATCACATCATCGCGCACGAACGCATCGATCCGCGCTTTCAGTTCCTTGAGGTGGGACGGCAAGGCAAAGTCCATCGGCGCTCTCTCCCAAAGAGTATGGCGTCGTGCGCCGAGCCCGCTGCACCGTTTGTCAAGCGTGCTTCCAGCCCAGTGCTGCGACATCAAGCGATTTTCTCGATCGCCACACTAGGCAGTCGGGCGCCTTTCAGCCAGCATGTCCGCCAAACAAGACAACAAGCTTGGAGGAACGCCCGATGGTGACGGTCAGCGCCGATGCGCTTAGCGATTTGGTGCGGGATGTGTTTGTGGCGGCTGGGTGTTCGCAGGCCGAAGGGGCCCGGCTTGGCCGATCGCTCGTAGGCGCCAACCTTGCAGGTCACGACAGCCACGGCGTTGTCCGCGTCCCGCGCTATCTGGAATGGAAATCGAGCGGGGCTATTATCGCAGATCAAACCATTGCCGTGATTAAGGAGACACCGGTTCTGGCCGTGGTCGACGCCCAATATGGGTTTGGCCAGACGACGGCCCCCCAGGCGGTGGCGCTTGGCATCGAGAAATGCCGCGGCAACGGCCTGTCGATGGTGGCCATGCGCAATTCAGGCCACGTTGGCCGCGTGGGAGAGTGGGCGGAGATCGCCGCTGACGCAGGTTTGGTCTCGATCCATCACGTGAATGCGCCGGCAAGCTTGCTCGTTGCCCCGTTCGGCGCGCGCGAAGCGCGTTACTCAACCGCGCCCTACGCCTGCGGAATTCCGCGCTCTGGCGGTGACCACCTGATCCTCGACTTCGCAACCTCAGTGGTTGCAGAAGGCAAGGTTTTGGTCGCCAGCCAGGGCGGCAAACCGCTTCCGGCCCATGCGCTCGTGTCAGGCGAAGGCGAGATCGGCGGCGACCCGCGGTATCTCTATGGAGATTACGCGCCGGACGGTCCGCGCGATTATCGCAACGGCAACGGCGCGATCCGTGCGATGGGCGATCACAAGGGCTCCGGCCTCGCATTCATGGTGGAGATCCTTGGCGGTTCGCTGACCGGAACGGGCGCGCCCGACCCAGAGCGGCCACGCTGGGCCAACGGCATGCTGTCGATCTACATTGATCCCAATGTGCTGGACCCCGACGGATTTTTCCCAGCTGACGTGTCGCGCTATCTCGCTTACTTCAAATCCGCCCGTCCAATCGACGAGGGTGGCGAAGTTCTCTATCCAGGCGAGCCGGAACGGCGCATGCGTGAACAAAGGCGCGCGGAGGGCTTGCCGATCCCTGAGCAGACCTGGACTGCAATCCGCAATGCTGCCTTGGCGCAAGGCCTGGATGCTGCGCGGATCGATGAGATCGTCGTATCTGCGTGATGGGTGGCCGCGGCCGGTCGCGCCGGACAGTCAAAAGCGCCTTTGACAACCACTCGCCAAAGCCGCGCAAAACCCTACGACGTTTCAACGGTTCAGGCACAGCCGCCGCCTCTTCGGCCCGCAAGCGACTGAGGGGTATCGAAATCGGCCAGTTGGCGCTGATCTGCGACTGGAACCGGGCAGACACGGTCGGCATGGCGCGCAATCAATGGCTTTGCGCCCATGTCCCCGGTGAGCGCCGATAATGCCGGCAACAGGTCCGGTGGCCACACGACAGGCGTGCGCTGTTTCCCGTCCGCCGTCTGCGGGAAAACAATCGCCTGTCCCGCACCCGCTTGGTACGTGTGCACCAGCGCTTTCAGCAATTCGACGCCAAGATCGGGCATATCGCCCTGGACGATCATGGCGCCATGGCCTGGCGCAACAGCGCCGATCCCAACCGCGACGGACGTCGCCAGCCCGCTTGCGAAGTCGCGATTGTGAACGAGCGCGTCGACCACATCGCCAAGAACCGCACCAACCGCTTCGGCCTCATGACCGGTGACCGCGATCAGGCGATGGTGGGGAAGCGCGGTTCGCAACGTCTGGGCGACCCGGCGGACCATCGCTTCGCCATCGATGTCGGTGAGCAGCTTGTTCTTGTCCCCAAACCGCCGCGACATGCCAGCAGCAAGCAACACGATATCGAGCCCTTGCGCAGCCGCGCTCAAACCTTGCGCAGCCGCGCTCAAAGGTCGTGGCCTGCCGTGATGGGGCGATCGGCATGTTTCGCGCCGCGCACGGCCAAGATCACCTCGGCCATGATACCAATCGCGATCTCAGCGGGCGATTGCGCCCCGATATCAAGGCCGATCGGGCATTTGATCCGGCCAATCTGGGCACTTGAGAAGCCTGCATCCTTGAGCCGGCCCACACGCTTTTCATGGTTCCGGCGCGAGCCGAGCGCGCCAATGTAAAGACAGTCCGATGCCATCGCGATCTTGAGTGCCTCGTCGTCGATGTGTTCGACATGCGCGACCACCACAAGCGCCGTATAGGCATCAAGTCCAAGCGCCGGCAGCGCGTCTTGCGGCCATTCCGCATGCACCTTGACATCGCCAAAGCGCTCCTGATTGGCGAACGCGGTGCGGGGGTCGACCACGACAATCTCGTAGCCAGCGAGCCGGGCGATCTGGGCAAAAAGCTGCGCGATATGCGTTGCGCCGATCACGATACACCGCGCTGGCGGCAGCAGCGCCTGGAAGAACACGGGCGAAGTTCCCGTCTCAACCAACTCGCTCTTCCCGCTGCGGAAGCGTTGAGCCACGTGCGCGGGCAAATCGGGATCGTCTTGCGTGAAAAGCGTCCGCGTCCCGCGTTCCAAGTCGGTCGCAATGACAAGGCCATGCCGCCGGTCTTGGGCGCTCAACGCCCGCGTGATGGCCTCAGCTCCCGGCCCATCAGCAGCAATCTGCTCGATATAGACAGCGATCTCGCCGCCGCAGGGAAGGCCGACACCCCAGGCCGTATCATCGCTCACGCCGAACGTCAGGCGCTGTGGCTTGCCGTCGCTCAGGACGTCTTCGGCCGCAACCAGAACTTCGCCTTCCACACAGCCGCCCGAGACCGAACCATGGAATTGGCCATCTTCGGCGATCACCATTTGCCCGCCGATCGGGACCGGTGCCGAGCCCCAGGTGTGGACGACCGTCGCCAAGGCGATGCGACCATCGCGCGTCAGCCAGTCCGCCGCAGCCGCCATCGCCGACCGGGTGGCAGCCGCATCGGCGGTCTTTCCAGGATCACTCATCGCTTGGTCTCCGCGTCTTGAAGGGCGGGCGCGCGCTTGCGGGGACGTTCCCCATGCGGGCGGCATCGTGTCAGCCACACTAGCATCCCGGCGCGATCGGTGCCCAGGCATCGCCGCTGCGCGTTGCGGCGCTACGCAATTTCGTCGCCCAGCAGTTTGCCACGCCTGTTCGATGGGCCATTGCTCCACGAATAGAAAAGTGCAAAATTCGCATAATATGCTATTTTTAGAGTTCTTGTGGTGTTGGGTGTATGGGCGCGCCACCGCGCCTGTCTTGTGGATGCCTGGGATCAGCAACCTTTGCGGGTTGAGAACGCAACCGAATCGGTTGGTTAAGGGAATGGGCGTTCTGCGGGCGGTGCGGTGGCGAGCGTCATGATTCTGTCATGTCCGCGCCAGTCGAATCAGCTGTTGTGTAGGAATGTTCAGTCAAGTGGATGTATCGCGAAGGCTGGCACCGCGTGTGATCGCGCAGTGTCTTGCCGCAGGCGTCGCGCTTCTGGTTCTGGCCGGTCTCACGGTCAGCACGCCACAGGCCGGCAACAAGGTCTCGCAGGTCGCCGAAATCTCGGGTCCGCCATCGGTGATCGACGGCGACACGATCGATATTGCTGGCGAGCGCATTCGGCTTGAGGGCATTGATGCGCCGGAACTGGCGCAGACCTGCGCCCTTGGAGCTGGCAAGGTATGGCGGGCGGGAAGGGCCGCAAAACGCGCCCTGGAACGGCTGACCCGCGGTCGCCATCTCAGATGCCAAGTTTTCCACCGCGATGGCTATGGCCGCCACGTCGCACAATGCATGGCCGATGGGAAAAACATCAACCAGCTTATGGTCTTGAACGGCCACGCCTGGGCATTCTTGAAGTACTCAAAGCGCTTTGCCGCTCAAGAGCGCGACGCCAGGCAGCGCAAAATCGGCGTTTGGGCGGCCCGTTGCGTGCGTGCCGTCGCTTACCGCCAAGGCAACTGGCTGGACCAGAGCGCGCGCGCTCCGGCGGGATGTCCAATCAAGGGCAATATCTCGCGGCGCGGTCGCATTTATCACATGCCCTGGGACCGTTGGTATGGCCGCACCAAGGTCGAGAAGGATCGTGGCGAACGCTGGTTTTGTTCCGAAGCCGAGGCGCAGGCAGCCGGTTGGCGTCCAGCGCTAGGCTGAGGGCGGTGCGTGGCGCGCAACGGTGATGGATCGGCTGCGTCGGCTTGGACGGCAACGGCGCTGGACCAATCCGTCCAGTCGCAGTGCGCGTTCGCTACACCTGAGCGGCAAGCCTGGCGGCCTTGGAGGAACACGTGGCGTGCACCAAAACCGCGATCGATTGGGACGCTGCGACCGCCGACCAGCTCACGGCGATCTGGGCGCACCTGACACGCGGTGCAGCAGACAAGAAATCGCCGTTCAATAGACCGGCCGTCGCGACGATTGGGGCCGATGGCGCGCCTGCAGTCCGCACCGTGGTGCTGCGATCAACCCAGCCGGGCCATCGGATCTTGGCGTTCCATACCGATGTTCGCAGCACCAAGGTCTCAGAATTGCGCGCTCGGCCGCAGCTGTGCTGGCATTTCTGGAACTCTGGCTTGAGCCTGCAATTGCGCATAAGCGCCGCCGCCGTATTGCACGCGCGCAATGGCTTGGCGGAAGCGGCTTGGGCCAGCCTGCACGCCGGCAGCCGCGCCACGTACTGCCAAGCGATTGCGCCGGGCACCGAGCGTCAGACGCGGTCTTTGCCAGCGCCCACCAATGAGGCGGAGGGTTTTGAAAACTTCGTGGTGGTCGCAACCCAAGTCAGGGTGATCGAAGCGCTCGAACTTGCGCAGCCCGAACATGTGCGGGCGCAATTCACACACGACAATGGTGCGTGGTCACGCGTCTGGCTGGCGCCATGACCCGCGACACCGACACACGCCCTGCTGCCGCACAATGACGTGCGTGGACAAGCCCAACACCCAGAGCATGATCCGACCAAACGTGACCACACTTGCGGTCAAGTGGTCGGATCAAGATGCTCGAGCATGTCCGAAATAGAGCAATCTCATCCGATCTATGAACCGCAAAGCGACGCCGTAAGATCCGTATCATCGGATATGGCTCAAGCCCACGCAGGCTGGAGAAACGCTCTTTATGCGTCGACGCTGGCTGCCAAGGCATTTTCTTGAATGAACACGCGGCGTGGTTCGACGACATCCCCCATCAAGCGTGCGAACACCTCATCCGTCTCGGTCAGATCGCCGAGCCGCACCTGCAAGAGCGTCCGGCTATCCCGGTTCAGCGTGGTCTCCCAAAGCTGATCCGGGTTCATCTCCCCAAGACCCTTATAGCGTTGCATGGAAAGGCCCTTGCGCCCGGTCTCATAAATCGCATCGAGCAACGTGCGCGGACCGTAGACAGCGGTCTCCGCATCCTTGCGTTTCAAAACGCCCGGCGTTCCATAAACCTCCATCAGATGCGCATGCCGCTCATTCAACCGCCGCGCTTCCAGCGAACCCAACAGCGCCCGATCAAGCACGTGCTCTTCAGACACGCCCCGAACCTGGCGCGAGAAAACGAAACCGTCATTGCCGAAACGCCCGGACCAATCACGTTCCGTTTCCTCCGAAATCGCATCAAGCCGTGTCGCGATCTCGCTGGCAACGGCATTCGCCCGATCCGCCGATAACAGCAATTCCGGTTCAAACGCCCCACCAATGGCCGCCTGTTCCAAAACAAAACGGGTATAGCGAAAGTGCGTTTCATCGATCAGGCGCACAGTCACGCGTGCCTTTTCGACAAGATCGCGCAGATCAGCGCCCGCGCGTTCTTCGCCTGATCCCAAAACAAGCTTGGCATCGTCCAGGCCCGCGGTAATCAGATAATCTTCAAGCGCGCGTTCGTCTTTCAAGTAAGTTTCCGAACGCGCCTTCGTGACCTTATACAATGGCGGTTGCGCAATGTATAAGTGCCCGTTTTCGACAAGCTCGGGCATCTGCCGATAAAAGAACGTCAGCAGCAACGTCCGGATATGCGCGCCATCGACATCGGCGTCCGTCATGATGATAATTTTATGGTACCGCAGCTTTTCGAGATTGAAATCATCGCGCCCAATCCCTGTGCCAAGCGCCGTAATGAGTGTTCCGATTTCCGCACTCGACAACATTTTGTCGAACCGCGCGCGCTCAACGTTCAAGATTTTACCGCGGATCGGCAGCACAGCCTGAAACTCGCGATTGCGACCTTGCTTGGCTGAGCCGCCCGCTGAATCGCCCTCAACGATGAAAAGTTCGGTATTCGCAGCATTCCGATCCTGACATTCGGCAAGCTTTCCCGGCAGCCCGGCAATATCAAGCGCACCCTTCCGGCGCGTGAGTTCCCGCGCCTTGCGGGCCGCCTCGCGCGCAGCCGCCGCCTCAACGATTTTGGAAACAATTGTGCGCGCTTCTTTGGGGTGCTCCTCAAACCAAATTGAAAGCTGTTCCGATACCACGCTTTCGACAATCGGTTTGACTTCGGAAGAAACGAGCTTGTCCTTGGTCTGGCTGGAAAACTTTGGATCGGGCACCTTTACAGACAACACGCAGCTTAATCCTTCGCGCGCGTCATCGCCAGTAATCGATACCTTTTCCTTTTTTGCGATCCCGGTTTCCTCAAAGTACTTATTGACGATCCTCGTCAACGCGGCACGAAAACCAGCCATGTGCGTGCCGCCGTCGCGCTGCGGAATGTTGTTGGTAAAGCACAAAACATTTTCGTGGTAACTATCGTTCCACCACAGGGCCACTTCAACGCCCACCCCATCGCGGTCGCCGCGCATCATGACAGGGGTGTCAAGCAAGGCCGATTTGGCGCGGTCCATATACCGCACAAATTCGCTTAATCCGCCTTCATATTCCAAGATTTCTTCGTGCACGTCAGCTTTGCGTGCATCTTTGAGAACAACACGGACACCCGAATTCAAGAACGCCAGTTCGCGCAGCCGATGCTCCAGCGTGTCGAAATTGAATTCGGTGACATGATTGAAGGTGTCGAGGCTTGGCAGAAACGTCACTTCCGTGCCGCGTTCCTCGCCCGCTGGGCCTGTGACTTTCAGCGGTGCCGTTGCGACCCCGTGCTCGAAGCGCACCAAATGTGCATTGCCATCGCGCCAGACCTTCAGTTCCAGCCAGGACGAAAGGGCGTTCACAACGGACACGCCCACGCCGTGCAATCCACCCGATACCTTATAGGGGTTATCGTCATCGCCCTCGGCGAATTTTCCGCCGGCGTGCAGTTGGGTCATGACGACTTCAGCAGCCGAGATGCCCTCCTCCGCATGGATGCCAACCGGGATGCCGCGGCCGTTGTCGCGCACGGTGCATGATCCATCAGGGTTGAGCGTGACGCCAACTTCCGTGGCATAGCCGGCCAGAGCTTCGTCGATTGCGTTGTCGACCACCTCATAGACCATGTGGTGCAAGCCAGAGCCGTCATCGGTGTCGCCGATGTACATGCCAGGCCGCTTGCGCACCGCATCAAGACCTTTCAGGACCTTGATGTTCTCGGCGCCGTAGGTGGCGGAACCCTGGTGCGATGGCGATGGTGTTGCGGCGGCCTCTGCGCTCATTTTTTGGTTTGTCCTTGTGGTCGAGTCACTTTCACCAAAACTAGCACGAACCGGCACCGGAACGCGAATTTTCACAGCGCCGTTCGCATAGCCGAGTGATGAAATTTCTGCTGGTGTCTCAGTTACTTGTTTGGCCGGGTCTGGCGAGCGGACCCGGCATTGGAAATCTGCCCGAATGCTGCCTTATTCCGCTGGCGCCACGCCGGTGATCGTCGCCTGTCCCGCAAGCGGGGCAAAGGTGGCGGCGTCGGTCCCAGTCATCCAGGCCTGGGCGCCAAGCGCGAGCAGTTCGTCGAACAAAGCTTCGCGCCGGTGCGCGTCGAGATGAGCGGCGACCTCGTCCAGAAGCAGGATTGGCGGCCCCCGGTCGATGGCCGAAAGCGTGTCGCGCCCGGTTTGACCCCGCCTGCGCAGCATGTCCGCGTTCGCAAGAACGAGGCCGACCAGAAGCGCTTTCTGTTCGCCCGTCGAGCACAGCCGCGCCGGCATATCCTTTGGACCATGGCGCACGATCAGGTCGCTACGATGGGGCCCTTGCGTGGTGCGCCCTGCGGTGCGATCGCGCTCACGCAGCCGGGCGAGCTGTTCTGCGTAGGTATCCTCCACATCGACGGCGGCGGCTTCACCAAGCGCCTCCTCCAATGTGCCTTCAAGCTCGATGACCGCCCAGGGAAAGGGCGATGCGCCGCGTGTTTCCCGACGCTCGGTGATGGTTGCTTGGGCCATGGCGACGGCAGCGCGCCGGGCAGCCGCGATGGCAACGCCCGTTTCAGCCATGATGCGTTCTAAACCCGTAAACTGACCATCGCTGCGCACACCGTCCGATAAAAGCTTGTTGCGCTGCCTCATGGCGCGCTCAAACTGGCTGGCGCGCGTGCGATGTCCCGGATCAGAGCACAGCACAAGCCGGTCGAGAAAGCGGCGACGCTCGCTGGCAGGGCCGGTAAAAAGACTGTCTTGCGCCGGCGTTAGCCAGATCATGTCGACGTAATCGGCAAGCACACCCGACCCCGACTGCGCAGCCCCATCAATCCGCACGATCCGGCCGCTCTGAGGCTCCTTCCCGCCAGCGGCCTGCCCGGTGCCAATCAAAAACACATCGCCATCCAGGTTGAGCTTGGCCGCAACGGCCCAGTCGCCGTGACCGCCATGACGCGCAAGGTCTGGGTAGGAGGCCCGCCGCAACCCTTGCCCCGGTGCCGTCAAAGACACCGCTTCCAGAATATTCGTTTTGCCCGCGCCATTCGGACCCCAAAGGACGACAGGGTGCGGCCCGGCCGAAATCTGAACGTGCGCGTGATTGCGAAAGTTCGTCAGGCTCAGTGATTCGAGCCACATAAGCTGTGCCTGTGTTCGCTGACGTTTGCCTGTCGTGCGACGCCAACGCCTTATCAACGCGGTTGGTCATGTTCGCGCGCGCATGGCGGTGCGCCAAACCAACCACAAATGCACGTCGACACGCCCGCGCTCAGACCCGCATGGGCATGAGGACATACAGCGCGCTGTCATCTTCCGTGTCGCGGACGACCGTTGGCGATGCCGGATCCGCCAACAGGAACAGCGCATTGTCGCCGTCCAACTGCCCTGAAATATCAAGCAGATATCGTGCGTTGAAGCCAATTTCCAAAGGCTCGGCCGCGTACTCGACATCGAACTCTTCCGTCGCGCTGCCACCTTCGGTGTTATTGACAGACAACACCAGTGTATCTGGGCCAAGCGCCAGTTTCACAGCGCGGCCGCGCTCGCTTGAAATCGTCGACACACGGTCAACGGCGCCCATGAAGACCGCGTTGGAGACGCGCATCGACTTATCGTTGTTGCGCGGGATGACCCGACCGTAGTCGGGGAACGTCCCGTCGATGAGCTTTGAGGTCAAAACCACGCTGCCCAGGTCGAACCGCACCTTGGTATCGGACACGCCGACCGTGACCTCGTTCGTCGTGTCGTCGAGCAGCCGATGCAGTTCCTGAACGGTTTTGCGCGGGATGATCACGCCCGGCATGTCAGCCGCCCCCTCCGGCATGGCCAAATCAAATTGAGCCAGCCTGTGCCCATCGGTTGCGACCGCGCGCAGGACGGACCGGCCATCTTCCGTGGCAACGTGAAAGTAAATGCCGTTCAGGTAGTAGCGCGTTTCTTCCGTCGATATGGCAAACCGCGTTTTTTCAATCATGCGGCGCAGATCATGCGCGGCCATCGTGAACGAATGCGTCATGTCGCCTGCAGCGATATCGGGAAAATCATCAGGCGGCTGCGTCTGAAGCGCAAAGCGAGACTGGCCTGATGTGACGGTCACGCGCTCCCGCTCGGGATCCCGCGCCAGGGAGACTTGCGCCCCGTCAGGCAACTTGCGCGCGATGTCGTGGATCATGTGCGCTGGGACCGTCACGGCGCCAGGCGTGCTGCAGTCGGCCGGCGCCTGTTCGACGACTTCGCGTTCCAGGTCGGTTGCCTTGAGTTGCAGACCCGCCTCGCTTGCCGACAACAGCACGTTGGAAAGGATCGGGATTGTCGTCCGGCGTTCGACGACACTGGTGACATGGCCGAGCGCCTTGAGCAGATCACCTCTTTCGATCACGAGCTGCATGTGCGCTCCATGCGTGGTTGTTGAGGGCCAAGGCCGCTGGCTTCAAGTGCGTCCAGGCGTAACCTCAGCCGCATGCCAAACGCAGCAGAGCCGACCCTGGGGCGCGCACATTGCCGATGTAGATGCGATTTGGCAAGGAAGCGCCCGCAGCCTGGCTTCGGCCTTCGGCAAAGGCTGTTGATTGTGGTCGTGGGAACCTGGCGCTGCCAGTATGTGGGGCGCGAAGGCTTCACGCACCAGAGCCGGTTAGGTTGGCCGCGACGCAAACGCAAACAGGGGCGATGAGCGCCCCCGCAGATTTGTTGCCGCGCCGGCGGCACCCGCTATCGCACGATGGACGCAAGCCGTTCGCGTCCACCCGCATCGCCACCGGCTCTTGCGATTGGTGTCAGCCGCCAATCGACTTCTTCAAGTCTTCCAGCTCTTCGCGCAGCCGCGGATTGTCAGACAACGCGTTGTCGATTTTTCGGATCGCATGCAACACAGTCGTGTGATCACGATTGCCGAACCGCCGACCGATTTCAGGCAGCGACCGCGCCGTCATCTGCTTGGCCAGATACATGCCGATCTGCCGTGGCCAGACAATTGAACGATGCCTGCGCTGCGAAAGGATATCGCTGCGCGACACGCCATAATGCCGCGAGATCACCTTCAGGATATCCTCAATCCGGATGCGCCGCGGCTCCATCCCATAGATCAAATCGCGGATCATGCTCTGGGCGAGTTCGAGCGTGATTGGTGCACGCATGCACTGCCACTGCGCATGCAGCTTCGTTGCCGCTCCTTCAAGCTCCCGGCCACTCTCCGTCAAGCGTTCAGCCAGAAGCTCGATCACTTCTCGGGGAACCTGGAAGGAGGGATCATGCAGGCGCTTTTCTTCGATGCGGCGCTCAAGGATCCCTGAACGCAGTTCGAAGTCCGGTGCCGCCAACTCCACCACAAGACCCCGCTGGAGCCGCGAACGCATGCGTTCGGCGAGCGTGTCGATCGCCTGCGGAGCCCGTGACGAGGCGACCACCAATTGCCGTCCGCCGTCCAGCAACGCATTCACGATGTGGTCGAATTCCTGCTCGGTCGCTTGGCCATGCAGAAACTCCAGATCATCGATCAACAACACGTCCACCGAGCGCAATCGCTCTTTGAACGCCATGGCGTCCTTGGCCTGCAAAGCCTCCACGAACTCATACCGGAAGCGTTCGGCAGTCAGGTAGATCAAGTTGGCTTGCGGATGCCGGCGCCGTACTTCCCATGCGATCGCATGCAGAAGATGGGTTTTGCCAAGTCCGACCGATGCGTGGATGCAAAGCGGATTAAACCCTGATGCATCGCTAAAGAGCGTCTCAGCAACCTGAGTTGCCGCGGCGTGCGCCATACGGTTCGCCGGTCCGACGACGAACGTGTCGAACGTCAGACGTGGATCCAGTGGCGAACCCGGCAATCCGCTTGGCGGTGCCATCGGCGCCGTAACTGGAGAGCGGCCGCCCGTCGATCCACCAGCCCCGCCCGACTGGGGTTGAGCCTCGGCTTCGACGGCAACGGCGGCCGTCGCTGCCCGTGGCGGCGTGTGTTGGCGCACCGATACTTCGACCGCCTCGACCTCCGGGAATTCAGTTTGGCAACAAGCCAGGAGATCATCCTGATAGTGCGACTGAATCCAGTTGCGCAGAAATTTCACCGGCACGGACGCATGCATGGTCGTGTCGACGATGCTTTCGAACTCAAGCGCATTGAACCAGCTTGAGAACACTTCTTCGCCAAGGCGCGTGCGCAAATACGCACGAATACGTGCAGTTTGACGGCTCGACAATTTGGGGACCCCGTCCGCGTCCGCGTCGTCCCCATGCGAGCCACCGGCCGCGGCCGGTAATGCTGCTGCCCGCACTGGGAATTCCCCGTCCGCGCACCCCGTCGCTAGTTCCTGTTTTTGAAAGGTCAATTTCCCGCACTCCCTTCAAGCGCGAACAGACGACGCCCCTCGCTGTTCGCTGATTGAATTGGTCCAGACACACGTTTCCCGTTCGCCGCGAACGGCGTTAGAAACAGCTGGCCAATCCGGAGATCGGCGCGTTCAAATCTCGGTTTTTCGAGTTTTAAGCCGCACCCATTTGCTGCGCTTTATGCGAATTACACACGCAAGAAGAATTGCGTATTTTGTGCACAAGGAGCAGCGGGAATCCAGGCCGGTGCGCGATACTGAAATTTACGGCGCGGATTCCGAACCAAGCGATCTGCATTTGCCGAACGCTGGAGAAGCCGAACAGCGAACGGCGCGAAAGCGCGCATGTCGTATGTTCGGGAGGACCTTTCCCAGCAGCCGTACACAAGCGTGCCAATGGCACGCACGCGATCGCCGATACGACGCATTCGTGGTACTAAGCGACTGGAAAACTTTGAATATAATCCGGACTTGAACGCGTTCAGCCATGGCTGCGCGTCACTCACCCCGCAACTAGATGACCCCACGTGACCCTCTCTCACTACCGACGCAGCACCACCACCCAGTGCGCGCAGACATGTGTACTGCGATCAATACGGACGTTTGCCCTCTACCGCATGATCGCTTCGCGTCAGGCCACGAATTGGGTGCCGCCCAGTGACCGTCCCGCTTGTGGAAGACCTATCGGAATGTGAAGAACTTCGCAAGGTGGTTAAGCGAGTATGAATTTGCGTTCGGCAAGGCTGAAACCGGTAGTGATTTGGTAACGCTTAAAAAACGAGAATCACCTGGTATCGGAATCACACACCAAGAAAGTTTGTTTGGCTGCCGCCTTGCACCTGTGGATAAAGTGTTCCCGCGATGTTTTGTTGGCACCAGTATTTGTTCTATGCAGACCGGAGCTCAGTTAGAATAATTGTGCGTTTTTTGGGACGCTCAATTCAAATTGTCAATTGGGATTGGTTGGTGCAGCGGGCGCAAAGCCGCCATAACGCAGGTGCAGTGCGTCACTGTTGTTGTCGAGAGGTTTGCATGTGAAAAGAATGTTGGAACACGGCGCATTTGAATATGCGGATTGAAAACATTCAAATAAAGTAAAACGAACAGTGCACTTCGCCGCGGCAGAGCTCTTCTGACCGCGACATCTACTGTTCGATATAGGTAATGTGTAGTGGTCGTCCCGCGCCAGGCGCGGCGCGCGATGCCAATGGTCAAGCAGCGCGCGGAAGTGTTCAGGCGGAGGCCGCAGCCGACATTGATTTCAGGCGCTGGGCCAGGCGAGAGACTTTCCGGCTTGCAGCGCGCGCGTGCACGATGCCCTTTTGCCCGGCACGGATGATCACTGGCTGTGCCGACTTGAAGGCCGCCAACGCAGCCTCTTGGTTGCCAGACGCAATCGCCTCTTCGACCTTGCGGACTTCGCTGCGCATGGCGGTGCGGCGCATCTTGTTCATCGCGGTGCGACGCTCAATCTGGCGCACGGCTTTCTTTGCTGACTTCGTATTGGCCATAGGCCGAATGTTCCCTCACGGATCGGGGACGCAGTGCGCTCGCGCGCGGCGTCGATGCTTTGGACTGGGCAGTTGGCGGCAGTCTTCAGGCCGCCCATAACGTGGGACGCGTTGATATGGGAGTTGTGACCCAAGGTCAACGCCTCAAGGCTGCCTATGATCCCGCGCGTCGCTTCCGTTGGTGCCGCCCACGCATCCGCGATAACTATAGCACGTAACGAAACCGACACCGGTCGCAAGTAGACATCGCGAAAGAACACATCTTCGGCGAATTGTACGCACTGGCCTCGGGAAGGACACCACCATGGTCGTTTGGACGTTAAGCATCGGTTTCAGCGTCGCACTTCTAATCGTCACCGCCGCATCTCGAGGCTTGGATGTGTCCTATGCCTACATGCACATGGCCATCTCGGCCATCATGGTCACCGTGATCACGATTTCGGCCCTGACGTCAGCCCGCCGCGAAGCCGAGCAGGGTCTCGGTCCAATCAAAATTTCTGCCGGGCTCGCCAAACACATGGGCCTTGTCTGGGCATGGGGCGCGCTCGCGCTTGCAGCGACGTATGCGACCGGCATCGTAAGCTGGAAGGAATGGCCAGGCTTTCTGTCAGCCTTTACCTGCCTCGCCGGTCTGAGCTTGTTCATGGCGAACCGTCTGTCCGACGGCGAGAATGCCGAGACATGGTTTAAGGTGTCGCGGTGGATGGCGTTGGGCCAGATGATCGGGATGATCGTGGTGGTCCTCGGTCTTCTGCAGCAAGGCAAGATGACCCGTTTCCTGGAGACTCAGCCGCTGGGCTGGCAGGATTGGGCAGCCAATAACTACTTCTTCTTCGGCGCTATCGGGCTCGCTGTGATCAGCGCCTACGGCCTGCGTGCCGTGCCCGCCGAGACCAAAACGGCATGAGCCGTTTGGCCGTTGTGACGGCTGCAGCTTCTGCGATTGCAATGGCGGTTGCTGCCGCCGTCAGCTTGCCACTGATATCGCTCGCCGCGTCGATTGTCTTCGCGGCCCTGGTGATCGCGCTGGCGTTGATGGCCAACCACCGCACAGCATCAGCCCGACGGCTGGCTCCGGCGGGCGAAAAGCCGACAATTGCCGCACTCTCGGACCTGGCCGCGCAGAACGCAGGATGGTTTGCGCTGGTGTTCGGCTGGGGTGCAGCGGCGATCGTGACGGGATACGGCCTGACCGCGCTGTACTGGCAGCACTGGTGGCAGTATGGCGCAGGCTTTGCGATCCTGACGGGGATCGCGCTCATGGTCCGCCGCACCCTCGTCACGCAAGCCGAGCCTCATGACTTGGAAGCCGCGGCTGTGCGCGAGAAGCGGCTCAGCCATCTCGCCCTGCTCACGGCTGTCCAGGGCTTCGCCGCCGGCGTTGGCGTGATCTTCCTGTTCGCAAGCGGAAAACTTCTCGCCGGCAAGCCAGACTGGCTTGCAAACCACGTTTTCTTGGCCGGGGGGCTGGCCATCTGCCTGATTTCGGCAACCGCGTTTCAGGCGCACCGTCGATTGGCACGCGCACCGCGCTAAAGCGTGTC
>CAZOGY010000084.1:0-11654 GCA_964579305.1 uncultured Hyphomicrobiaceae bacterium
TAGCGCACCGATCAGAACGTGCGTTGCTCGCTTACGCGGCGCGGAATGCGGCCAAGCGCGTGCGGATTTCCTCCGCGATCAAAACCGTTGAATCAATGGGCTCATAGCGCCAGTCGGGAAAACCATCGGGCGTTTCAGGCAGCGGGCGCGTCGCGCCATACTGCTGTAGCACCGCATGGAAGCGATCGAACTTGCCCTTCCCGCCCGATGGCGCGAACACATAAATCGGCCGGCCCGTCGCCGCAGCCTCGCTCGTCATATTTACGGAATCACCCGTCACGATAATCCGGTCGGCGTGCGCCAGAAACTCTGGATAGCGGTTGATCTCACCGCGATTGAACAAGGCCGGTGCCCCGGCAAGTGCACCTTCAACGGCGGCCGTTAACGCATCGTGCGTGCGCCGTGATCCGGTCACGAGAAAGCTCGCGCCGCTTTGCGCAAGCGCGGCAAGCGCCCGCGACAACCGCGCATGATCGGCGTCGCTATAGGGATAGTGCCGACTGCGACCGCCAAGCATGACGGCAATGCGCGGGCGGGGCAGCGCGGCGATATCCAACGCCACATCCGCACGCAAGTCCCTAAGCCGACGTGCGCCGAAGGGATGCGGGCTCGTCGGCGTGGTGAAGACGTTCGCGCCCCGCAACGCGTCGTGCTCGGGCACGCAAATCAGGTCGGCGATGCCGGTGCCCGCCCGCGGGTCCAATATGAACACCGTGAACGTTTGCCCGCCGGCCGCGCGCTTGAGCGCACGGACATAGGGCGCGCTGCGACGGCCGACCGCGATGGCAAGATCGGGCCACGGCGGAGCAAACCGACTGTCCGGCTCACCAAACCGCTCAAGCGGGTCTGGCCAGCCATAGGGCGCCATCATGCCATAGATCAGGCTCGGCTTGGCGTGCTTGAGATCCGCCACGCAACCAAGCGAGTGTGCAACCCCTTCGGCTTGACGGTCAGATCCCGTTTTCGCGTCTGTGATTAACCAAGCGCGCAGCCGCGCGTGCTGATCGCTCGCAGCTTTAGACATGGCACCCTGCGCGATTACCAGACGATGTCGGCAGGCCTAAGCGCTTGCAGGGGGCCAAGCAACCCCAACCCGCCATAGCAAACATCTGTCGATACTAAGCAGCCTGGTGACGCGCGGCCGACTGCGACGTCGCGTCACCCGTCACCGCACGCAGCGCATCCATCGCTTCACACAAGAGCGCCGGGACCGCCGGCACCCGGTCCCTGACGTCGTCGCTGCGACCGGCCAGCGCCGCCATTTCGATCTCGTCCAGAACGTCACCCAGTCGCACTGCACCAATGTTCCGGCACAATGACTTCAACGCGTGCGCAGCCTTGGCAACCTCCGACAGCCGGCTCAGATCACAGGCCTCAAGCTGCCCAAGCCGTTGCGGTGCCGTGGCCAGAAACAGCCCGGCAACGCGCCCGACCAGATTATCGCCCGGCCGCTGCATCTCACGAATGGCATCAAGCACCGCCGTATCCAGAACCGGCGCTTCGGTGTCGATTTCGACTGGCCTTTTGCGTGACACGTCCGTCTCGTGCGAACCGCCATCCCCCAGCCGGTCCGGCACGACAAAGTAAGATCCTGTCTCCGCCGCCGCCACGGGGCACCACCGTTCCAGACATTCCGAGATCTGGCTGAGCGTGAACGGTTTGGCCACGAAATCGTCAGCGCCGGCATCATGCCAATCGGCTTTGACGTCGCCAAGCACCTGCGCCGTCAACGCGATCACGGGCGCACGAACCCGCCCGACCGAGCGCTCAAATGCGCGCATGCGCCGCGTTGTTTCATAACCGTCCATCCCCGGCATGCTGCCGTCCATGAATACGACGTCGAAAGCCTCACGTTCAAAAGCCGCAAGCGCCGTTTCACCGTCATCGACCGCAACAAGTTCAACGCCAAGTCTGCCCAGCACCTCACCCAGGACTTCACGGTTGACCGCGCTATCATCGGCAGCAAGCGCTCTCACACCCGTGAACCCGGCTACGGAGATATCGCTCTGTGCCGACGCCACATGAACACGCCCGACTTCGCGCAGTGCATCGCGCCCCGACATTGCCGCATCGAGCACGTCACGGGTCGAGCGATTGCCGACCGGCGTTTCAATCACGGCGTCAACCAGCCCCCGATGCTGGCTCAACATCGTGTCGCCGAGGCCGAACGGCACAATCGCGATGATTGCGCGATCACATTGCCTGTCAGTGCCGGCCAATGCCTCCAGCCACGCCAAGTCATCGCTGACAACGAGATCGCATGCGGGCTGACGGGCCGTTGGATCTGGCATCGCCGCGACAAGCTGCATCCCGCGATCGGCCAGCGCCCACTGCAAAGCGGCTCGCGCCGGTCCGTCTTCGACATGAACGCAAGCAACGCGCAGCCCGTCATGTGCCGCCTGAGGCATGGACAGCGGGCGAGCCTGACGATCGGTGGCAACGGCCGCGGGGATCTCAAACGCAAAAGTGGCGCCCTCGCCGACCACGCTTTCAACACCAATACTGCCGCCCATGGCCGTCACGAGACGCTCACAAATCGCAAGGCCGATCCCCGTTCCGCCAAACCGTCGCGTGGTCGATTGTTCTGCTTGGGTGAAGGCCTCAAAAATCGTCGCACATTTTTCCGGCGCGATCCCCACGCCCGTATCGCGGACCGCAACCGTGAGCCGGACCTGCTCGGGCCGTTCCAAATCGTGCGTGGCATCCATCGTCACCAGCACACCGCCGCGCTCGGTGAACTTCAAAGCATTGCTGACAAGATTGGACAGGATCTGATTGAGCCTGACGGGATCGCCAACGATCCGCGCTGGCACGGTTGGGGCGACATGACCGGCCAATTGCAGGCCCTTGCCAGCCGCCCGCTCGGCAAAAAGATCAAGAATATCGCCAACCGTGGCATCCGGAGAAAAAGCCACACTTTCCAGCGTCAGTTTCCCCGCCTCGATTTTCGAAAAATCGAGGATATCGTTAATGATCGTGACAAGTGATTGCCCCGACTTGACGATCACGTCGCAATAGCGTCGGGCCCGCGCGCTCAGATCAGCTGCCGACAGCAATTCCGCCATGACCAGCATGCCGTTCATGGGTGTGCGGATTTCGTGGCTCATGGTCGCGAGGAAGTCAGATTTCGCGGCGTTCGCGGCATCGGCCGCCTGGCGCGCGACTTCCAAATCGTGGGTTCGCGCCCGCACGTCATCTTCCAACCGATCCCGATGCCGCACGAGGGCTTCATCACGCGCCTGGATTTCACGCAACATCTCGTTGAATGCGCTCGCCAGCGCCCCAGTTTCATCGATCGTTGTAATGTCAATCCGTGTGTCATAGCAGCGCTGCGCGCGCACATGCGCCATCGCCCGCGTTAACTCTTTGATGGGACGCGTAATCGCCCGCTGCAAAATACTGGCGATCAGTGCACCGAATCCGGCCGCCAACAAACCCGTCATCAGCGCCCAAACCAGCGCTTCGCCCAGCGCGGTCCGCAAATGCGAAACGTCTGCGATCATCTCCAACTTGCCGATCGTGCGCCCGCCCGACACGATCGGCACGACAATGGGGTATGTCGTCAGGCTTAAAAAGAAGAGTGGGTCATCCCGCCTGATGACAACATCGGTCTTTTCTGAACCGCCGCTCAACAGAATGCCGACGCCAAATGCCGCGACGCGCCGGTTCTTGGCATCGAAAACCCGGGCAAACTTGATCCGGCTGATTTTGCCAACTGCACGCAGGGCGTTGGCCACGCGCCGATCCTCACCGTTTGCCAGCGGTTCACCGAGCGTCGCCGCAATTGCTTCGCCAACGGCAGAAAGTTCTGCGCGTGTCAGTGCGAATTGGCGGGACGCCTCGCGCCAGGCCCCGGCCGCGGTCGCCAAAAATACCGCCGACAACACGGCAAAAGCCACCATCGCCGCAAGCTTGCGGCTTATGGAACGACGGATCACCCAAAGCAAAACGGTACGGCCCCTGAGAACGAGCAAGCATATCAACGTGCCAGCACCGCCTTTAGGATTCGGTTAGCCGAGCGCCATTAGAATAATCGGTATGCGGTCACGCTTGCGATGGGAGGCCGCACAACCAGTTTAGTTCTAGGGGACGAAATGTCGGACCGGCCGCGCGCCAACGGCGCACTTCCGCAACCAGCGACGGCGCAGAGCATACGCGCTGATGGGCCGGCGACCTATTCCGATGCAAGTGTGCTCGTCGTCGATGACGATCCGATTATCCGCCAGCTGATCGCAACGAAACTCGCTGGCATCGTCGGCCGGACATTGGAAGCTGCTGACGGAAGCGATGCCTGGACCATCATCCGCGAACAAAACGTCGCGATTGCCTTCGTCGACATTGAGATGCCCAATATCGACGGGCTCACGCTGATCCGTTGTATTCGAAACCACCCCACGACACGGCATTTGCCGATTGTGGTTGTGACCTCGCGCGAAGACGGTGGAACCTTGCGCGATGCCCTGGCAGCCGGTGCAACGTCATATCTCACCAAGCCGCTGACCTGGTCGACCTTCTCATTCCACGTCACCCACCTGCTGGAAATGGCTGATGCGCAGAAGCGCGCCATCGCAGCCACGGATCACGCCCAATCGGCGTTAGCCGCCCTAAGTGCGCTTTCCGGTGAAATCGAACAGGTGTCTGGCGAATTGAAAGAGTGTTTCGAAATCGCAACAGCCTTGCAACGTGCCACGCAACGCGGGGAGCAGCCCCGTTGGACTGAACAGGCGCTGCGCACCATAGCAACCGCGCTTTTGCATCAACGCGACGTGCTGGCCAGCGTTAAAACCACGGCCGATACCAGCGCCAACGCCCTCAAAAGCGTCGGCTCGGCAACAATCCAGCCAAAAGACGCCGCTTGAGTTGCGACACAACCGACCAATCACGCCGACGTCTGCTTTGTTTCACAAAAATCAAATGAAGCCGCTGTTATAGCGCTCCGCGGTTCCGCCGCCGGAGGATTGCATGCGCGCTGCCCATAAACTCACCGTTAATCATAACTTGCCCTGCCTGGTCGCCGGTCTTGTAGTCACGACCATCGCCGCCGCCATGGCCCTGTCCAGCGGCACCGTTCGCGCCCAAGAGCTAGCCGCGCAAACGCACGATAAAACAACACAAAAAAGCGACACGCCTTCGGCACAACACCGCCAACAGAACACCGCGTTGCGGCTTGCGATAGCCGATCGCCAGCGTCTGCTTATTGAGCGAGCGGCCAAAGCCGCGTGCTATGCCGCAAGCGGCGTCGACGCCGATGCGCACCATGCCGAATTGCGCCGGACCGTTGATGCCATTGATCACGGCCAGAGAGCGCTATTGAATGGCGCACCGGAATTGGGTCTGCCCGCCGAAACCGATTTCAAAATCACCGACGCACTCAAATTGCTAAGCGCCGGCTGGACAGCCTTGAAAACAAAACTGGATAGCTCTGCTAACCCGTCCAAATCCACAACGGCAGAACAGGATCTGCATTTTGCGCTCATCAATGCCGATGCGGTCACGGTTCTCGCGAGCGACGCTTTGCAACTGATCGAATATCGCGCCGAAACAGAAGCGGCCGTTCCCATCGAAATGGCGATTGCCATATCGATCGCCGGCCGCCAGCGCATGCTGCTGGAACGGCTATCCAAAGGCATCTGCATGGTCAGCCAAGGGATCGACGTTCGCCGCCAACGTGCTCTGGCACGGGGCACCATTGCGCTGTTCGTTTCCACGAAATTCGATCTGCGTCAGGGCATCAAAAACCTGCCAATCACATCCGTTCAGCGGCGCCATGTTTCCGACCAGTACGATATTCTGAATTACATGTGGCGCGACTTGAGTGGGCGTCTTCAGCGGATTGTCACGGCTAACGAGATCACGCGCGATGATCTGACCTTTACAGCGGCAAACGATGATTACCTCAGCAGCGTCCTGACAACTGAGATGGAAATGCTGGTGAAACTCGCGCGCGGTGAACAGGACATGCGGCCACAAGCGAAGTGAACAGCGCGGCCTGACCTCGCAACACCAATGGCGCCGACCGTATTACGTTTCAACGGCGCCATTTCTTCCCGCAGGCGGGTAAACTGCGCCGTCGCGAAACCTACTGCCCGTGTGCGCCTTTGACGTGCCGCTTTAATAAATCGCGGCCAAACACGTCGATTGGGTCAATCCACACGGCGTGCACGTGATTGGCTCCCGATTGCGTGTTGTCGTATTCCAACAGAACCGACGGCCCATGGATCCGGAAGTAATGCGGACGGCCTGGCTGCTGCGATCCAGCCCACGCGAAATGCAGCGCTTGCGCCCCATCCTGGCGGACTTTGTCAATCGCCGGACGCGCCACCTCGCTGCGCATGGTGCCCAAATAAAGTTCCAGAATGCGGTAAACCCCATCGCGCTGACCATCGCTGAGAGCAGCAAGCGACACGCCTTCGAGACGTTTTAACGTATCTTCACGCCCCGGGCCGGCCACAACATCCCCCAGCGACCGCTGCGACAGGATCGCCCGATCGCGTACCGAACCTTCAAGTGACTGGATCAGCCCAAACGCAGCGTCTTCTTCCGCGCCAAGCAAACGAAAACCGCCGTGCGAATGGCGCGCCGGCACCGTTGCCGGATTAGCGCCAAAGAAAATCGGCGTCACGGCAAGCCCCACACCTGGCACGACAACGCCGCTCAGCGACAAGTGGTGCCCCTCAAAGCGCCAAGCGAATGGCGATGGCCCGCGCGGATCGCCGAACAAAACAATCGCGTAATTCGACGGGTCGCGAAACGACAGAGCGCCCGTGAGTTCGCCCAGAATGCGTTCCAGCTTGATTGTACCGTCGACCTGGGCGCGCCCGCGGGTGCTGAGTAACGTTTCAAGAAACGCCCACAGCGCTGCTTGTTCCGGTGCCGCCAACTGCTTCAGCGTGGCACCCGGCCGACGGCGCGGTGTGTAATGCCAGTCTTCGCGCTGGCGATCCTCAAATGGCTTGAACACCCGCTGGCGATTGACGTCGGACAGGGCCGCCAGAAGTCGCCGGGCGCCCGCCTGCATCTGGCGTGCTACGTCCGGCGCCTCAATTGCAAGCGCGCTGCCCCACCCGCCGGAGCGCACCATCGTGGCCGCAAGACCGCCTGTGCCGGCCGCAATCACGCCGCGACGCGACCACCAGCGTTTCTGCAGTTGATTCTTGGGTGCGCTCATAACTGACATCTCCCGGATCATCGCGGCCGTTGCCCTTGCTTACGTTGCAGATGCCAGATCGGGATTGCCGTATCCATACCGCTTGCAGCGGCTTTCAAAGCCGCGCGCTGCCCACATCTCCCGCCCCACGTCTCCCACCCAGCGTCCCGATCACGGCGTCCTCCCGCGTTGTGACGCTGGATCACGGTGCGATCATCTCGGCGTCAGCCCCCTTATCCGACGCAACGCCGCTGGCCATTTGCGAGACACGCTGGCCCGGTGCTGGACACGCAAAGCCATGGCCTGCGTAAGCATCCAAGGGAGATCTGCAATGAATCGATTTTTCGCCGCCGCCGCATTCGCTGTTGCAACCCTGACCTTTGCTGCTGTTCCGGTCGCCACATCCTCGGCCGAAGCCGCATCGCACAAGCGCCAACAATCGCAAGTGCGCGGGTCCAAGCGCCGCAAAGCCAATCAAAATCGTCGTCGCACAGTGCGCCGCGACTACGGTGTCCAAAAGTACCCAGGTGTGCCGCGCTGGGCCGCAGAAGCCTTCTCGCGCGGTCGTTCCAACGACGGCTAAGAACTTCTGGTCCGGTCCGTACGTTAAGGGGCTGGACCAGCTTCTTTCGCTCAAGTGAAGAGTAGGACGATCACCATGAAACGCTTGACCGCCTTGGCCGCGCTTCTTTTAACGGCCGGTCTTTTCAGTGCCGCTCCGGTACACACCGACGGCGCCCAAGCAGCAGGCCTGTACCGCGGCTCACAAGTGCGCGGGTTCCGCCAGCGCAATCGCCGTTTTCGCCGTCGCAATCGCGTGCGCAGCTTCCGCCGGTCGCGTGTCCTGGGCTTCCGCCGCTCTCGCGCTCGCCCCCGCGTCCGCGGCTTCGTGCAACGCAGCCCGGTCGGTTCGTTCCCACCGAACATCCCGAACTGGGCAGCCCGCGCATTCCGCTCAAGCTCAAACGATGGCACTTGATCGTTCGGTATCGCACACGCTCAACCGCCGTGACATGTGACGCGGGCGTCATCGTTGTGCCAGCCCGCGCCCAACGCAGCCCGACCGCGGGCCGTCGCCACGATTAAGACCGATCCGTCGTCGGCAACGCTGCGGCAGATCAAGCCGGCGTCCATCGCGTCCTCAAAAATCGTCAGATGCGGACACGATGAACGCCACGCCTCCATGACATCTTTGTAAGGGCGCGGTTGCTCGGCCACCCAAGTCAAGAGATCACGCACAAGCGGATCGATGTGCGCGGCACGATCCGGTTGCGTCCCATCGTCCATCCGTGATCGGCCTATCGGCCAAACGTCCGCCATCGCTTGCCCTCCCTTTTTCAGCGCCAACTGATCAAAAGCTGACGCACCGGACCGCAGCCGCGAAATAGCGTCAAATGAGATCGCCAACGGACGATAACCCCTTAGATTTTTTCCCGACGCCTCGGTTGCGAGCCGGTTCAATCTGGCTAAGGTGCGCGCGCATCGCTTACCAAGTGACGCACAATCGAGGAAGGGAGACTCGAGTGATCAATTGTTTCGCCGTGACGCGGCGCGGCGCCCTGGCAATCGCAGTTGGCGCAGCTGCATTCGCCATGACCGGCCCCGCCGCAGCCCAGGTCGACCTGTCGGGCAAGACCATCGAATTCATCGTGCCGTTCAGCGAAGGCGGCGGTTCTGGCCGGTTTGCGCGGTTCTACTCGCCGCTTCTGTCGGAAGCGCTGCCGGGCAACCCGAACGTCCAACCAAAGTACATGCCGGGTGCTGGCTCCACCAAGGGCGCGAATTTCTTCGCAGAACGCGCGCGCCCGGACGGCCTCACGATCCTGATCACGTCAGGCTCGACGCAGTTCCCGTTCCTGCTCGATGATCCGCGCGTGCGCTATAATTACGCCGATTGGAACATCGTCCTGGCCTCGGCAACGGGCGGCGTCGCCTACCTGCCGCCAGAGCTTGCCAAGCGCTGGGAAGCCGATCCGAAAGACGTGATCGAAAACGTCAACTTCATCTACGGTTCGCAAGGCGCAACCCGGCTTGACCTTGTGCCGCTTCTGGCTTGGGAACTGCTGGGCATGAAAGTCGACCCAGTGTTCGGCATCAAGGGCCGCGGTTCGGGCCGCCTGATGTTTGAGCGCGGCGAAGTCAACATCGACTATCAAACGTCGTCGGCATACCTGTCGAAAGTGACGCCGCTTGTTGAAGCCGGCAAAGCCGTGCCGATCATGACCTGGGGCTTCCTCGACGATAACGGCAACATCGTCCGCGACCCGACCTTCCCCAACATCCCAACGTTCAAAGAGGTCTATACGAAGATCAAGGGCGAAGAGCCGTCGGGCGACGCGTGGGATGCGTGGAAAGCCTTCTTCGTTGCGGGCTTTGCCGCTCAAAAGATGATCTTCCTGCCAAAAGACACACCGGAAGATGTCATCAAGACTTACGACGCCGCTTTCAAGAAGATCCTGGCACGCGACGACTTTGCCGAAATCTCCAAAAAGCAACTCGGCGTCTACCCGCAAGCCACCGGCAAAACGGCTCAGTCGATGCTCAAGCAAGGCACGCAGGTTCCCGCCAAAGCCAAAGCCTGGATCAAGAACTGGCTGAAAGAGCGTTACAACGTTCAGCTGTAAGAGACTGATCTGACATCACGCTGCGGCGTCCCGGGCAAAAACCCAGGACGCCGCTCGTATGTCCGTGTACATAGTCCCTCGCGCTCCGCACCGACTGTTGCGCCATCCCAACCGACTATCGCCAGGCAGCACCTCTTGGACCAGATCGATACCGCGTTTCTCGCGCTGCAAACGGCGTTTAGCGCAATTCTGACACCAACGTCGCTGTTCTACTTGACCGCTGGTGTCCTGCTCGGGTTGTGCGTTGGCGTTTTTCCAGGTCTTGGCGGTATTGCCGGCCTGTCGATGATGATCCCGTTCATCTACGGGATGGACCCCGTCGCCGGCCTCGCGCTGATGGTCGGCCTGATCGCCGTGATCCCGACATCGGACACGTTTTCGTCTGTCCTGCTGGGCATTCCTGGTTCTTCAGCCTCGCAAGCAACCGTGCTCGACGGTTTTCCGCTATCGAAAAAGGGGCAGGCCGCGCGCGCATTGTCGGCAGCTTTCACCTCTTCGCTGTTCGGCGGATTGTTCGGTGCGCTGCTACTGACGTTCTTTATCCTTATCGCGCGGCCGCTGGTTCTGGCCTTTGGCGTGCCCGAGCTTTTGCTTCTGACAATCCTCGGCTTTTCGATGGTTGGTGTGTTGGCTGGCCGCTCGCTGCTCAAAGGGCTTGTGGCCGTTGGCCTTGGCATGACCATTGGCGCGATTGGTGAAGCGCCGGCCCAGGGCTCGGTGCGCATGTCCTTTGGAAGCTGGTATCTTCAGGACGGCCTGACACTTGTCATCATCGGCTTGGGGATTTTCGCGATCCCAGAAATCATCTCCCTTTTGCGTTCCGACCGCGCGATCTCCAAGGACGCCAAACTCGGCGCGGGATGGCTCGATGGGATCGCTGACTGGTGGCGCAACAAGTGGCTGTCCTTGCGCTGCGCAACCATCGGCGTGGTTGTCGGCGTGGTCCCGGGTCTGGGCGGTTCGGTTGTCGACTGGATTGCTTACGGCCACACGGTGCAATCGGCGCGCGACCGCTCCGAGTTCGGCAATGGCGATGTGCGTGGCGTCATCGGACCAGAATCCTCCAACAACGCAAAAGAAGGCGGTGGCTTGGTCCCGACCTTGCTTTTTGGCATTCCCGGCTCCGGTTCGATGGCCGTTTTTATCGGCGGCATGGTTCTGCTCGGCATCGAAGCCGGACCGTCGATGATTCAAAATCAGCTACCGACCACCTACACGATTGTCTGGTCACTCGCGCTGGCCAACGTCATCGGCGCGGGGTTGTGCATTTTCCTGTCCGGCCCCATCGCAAGGCTGACGACCATCCGGTTCGCGCTGCTTGCGCCGTTCCTCTTCATGATGATTTCGTTTGCGGCATTCCAGTCCAAGCAGACCCTCTGGGATCTTGCCGCACTTGTCGCGATCGGCATCCTCGGCATCTTCATGAAGCGGTTTGACTGGTCACGGCCAGCCTTCCTGATCGGTTTCGTCCTGGCTGACCAAGCCGAAGTCTACACCTACCAAGCAACGCAGATTGCGATCCTGAAGGCCCGCGTTGGCGGTTGGGAAGCCGGGCTCAGCTATTTGATCTCGCCGACGGGGATGGTGCTGATCGCCATCATCGCGATTTCGATCTGGCTCGGTGCACGCCAATCGGCCGCGCTGCATAGCTCCGAGCCGCACCTGGAAGGCAATAACAAGCAGTCCGCCATCATCTTTGCAGCGGTCATCACCGCCTTTTTGGCCCTTGCGCTCTACGACGCTCTCGTCTTGCGCAGCTTCATCGACAAGGTCTTCCCAACTGCCGTCGCGGGCGCAGCGCTCCTGGCTGCCCTCGTGTTGCTTGCACAAATGTCCTTGCGCACTGGCCCCGACATCCTGTTTGCCGATGAAGAACGTGCGCC
>CAZOGY010000084.1:11754-16367 GCA_964579305.1 uncultured Hyphomicrobiaceae bacterium
TATGGCCTGTGGCCAACGCTGGCGTGGTTCTTCCTGCTCTTGGTGCTGAGCAGCCTGCTGGGCTTCGTGATCGCTCTTGCGCTGTTCTTTGTCCTTTTCCTGACCGGGCGCGCGCGCGAGGGTATTGTACGCACCTTAATCCTCACTGCCGCTGGCATCGCGTTCATCGTCGCCATGGCCGATGCCCTAAACCGCGAGTTCCCGCCCGGCCTGCTGCAGGAATACATCGAGCTGCCCTGGCCCTTGCGCGGCCGGTAAATCGCGACTGGCGTCGGTGCGGTTCAGCCCGAGCCCGCCGCGCCCGCACAATCATGGAGACCGTGATGTCCCAGCGCGCCATCCCGTTCCTGTTCATGCGTGGCGGCACGTCGCGCGGGCCCTACTTCAACCGGGCGGACCTGCCCGACAATCTCGACCAACTGAGCGCCGTCCTGATCGCGGCGGTGGGCGCCGGACATCCGCTCAATATCGATGGCATCGGCGGCGGCGCTGCGGTGACAACCAAGGTCGCCATGCTCTCAAAATCAACAGAGCCCGATATCGACGTCGACTATTTCTTCGGCCAGGTCGCGGTGGAAGAACGCATGGTCGACTACAAGCCGACCTGCGGGAACATCCTCTCCGGCGTCGGGCCCGCGGCCATCGAAATGGGTCTCGTTGCCGCGCGCGATGGCGAGACGCCGGTTCGCGTGCGGGCCGTGAACACCGGCGCACGCATTGACGAACTCGTCCAGACACCCGGCGGCATGGTGACCTACGACGGCGATGCCGCCATCGACGGTGTCCCAGGCACCGCCGCGCCCGTGCTGCTGAACTTCCGCGACGTTGTGGGCTCAAAGACCAGCGGCCTTCTCCCCACCGGCAACGCCATTGATGTCATCGACGGCATCGAAGTCACCTGCATCGACGTGGCCATGCCGATGGTGATTGCGCGCGCGGAAAGCTTCGGCCTCACGGGATATGAGACGGCAGCCGAACTCGATGCCAACCGCGCGTTCTATGAGCGCATGGAACCGATCCGCATCGAGGCCGGCAAGCTCATGGGGCTTGGCGACGTGACCAAATCCGTCACGCCGAAGTTCGGCCTCGTCTCTCCAGCCCGCCATGGCGCAGCGTTCAACACGCGCTATTTCATGCCGTGGAACTGCCATCCTTCGCTGGCGGTCACTGGCTCGCAGTGTCTCGCATCCTGCGCGCTGACGCCCGGCACAGTTGCGGACGGTTTGATGGAGATCCCGGTTTCACCTGCCAAAATCTCAATCGAGCATCCGATGGGCGCGCTCGATGTGACCATGACGTTTTCGCGCGACGGCAATCACGGGGTCACGATCGAGGCGGCCGGCCTTGTGCGCACAGCCCGCCTGCTTGCGCGCGGTGAAGTGATGGTCCCGCGCGCCGTTTGGCCCGACTGAGGCACGCGCTGGACCACACGCCAGGCCCTGATATCAACGATGCGCCGCTTCGCGCCTTGCATATCGGCCGCGGCATGCGTTGAAACACACGCACCAGGGGGAACAGGAAGCCAGACCCGACGATGATCGACCCGCACAAACGCTATGACCTGATCGTTGCCGGTGGCGGCAATGCTGCGATGTGCGCAGCCGTCGCGGCCGCCGAACGCGGTGTCCGCGTCCTGGTCTGCGAGGCTGCACCGATCGGGTTTCGCGGTGGCAACTCGCGCCATACCCGGAACCTGCGCGTGGCCCACGACGCCCCGACCGATGTTCTGACCGATAACTATTCAGAAGACGAATATTTCGAGGATCTCATTCGCGTCACGGCCGGCAAGACCAATGAGAAACTGGCGCGCATGACAATCGCCGAATCCAAGGTCGTGACCGGCTGGATGGCGCGCCAGGGCGTAAAGTTCCAGAAATCGCTTGGTGGCACGCTTTCGTTATCGCGAACCAATCCGTTTTTTCTCGGCGGCGGCAAAGCGCTATTGAATGCCTATTATGTCCGCGCCAAAGAGCTTGGCATCGATGTCGCCTACGATACCGAAGTCATCGATTTGGAAGTCGACAACGGCTTCTTTGTTGCCGCCAAACTGCGCGCAAACGGCTTTGAACAGCGCATTGCCGCACGCGGGTTCATCGCCGCAGCCGGGGGCTTTCAGGCAAACCGCGAATGGCTCCGCGAGGCCTGGGGCCCGGCAGCCGACAACTTCCTGATCCGCGGGACGCCCTATGCGAAAGGCGGGCTATTGAAGCTTTTGCTGCGTGAAAATATGGCGCCGATCGGTGAGGCTGACCAATGCCACGCGGTTGCGATTGATGCGCGCGCACCAGCCTACGATGGCGGCATTGCGACCCGGCTCGACAGCGTTCCGTTCTCGATTGTTGTGAACAAAAACGCACAGCGCTTCTATGACGAGGGTGAGGATTTCTGGCCGAAACGTTATGCGATCTGGGGCCGCTTGGTCGCAAAAGAGCCAGATCAAATCGCCTATTCGATTATCGATTCCAAAGCGCTGAAACTGTTCATGCCATCCATTTTCCCGCCGGTCCGCGGTGAAACGCTGGCAGAACTCGCCCAGAAACTCGACCTGGACCCGGCTGCACTGCAGACCACCGTTTCCGCCTATAATGCCGCGTGTGCGCAAGAAGGCCCGTTCGATCCCGCCATCCACGACGGCCGTCGCACGACCGGCCTGAAACCGGACAAGACCAACTGGGCCCGCCCGATCGATACCGCCCCCTTCTATGGCTATCCGCTCCGGCCCGGGATCACGTTCACCTACCTCGGCGTGCAGGTGGACGAGGGCGCCAAGGTCGCCATGGCCGACGGCAAACCGGCCGCAAACATCTGGGCGGCAGGCGAGATCATGGCCGGCAACATCCTGGGCCAGGGCTATCTCGCCGGCATCGGCATGACGATCGGAACTGTGTTCGGCCTGAAGGCAGGGGAGAGGGCGGCAAGCTATGTCCGCAACTGACGCATCACGCTACATCATCGACGACGACGCAGACCGCGCCGGCCCGATCGCCGAGACGCCCGCGATCCTGGATGCTCGCCGCACCATGGAAATCTGTAATGCCTGCCGCTATTGCGAAGGCTTCTGCCCCGTCTTCCCGGCAATGGAACGCCGCCGCGAGTTTCCGACAACAGACCTGACGCATCTCGCCAACCTTTGTCACAACTGCAAAGGCTGCTGGTATTCCTGCCAATACGCGCCGCCGCATGAGTTCGGGCTCAACCTGCCCAAGACATTCAGCGAAGTGCGCACGGAAAGCTATCAGGCCTTCGCGTTCCCCCGCGCCACCGCGACGCTGTTTGAGACCAACGGCCTTTGGGTGTCGATGATTACCGCGGTCGTGATGATCGCCATCATGGCCGGCGCGATCATCTTGTCCGCGCCAGGCGCACTGACGGGCGTCTACACAGGCCCCGGCGCGTTCTATCAGATCATGCCGCACAACGTGATGGTGGCGCTGGGCGGCATCACGTTTGGCTGGGCCGTATTGGCCATGATCATCGGTGCGGTGAATTACTGGCGCGCCTGCGGTGCCCCCAACATTGCGATCCGGCATGTCGTGCAAGCCTTTCGTTCAGCCGGCACCTCTCGTCACCTCGGTGGCGCGGGCGATGGCTGCAACGATATCGACGAGCGCTACAGCCTGGGCCGCCGGCATTTTCACATGGCCACGCTGTGGGGCTTTCTGCTGTCGTTTGCCTCGACCTCGACCGGCACGCTGATGCATTACCTGCTGGGCTGGGAAGCGCCCTATTCCTGGTACTCCGCGCCAGTCGTGCTCGGCACGGTTGGTGGCGTTCTGCTTTGCATCGGCACGGCGGGTCTGTTCTGGCTCAAAGTGCAGGCCGATCAGGCGCCGGCCGACCGCCGCCGTTATGGCATGGACTACGCGTTCATCGCGCTATTGTTCATCGTTTCAGCCACGGGCCTGGCGCTCTTGTTCTTCCGGCACACCTCGGCGATGGGCTGGCTTCTGATCATCCATATCGGCTTCGTGCTCGCGCTATTCATCACGCTGCCATACGGCAAGTTCGTACACGGCATTTATCGGACGATGGCGCTGGTCCGGGATGCTGCCGAAAAGGAAGCGCACGGCGCCTGATGTCTGCCTGACGTCGTCATGTCACGTCAGGTCTGGTCAGGCTCCCAACCCGGTGGTGCCAGTTCAAAACCGGCAAATTCAAAAGCCGGCGCCACCGTGCAGCCCACAAGGCTCCAGTCCCCGATGCTTTGCGCAGATTGCCAAGCACCGCGCGCCACGACCGCTTGCGGCCGCTGACCGCCAGCGAGATCATTCCCAAGTTCGTGCGTCGCGACGGCCCTCCCGGATTCAGCAATCGAAAGCCGCAGCGGTGCGCCCGCATACCAGTGCCAGACTTCAGCCGCATCGACGCGGTGCCAATGCGAGCGTTCGCCGGCACGAAGCAAATAATAGATCGCCGTGGAATGCGCGCGCTCACCATCGGCTTCGGCTGGATCGCGAAACGTTTCGCGAAACGCGCCGCCTTCGGGGTGCGCTTCAAGGCCCAAAAGCGCGATCACCTCGTCCGCGGTCATGGCCATCCGCCGCCCCTCAAAATCATGTCCACCGCTTCAAGGCCCGTACGGTTCGGGCGATTACGCCGGAACCATAAGATGC
>CAZOGY010000085.1:0-16161 GCA_964579305.1 uncultured Hyphomicrobiaceae bacterium
TGAAGGACATGGCGATCGTCGGCAACATCGGTCACTTCGACAACGAGATCCAGGTTGCCGCTCTCAAGAACATGAAGTGGACCAACATCAAGCCGCAGGTCGACATGATCGAGTTCCCGGCCGGCAACCGCATGATCCTGCTGTCGGAAGGCCGCCTGTTGAACGTCGGCAACGCAACCGGCCACCCCTCGTTCGTGATGTCGGCGTCGTTCACCAACCAGGTCCTGGCGCAGATTGAGCTGTTCACCAAGGGCGATGACTACAAAAACGAAGTCTACGTCCTGCCCAAGCACCTCGACGAGAAGGTCGCTCGCCTGCACCTCGGCAAGCTCGGCGTGAACCTGACCGAACTGTCTGATGAGCAGGCCGCTTACATTGGCGTCGAGCAGCAAGGCCCCTTCAAGCCAGAGCACTACCGCTACTAAGCCATCAACGGCATTTGCCGATTGTTCGAACCGAAAGCCCGCAGCACCTGCTGCGGGCTTTCTTGTCCGCAACGCCGGCACCGTACCTCACAAATTCACGAAAGACCGTACCGCCGATGACGTTACAATTGATCGTCGCCCTTCTCCTCAACACGGGCCTTCTGGCGCTGATCGTCCTCTTCCTCGTTCGCAAGGAAGGCCGCAAGTTGCTTGGAATTGTCGGCATCATTGCATTCGTTCTTGTCCTGCCAATCGTGGCCGCAGCCTTGTATGGCCAGTTCCAAATGGCGTTTGTGGACCTTCCGCGCGACGCGTACAGTTTTTATTGGGAAATTCAGTACGCCGGCGCGCTGGCTTTTGGCGCCGTGATGATTGTGTTGCGTGTCCTGAACTGGGTTATGAGCTTGTTTTCGCGCAAAGCCCGGAGGTGACGAAACGCGAACGCGGTCCACTTGTCCTGAATTGGCACACCGACCAACGGCATACTGACGGTAGTATTAGCCCGCGCTTCCCAAGGCTTTCATTAAAATTGTACGAATTGCGCAACACCATTCCGACGGGACCCGTTGCGCCAATGCCAACCGCTGCTACCGCACGCCAAAACAACTTACCGCGCGCTCTGCACAGCTGGACCAATGATCGATCTGGTACGATTGCGCTGATGGCCGCTTTCGTTATTCCGGTGCTATTGACGCTTACAATCAGTTCGATCGATTACATGATGGTGCTGCGGCAGAAATCCTACCTCCAGCGCGTGATCGATCACGCAACGCTGGCGGCGGCAAATGAGTTATCGTTGGCCGATGCGAAGGAAGAAAACGTCAAGGCCGCGGTGAAAGCGGTTGTCGAGAACTTTTTCGACGCGGGATACAACGCCTCCGCCGGCCCTTCAGGCAACGGCCCTGTTCCAACCCTTACTGTGTCCGTTTCAACATCGCCCTTGCGTGTCAATGTCACCGCAACCCAGTCATTCGACAGTGTTTTTGGCAAGATGTTCGGCCTGGGCGTCGACACGATTACCGCAAGCGCGGTCGCACAGGTGATTGGCAAACCGAACTTGTGCATCCTGGCTTTGAACCAATCTGCCAACGGCACCATAAGCCTAGAAAAACAGGCGCTTGTCACCGGAAACAATTGCGCCGTTTTTTCGAACTCCAAACACAATATTGGCATCAAAACCAAAAACAGCGCGCGGTTAACAGCGTCGACAATTTGCTCAGCGGGTGGCGTGCAAGGTGGCGGCAAGCATTTTAACCCGCTGCCGATCATGGACTGTCCACAGTTCGACGACCCTCTTGCCGGGCGACCGGAACCTGTGCACGGACACTGCGATCCGTTACTGCCCAAAGTGGTGGCATCGTCACGCACACTCTATCCCGGCGTCTATTGCGGCTTGACCATAACAAGCGGCGCGATCGTCGATCTGGAACCTGGCGTCTACGTGTTCGACAATGGCCCTCTGGTCGTGACAAGCGGGGCGACGCTGCGCGGAAAGGACGTGGGCCTCTATTTCACAAGCGACAGCGTATTTCGGTTTGATGCGGCCTCGGAGGTCAACCTCGAAGCCCCCACCTCTGGCCCTATGGCCGGGCTATTGATTTTTACGTCGCGCAGCCAATCAACAGGCATGACGCATGACATATTCTCCCGCAACGCGCAGAACCTGGTTGGCACGATCTACATGCCGACCTCGCGTTTGCGCGTTGACGGCGATGCCCAGATCGGCGGCGACAGCGCTTACACGGCGCTTGTGGTCAATAAGCTGCAGCTTTTTGGCGGCCCGCACGTCGTTCTGAACACCAACTACTCTGCAACCGACGTCCCCGTTCCCGACGGCATCAAGGGCGCGGGTCAGCCCGTTCGCATCATCCAATAGCTCAAACCGGCAGGCCTGCGCCGCGCCGGTTTTGGTCTTGGCCGCTCTGCTGCAGCGATCCGGCAACACACATCGGCAATTCAGCCGATCGCGCCGAACGGACAGCACGCATTTTTGCGCGGCGCGCGATACGCACACGCTGCCGCTCGCGTCATGCATACTGCGGGCGGCGCTGTTGCCGCTTTGACCAGTTCCGCGTCCAAGGTTATCCCGCCGTGCCGAAAACCCTGCCCCGCTTTGCTGTATTCTTCGCGATCTTTTGCGCGCTCATGGCCAACGTCAGCGCCGATCCCGCGAACGCCCAGTCGCAAAAAATCTGGCGCGCTTTTGCAAGCGGGCAGCTTGTGGGGTTGATGCGGCACGCCAAGGCGCCCGGCAATAAGGAGCCAGGCCCGGTCTCGCTGTGGGACTGTTCAACCCAACGCAACCTGTCAGGTGCAGGCCGGGCACAAGCCCGCCGCACGGGCGCCTATTTGCGCCGCCGCGGCATCTCGGGCGCCACGATCTATTCCAGCCAATTCTGCCGCTGCGCTGACACCGCGCGGTTGTTGGGCCTCGGCAGTGTCTGGACCGACAGCCGCGTCAACGCCCTGCAAAAGGGCGCAGCCGGAAGCACGCAAACCGCCGGCCTGCGCAGCTTGATCGCAAACGCCGCAACCGGCAGCGCAACCATCATCGTCACCCACAAAACCAACATCCGCGCCGTCACCGGTCGCACCCCGGGCTCCGGCGAAACCCTCCTCGTCAATCGCCGCGGCCGCGTCGTTGCGCGCATCAGCGCCCGCTGAACCACCCGCCGCGGTCAAGGCGCCACATGGCCCGGCTGCGCACAACGCCACTGCTGCCCGATCTGGCCAAGTGCAGGCCCCGCGCGCATACTCACACCAGTGATTCGTCGTCCGCCGTCGCGACCAAACCGTTAACACCCGGTTAATCGACGGCGCCAAGTTCCGCGTCCCATGCCCGCTTAAGCCCCAATGCCAGCCGCAGGACGCACCACACATCATGCACCGCTCGGATGCACGAATCGGAATTTCAAGGCTCGCTGAAACCCGCAGCGAACTCATCGCCTTGCTGTTGGCGAGCCTGGCTTGCGTTGTCGTCCTTACCGTCAGCATTGTCGAAAGCCGCGCCTTTGATGGTCCAGCCACGGTGCCATGGGTGCTCGTCAGCGTGATCGCGATTGGGCTGCTTGCGATCGGTGCCAGCGCCATTTTCGTTGCCCGCCGCGCCCGCATCGAGGCAAAGGCTGCCGCCGCCGACAGCGATGCGCTACGCCGTGAGTTGTTCATGGCCCATTCCGTCTTCGCGGCTGAACCGCAAGTCCTGTTGTTCTGGGAGGCCGAGCACGGCTTTCGGGTCATCACGCATGCCCTCCACACGGTGAGCGGCGTTCCGCAGGACGCACCAACCGTGCTTCAGTTCGGCGCCTGGCTGGATGACCGTTCCAGCGGCGACCTGACGGCGGGCTTGAACGCATTGTTTGAAGACGGCCGTCCTTTCAACCTGCTTTTGAAAACCAAGGCGGGCGGCCACGTCGAGGCCGATGCGCGCGCCGCGGGAAGCCGCGCCGTGCTGCGCTTTCGCGATGTCGCCGGCTATAAGCGTGACCTCGTTGAGGTTCTCGACCAGCACCGTCATTTAACGCGCGACATCAAGACCAGCCGCTCACTCCTCAACGCGCTGGTCATGCCAGTCTGGATCCGCGATGGCAGCGGCCGCCTGGAATGGGTGAACGACGCTTACGTCCGCGCGGTCGAATCGGGCTCCGCCGAGGACGTGATCAGCGAACAGGTTGAGCTGCTTGACGCCCGTCAACGTGACCTTGTTGCCAATAACCTGTCCAAGCGCGACCCGCTCATGAAGCGGATGCAGCTTCTCGTCGGCGGCAAGCTCAAGGCCCACGATGTGCTCACGGTTCCAATCGATGGCATCGAAGCCGCCGCAGCAATCGACGTGGCCGAACTGGAATCAGCCCAAGGCGAGCTTGAGCGCCAGATGTCGGCTTACGACCGCACGCTTGATCGCGTCGCCTCGGCGGTTGCGATCTTCAACAAAGACATGAAGCTTGCATTTTATAACGAAGCCTATCGCAAGCTTTGGGAACTGGACCCGGACTGGCTTGATCAGCAACCGACCGACTCCCAGGTCCTTGATCGTTTGCGGCAACTCTCACGCCTGCCCTCAGCCGGCCGCTACCAGGACTGGAAACAGGAAGTTCTGGAGGTCTACACGACCAAGCCGGTCTACGAAGATCATTGGGCCCTGCCCGACGGCCGCATTTTGCATGTCGTCGCAGAGCAGCGCCCCGATGGCGGCGTCACGTACCTTTTTGATGATCAGTCAGAACAACTGGCTTTGGAGAGCCAGTACAAGACGCTGATCCAAGTCCAGCGCGAAACACTCGACAGCCTTGCCGAAGGCGTTGCGGTGTTTGGGACGGATGCGCGGTTGCGCCTGTTCAACTCCGCCTTCACCGAAATCTGGAAGCAGTCCCATCGCGCACTCGCCCAGCGCCCCCACATCGATGAGTTGGTCGATCAGCTTGCAAAGGGCGAAAGTGAGGGCCGCGTGTGGGCCCGCATCACCGCGGCGGTGACGTCCTTGTCGGGCGAGCAAAAGGCGATTGAAGGTCAGATTGTTCGCGACGACGGCATCTTCATCGATTTCGCAACGACACCGCTTCCCGACGGCGGAACGCTGGCGACTTTTGTCGACGTCACCACCACCCAGAACTATCAGCGCGCCCTTTTGGAACGCAACGAGGCGCTTGTTGCCGCCGACCGCCTCAAGAGCCGCTTCATCTCGCATGTCTCCTATGAGCTGCGTACGCCGCTTACCAACATCATTGGCTTTTCGGAGCTGCTGGAAAGCCCGCGCACGGGCGACTTGAACATCAAGCAACGTGAGTATCTTGGTGACATTTCCGCCTCGTCCCGGACGCTGCTTGCGATCATCGACGACATTCTGGATCTGGCGACGATCGATGCCGGCGCGCTTGAGTTGCGCCTTGAACCCATCGATGTGCGCGCCGTCATCGACGAGGCGGTCGAAACGATTTCAGAGCGGGCCGCGCGCATGCGGATCACGCTTGAACTCGCCGTGGACGCCGCCATCGGCAAGGCCGACGCCGACCCGCAGCGCGTACGACAGATCCTTTATAACCTGCTATCCAACGCCGTCGGCTTTTCAAACCCCGGCGACACCGTACGCCTGGCTTGCTGGCCAGAGCCCGGAACGCTCGTCTTTGAGATCACCGATCAAGGAATCGGCATCCCGCCTGAAGAGCAATCCGATATCTTTGAACGCTTCGTCAGTCGCTCGCAGGGCTCCAAACACCGCGGCGCCGGGCTTGGCCTATCGATCGTCAAGAGCCTCGTTGATTTGCATGGCGGCGCGATTTCGCTGGCCTCAGAACCAAACGTGGGCACATCCGTCACAGTGCGCTTGCCAACATCGCCGCGCGCCCGTCGGCAGGAGGCCACGCTGAGCCAACATCGCGCGGCAGCCTCCCTTGGAAGCGAACCCGCCCCGCAGCGGCTTCTCAATCGAGAGCGCGCTTGACGACCATGCGCGTTCGGCGTTTCGCTCCCGCCCATGACCGAGCCGCACAAGCAAACAGAACCGCAGTCGATTCACCGCCGCGCATGCGATCAGCGGCAACTTGAGCAGTTGGCGGAGATTTTTGCCTGGAAGCTGCAGCCGGGCTGGACGCTCGCCCTGCATGGCGACCTTGGCGCTGGAAAAACAACGTTTGCGCGTGCTCTGATCCGCGCCGCCCTGTGTGATCCGTTTGCCGAAATCCCAAGCCCGACCTTCGCGCTCGTGCAAAGCTACGAAACGGCGCGCATTCCCCTGACCCATGCCGATCTTTATCGGCTGGAGGGCGGCGAGGCCCTGGAAGAACTCGGCCTTGAGGACGCACTGTGGCAAGGCGCAGCCGTTGTGGAATGGCCCGAACGTGCCGGCAACGCGCTGCCGGGTATCATCATCGACGTTGCAATCTCCGAGACTGTCGGTGCCCCCGATCACCGCGATATTGCAATCACGGCCCGCAACCAGACCACGCACAAACACTGCCGCCGCATTGCCGAGATCGCAGCCTTCCTTGCCGATGCCGAAACCCGCGGCGGCCCCGCCCTGGACACCATCACCTTTCTGCAGGGTGATGCCTCAAGCCGCAGCTATGCGCGCGCGCAAACCCGCGACCGGCGCCCGGTCATCCTTATGGACGCACCGGCGATGCCGGATGGGCCGCCAGTCCGCGCCGGCAAACCCTATAGCCGCCTGGCCCACCTCGCTGAAAACGTGAAGCCTTTCATCGCGATCGCCAACGCTTTGCGCGAGCGCGGGCTGTCCGCACCAGAGCTCTACGCGTGCGACGCAGACAGGGGCCTGCTTATCATCGAACACCTCGGCGCGCGCGTGTTTGGCGGTGAACTCGCCAATGCCGAAGCGGATGGAACCCGGGCCCGCGTCCAACGCATGATGTGGACGGCCGCGGTTGAGACGCTGGTTGAACTCCGTGCATCCGGCCCCCCCATGAAGCCGGTGGCCGCGCACGGACCGGCCCACACGCTTCCGCGCATGGACACCGATGTCCTGGCCATCGAAGCCGAACTCCTGCTCGACTGGTACTGGCCGGTGGTCAAGGCAGGCACACCGGACGCATCGGCCCGCGACGACTTTTCCAAGGCCTGGGCCCCGATCTTTGAACGCCTCTCAAACCTGCCCAGCGGATGGGCCTTGCGGGATTTCCATTCCCCCAATCTGATTTGGCGGCCCGAACGCGAGGGCCCCGCCCGCGTCGGCCTTATCGATTTCCAAGACGCCCTTGAAGCCCACTGGGCCTATGACCTCGTATCGCTGACCCAGGATGCGCGCGTTGACGTCCCAGCGGACCTGGAGCGTGACCTCTTTGAACACTACTGTGGTGTCTGCCGCAGCCGGTTGGGATCACTGGACGACGGCGAAATGGCCTTTGCCTATGCCGCTTTCGGCGCCCAACGCGCGACCAAAATCATCGGCATCTTTGCACGACTGGCGATCCGCGACGGCAAACCACACTATCTCGCGCACATTCCCAGATTGTGGGATTACTTGGCCAGAAACCTGCTTCATTGCGCACTCACGGACGTCAAAACCTGGTTCGACATTCATTTCCCGCCCGCACTGCGCCGGCTCGACACGGTCGCCGCAAACCAAAGTGATGCAACTGAAAAACCATGACCGCTGAAACGATCCCGACGCGCAATGCGCCAGCCGCTCCAGTGATACCGCAGCGTGCCATCGTTCTGTCTGCAGGCCTTGGCACCCGCATGCGCCATTTGAGCCAAGACCGGCCCAAACCGCTGACGCCGTTGGCCGGCCGAACAATGCTCGATCGTGCGCTGGACCGCCTTGGCGATGCGGGCGTCGACACGGCTGTCGTCAACGTCCACTACATGGCCGACAAGATCGAAGCCGCGTTGGCGGACCGAACACAGCCGCGCGTTCTGATTTCCGATGAACGCGATGCGCGGCTGGAAACGGGCGGCGGTGTCGTGCGTGCCTTGCCGCTGCTTGGAACCGCCCCATTCTTTGTCCACAATGCAGACTGCTGCTGGCGCGACGGCGTTGGCGATAACCTGCGCACGATGGCAGCGGCCTGGGACAGCGACCGCATGGACGTGTTGCTCCTGCTCGCCCCCATTGCCGATTCACTCGGCTACGAAGGCCGTGGCGATTTCCATCTCGACCCGCACGGTCGCCTTCGGCGTCGCGGCGAACGCGAAGATGCACCCTTCGTATTTACCGGCGTTTCGATTGCACACCCGCGCTTGTTTCACGGTGCGCCCGAGGGGGCATTCTCGCTCAATGTCGTTTGGGACCGCGCCATTGCCGCGAATCGCGCCTACGGTGTGCGCATGTCGGGTTTGTGGATGCACATCGGCACGCCCGAAGCCCTCGAGGAAGCCGAGGCGCTGATGCGCAATGAGCCAGAAACCGACCATCACTGATCTGTTCTCCCACGCCGCGCCGGATAACGCACGTCCCGCCGGCGGCCCTGTCTCCCCACCGGATCGCGCGACGGCTCGGCCAGGACGGCTGGCGACGATTGCGCCCGGTGTCCCGTTTCTTGACTGCCTCGCCAAAGCTGTCTTGAGCGGCCAGCTTCCGCCCTCCGTCGACGGCAAGCCGGTACCGCCCGCGCCGGCCGAACTTGCGGCACTGACAATCTTTCTGCCAACACGCCGGGCATGTCGCGCGTTGCAAGACGCCTTTCTCAAGGCCAGCAAAGGTCAGGCCCTGCTATTGCCGGCTCTTCGGCCCGTCGGCGATCTCGACGATGATTTTGCGATCGGGTTTGGCGCGGCAACAGCTTTTGCGACAGACGTTACCGCGCCATCGATCGATCCGCTAAACCGCACACTCCTGCTCGCGAAACTGATCCAAGCTTGGCGGCCGCCCGGCGATCACGCCGGCTCAACAGACCAGCCCCCGGCGCAGGCCATTCGGCTTGCACAGGCTCTGGCGACCCTGCTTGATGAAGTCGAAACCGAACGCGCGTCGTTGGACGGTCTCGGCGCCGTCGTTCCCGAAGAGCTGTCTGCGCATTGGCAGACGACGCTATCGTTCTTGAACATCCTGACGCAAAAGCTGCCAGCCGCATTGGTGGAACGCGGCCTGACAAGCCCTGCGGTTGAGCGCAACGCGGCGTTAGCCCGCATCGCCGCACAGATTACCCAAGCACCTGAAAACGAAGGTATTATCGTCGCGGGCGTTACGGGTTCGGTTCCCGCAACCATCGATCTGATGGCCGCAGTCTTGGCCAAGCCGCGGGGCGCCGTCATTTTGCCAGGCCTCGACATGGCGCTCGACCCTGCATGCGAGGCCGCGATCCTCGGCAACTCCGGGCCGTCTGGAGCGGCGCATCCCGAGCACCCGCAGTTCACCCTGGCGCGTGTCACAGAAAAACTCCGCGTGGCACGCAACGACGTCAGGGTCCTTCACGCGGATGAATGCGATCCGACGCTTGCCAATGAACGCGCGCTGCGCAGCGTTTTCATCACCGAGGCCATGCGACCTGCCGCCACAACGGATGCGTGGGCAACGCTGCCCGCCCGCGTTTCAGCCGATGACGCCAAATGCGCCTTCGCACGCGTCCACGCACTGGTTTCGCCAACTGCGCTTGACGAAGCCGAGGTGGTCTCCCTCATTCTGCGCGAGGCGATTGAACATCCCGGCCGGACCGCAGCCCTGATTTCGCCGGACCGGTTACTGGCCAGACGCGTTGTCGCCCGGCTTGCCACCTGGGGCATCGAGGTTGACGACAGCGCGGGACGCCCACTGCGCAAGACCGAAGTCGGCACCCTCTTTGAGTTGATCCTCACCGCCATTCGCGACGGGTTCCCGCCCGTCACCGTCACCGCGCTTTTGAAACATCCGCTGGTGAGACTTGGGCTTCCAGTCGGCGAAATACGCCGCCGCGCGCGCAACTTCGAAATCGCAGCATTGCGCGCGGTTTATCTCGGTCGCGGACTTGACGCCCTGCAGGAGGCGCTCGCAAAGGCCCATCGCGATGCCGCCGATGGCAATCGATTCGAACGTGCCGTGCGCACCCTATCGCCGGCCAACTGGACTGACGCCCAGGAGGCCATTGATCGCTTCCAAAGTGCCTTCGAGCCCTGGAAGCGCGCGTCAGCTGAGGCGGACAGTGGCAATGGCAGCCGTTCGCTCGCGCATTGGGCCGATGCCGTCGTCGCGATCGCCGAAGCACTCGCTGAGCCGCCGCCAATCGAAGCCGATGGCGATGCACAAACCGACCCGGAACCAGTGTCAGCATCGCCGCTGGCGGCGGCCGCCCTTTGGAGTAGTGACGGCGGCGAAACGGCTGCTGACATTCTTGCGCGCCTCATGGCGGACCAGCCAGACAACCTCTTGGCGTCGCCTGACGAGGCACCCGATGCCATCAACGCTCTGCTTGCTGGCGAGACCGTTCGGCCATCCGCGCGTGCCCATCCCCGGATCACAATCTGGGGGCCCTATGAAGCGCGCCTGATGCAGCCTGACGTTGTCGTCCTCGGCGGACTGAATGAAGGCGTCTGGCCATCGCTCCCCGAACCAGGGCCATGGATCAACCGGCCGATGCGCACCGCGCTTGGCCTGCCCGCACCGGAAGCCGCGTTGGGCCGCGCGGCACACGATTTTTGCCAGTTCATGGCAGCCGAAACCGTCTACCTGACGCGGGCCGACAAGGTCGACGGCAAACCGACGGTGCCATCGCGGTGGCTCCTGCGGCTGGATGCGATCCTCGCGGCCATCGGGGCACGCGATGCCCTCAACACCGATCGGCCATGGACCGCTTGGGCCGCTGAGCGCACGCAGACGCCGAAGCGCCAGATCATTGACCGCCCGCGCCCGTGCCCGCCCATATCCATGCGCCCCACGCAACTGAGCGTGACCGACATCGAGCGCTGGATCGCCAACCCGTACGCACTTTACGCGGCCAAGATCCTAAAACTCTCGCCGATGCCCATGCTCGGCGCTGCACCCGATGCAGCCGATCGCGGAAGCATTGTCCACGCCGCACTCAATCGTTTCGCCAAGCGCTACCCCGAAGCTTTGCCGGACGAAACCGAGCGCGTTCTGTGCGCAATCGCGCGCGAATTGCTTGCAGACTATGCCGATGCTGCCGATGTTGCTGCATTCTGGCAGCCGCGGTTTGAACGGTTTGCGACGTGGTTCGCCGCCACCGAGCCCGATCGGCGCGAGGGCGTCACACGCGTCCTTTCGGAAGTCTCCGGTGCGCTTGATCTTGATTGTGAGCGGGCCACGTTGACACTCACCGCCCGCGCAGACCGGATCGATTTGGCAAGCTCCGGTCTGCGCATTTACGACTACAAAGGTACCCAAGGCCTTGACCCGCTTGCGCAGCGGAGCAAGGCCGGCCGCGCACCGCAACTGCTGCTTGAGGCGGCGATGGCCGCGCGCGGCGCATTCGCGCCAGAGGCGAACGACGCTGCAGCAATCCAAGTAACGGGTCCGGTCCAATCGCTCGCCCTGATCTCGACGGCCGGTGGCGACCCGCCTGGTGCCATCAAAGATATCCGCCTTGATGATATTGCGGCCGCCGCCGATGCCGTTCTGGCCCACGTGACCTCGCTCGCTGATGCCTACGCCGACGTGACGACGCCATATCAGGCCATGCGACGTCCGGGCTTTGATTACCGCTACGACGTCTTTGCCCATCTGGCCCGCGTCGCGGAGTGGAGCGCCGACGACAGCGAGCCCGCTGGAGACGGCAGCTAATGGCTCGGTCGCATAACTCCGATGGTGACATGAACAATCGATTTGTGGACGCACCCACCGATGACCTGGAATCGCGCCGCAGTGCGCTGTTTGAGGCGACAAAGATCGCCCAACGGCGTGCAGCGCTGCCTGATGAATCAGCCTGGGTCAGCGCGAATGCCGGAGCCGGCAAGACGCATGTTCTCAAGACCCGCGTCCAGCGCCTGTTGCTGTCCGGCGTGGCACCATCGCGGATCCTGTGCCTGACCTATACGAACGCCGCCGCCGCCGAGATGTCCAAACGGGTGTTCGACGACCTGGCCAAATGGTCGGCCATGGACGACCTCACGCTTGCCAACGAACTGACCGCGCTGACTGGCGTCGATCCCGACCCAGAAATGTTGGCGCGCGCGCGCCAGTTGTTTGCACGCGTGATCGATGCGCCAGGCGGGCTTACCATCAGGACCATCCACGGCTTCTGCGAGCGTCTGCTGCAGCGGTTTCCACTCGAGGCCGGTCTCACCCCCGGCTTCAAGATTCTGGACGACGAAACCGCATCCACGCTGCAAGCGACCGCCGTTGCTGAGACGTTGCTTGCGGCCAGTCGCGGCCAAGACCCGATCCTGGCCAATGCGCTCAAGACGACCATCGCCTACGCCGCCGACGACCGGTTTCGTGACGTAATCAGCGCAACCCGGGATGCCCGCTTCCGCACCGCGCGAGAGGACATGCGAGCTCTTGAAGCCTCCGCCGTCCGCGGCGCGGCTGACCGTGACGAAGACGGCGAGGTCAATGGCGGCGAGATCAATGGCGGGATGATCGACCTGTGGTTACGCACCGCCATGGGCATCGACGCAACGACGACGCCGGACGCTGTTGTGGCGATGGCCGCCCGCGTTCTCGACGATGCCACGTTGCGCAAGGCCAGCGACGTTCTGCAAGCCAGCGGCAAGACAACCGACGCAACGCTGGCAGACCAGCTCTCGGCTGCACGCAAGACCGCCGAAGCCCACGCACGGATATCAGCACTCGCATCCGCGTTGCTGACCAAGGACGGCGAACCCCGCAAACCGGCCCGGTTCATCACCAAAGCAGTTCGCGCCGACCATCCAGAGATCGCGAATGCGCTTGATACCGCCCGCGATACCCTGTTTGCGCATCTCAAAACCTTGAAGGCGTTGCAGGCGATTGCCGCGACCACCGCGATCATCCGCCTGGCCGACCGGATCGCGCACGGGTACGCCCGTGAAAAGAACGAAGCTGGCGCTCTTGATTTCGATGATCTGATTGCGGCAACCCGCGATTTACTTGCCGCCGACGGCAAGGCCGCTTGGGTGCTCTATAAGCTGGATGGTGGGCTCGACCATATCCTGGTCGATGAGGCCCAGGACACCAGTGCGCGCCAGTGGCAGATCATCCAAACCCTGGCTGGCGAATTTTTTTCCGGGTCCGAGACGCGTGATGCCCCGCCAACGGTGTTTGGCGTTGGCGATGAAAAGCAATCGATCTACTCTTTCCAAGGCGCTCAACCAAAGCTTTTCGCGACCGCTGGCCGCGCACTTGCCGACCAAGCCGTCGCCGCCGGTTCGCGCTTCAACGAGATCCCGCTGACGCTGTCGTTTCGAACGACGGCACCGATACTCGAAGCCGTCGACCGCGTGTTCGACGATCCCCAGCGCACGCCCGGCGTTGGCCGTCCGCATACCAGCGTCCGCCACAACGCATTGCGAATGGGCGAGGCGGGCTGTGTGGAACTCTGGCCGCTCCTGGTCCCCGAAGCCGCCGAAGAAGTTGCGGTCTTTGATCCGCTGTCGGGAGAACAAGCTGCCTCACCCGTCGTCCAATTGGCCCGCCAGATCGCGACCACGATCCGAAACTGGCTTGATGCGAAGACGCTATTGCCATCGCAAGGCCGTCCAATCCGACCCGGCGACATCATGGTGCTGTTGCGCCGCCGCAAGCCGTTTGGCCAAGCGCTGGTCAGCGAACTCAAGCGCGCCGGCGTCCCTGTCGCCGGTGCGGACCGCTTAGCCCTGATCGACCACATCGCAATTCAAGACCTAATGGCGGTCGCCGATTTCGTGACACTGCCCGAAGATGATCTCGCCCTGGCGGCTCTTTTGAAATCACCGTTGTTTGACTTCAACGATGACGTCCTGATCGCCCATGCGCCCAACCGGAAAGGCTCTTTGTGGTCAGCGCTCGTGAAGGCCGCCGCCACCCAAGGCGCAAAACCCGATCTCATGAGAGCTGTTGAAACGCTCAAAAACTGGCGCGCAGCCGCTGACCGGCGCCCGCCGTTTGAGTTTTTCGCCAGGCTCTTGGATGACGCTGCCCCCCATGCACCCGACTTGACCATGCGCCAGGCGATACTGCGCAGGCTCGGGCCCGACGCTGCCGATCCGCTTGATGAGTTCCTGGAACGCGCACTTGCGTTCGACGACCTTCAGACGCCCTCACTGCAGGGATTTGTGCATTGGATGCGCACCAGCGCGTTCGAGATCAAGCGGGACATGGACCAGGGGGCCGACCAGGTCCGGATCATGACCGCGCACGGGGCAAAGGGCCTTGAGGCCAACATCGTATTCCTGCCCGACACCACGAGCGATCCCGCCAAGGCGCCAGCGCCACCTTTCGTCGACCTCAACGCAGCCGCTCCCCAACCGCTCGACGACCACGACGACTCCGTGGCGCCAATCCCAGCCTTGCTGTGGCCCGTCGCCGGCGCTGGCAAGCTCGAAAAAGTCGCCGAGGCCAAGGCAGCCCGCCAGCTCAGCGAGTTGGCGGAACACAACCGCCTTCTCTACGTCGCAATGACCCGTGCGCGCGACCAACTCATCATCGCTGGGATTGCGCCGAAGCGCGCCAATGCCGCTCAGGGCGCAGATCAAGCCGCGCCGCCCGCGTCTTGGTATGGTGTGATCCATGAAAAACTATTCGATCGCATGACGCCGGCGACCAATGCACTGGGCCAGGCGGTGCAGCGTATGGAAAGTCCACAGCTTCGCGCCACGCCCCTTGTCGGCGATCCATCGGCTGGCGAAGCGCCAAACGAACCCCGCCCGGACTGGGCCTTCCGCCCGGTTCCCGCTGAACCAATCCGCCAAATCCCGATCCAGCCATCGCGCCTTGCGCCTCTGGAAACCGATGCAGAGGGCGATCCCGTCGAGCAGGGCTGGAACGTCGGCTCGCCGATTGATACCGGCCTTGGATTGCCGGCTGCTACCTCGCCGCGCGCACCAAGGCCGCTGGCAGATCCTCGCGCGCTTGAAGACGCAACGGCCGCCACGCCAGACAGTCCTGTGCCCGATCGTTTCCTGCGCGGGAACTTAACCCACGCGCTCTTGCAGCTGCTGCCCGAGTTATCGGAGGCGGCGCGTGAGGATGCGGGCCTGCGGTTTCTGACAAGCCGCGGTGCAGCGCTCAGCAGCGCAGCGCGAAGATCCGTTCTTGCCGAAGTTCTCGCAATTCTGCGCGAACCTGCGCTCGCCGGTCTGTTCGCAGAAGGATCGCGGGCCGAAGTCTCACTGATCGCAGACATCGAAGGGCCGAAGCTTGGACAGCCGCCGCTTCGGATCACCGGCCAGATTGACCGGCTTGTCGAGCGTGATGATCACGTTTTGATTGTGGATTACAAAACCAATCGTGACGCCCCGCCACCGCACGGCGAAATCCCCCAAGCCTACCTGCTGCAGCTTGCGGCCTACCGGCTGGCCCTGAGGCGGATTTTCCCAGACAAGCCGGTCCGGGCCGCCCTATTGTGGACCATCGGCCCGCGTCTGCGCACCCTCAGCGACCAGCAACTGGACGCCATAGCGCCAAATCTATGGACGCAGGCCGCCCGCTCGGCGCACCATGCGACAACGGGTGACCACAGTCGCGACCAAGTGATCAGATAATGATCTTTTTGCATGTTGGAGGTCGAGCAATTCCGTCCGGTCTGGGAATCGCAAAGCAATGCCGTAAGATCGGACATGGCTCTGTCAGCACATCGTGAACGTCCTTGACGCCCATCCGGGCCGTTTCTAATTAGCCGATAACACCGCGCGGAGCGCACATTTAACGAAAGGAGCGCCGCAATGACGAAAACAGTGTCGGACACCAGTTTTGAGACGGAAGTTCTGCAATCATCCAAACCTGTCCTTGTCGACTTTTTTGCCGAGTGGTGCGGGCCGTGCAAAGCAATGGCGCCCGCGTTGGAGCAGGTTTCCCAGGAGATGGCAGACCAACTGACCGTCGCCAAGATTGACGTCGACGCAAACCCTGAGATCACGACACGCTATCAGATCCAGGCCATGCCGACGCTGATCCTGTTCAAGGACGGCGAAATCATTGCGCGCCACACCGGTGCTCTGCCGCAGAAAAGCAAGCTCGAAGCTTGGATCGCCGAGACCATCTCCGTCTGATCTGAAAAGCGTTGGTGAGCGCAACGCCAAGTGCTCTCACAGCAGAACGATCCGGCCTCGCACAAATGTCCGTGCGGGGCCGTTTTTTATGGGTTCGCTAAAGCATGGCGCCCTTAATCGGATTCACCTGTTCGGGAGCAACGCGACCCGGCGCAAGCGCCGCCCCCCGCGGAGGCGCCCGACC
>CAZOGY010000086.1:0-7629 GCA_964579305.1 uncultured Hyphomicrobiaceae bacterium
CGGTACTTCACGGCTGTGATGAACTCGCTGAAGGCTTCGCACCAGACGAGGACGGTGTCGTATTGTTCGATGTCGACGCCGGCGGGGACGTCGAGGATGAAGCCGTTGAAGGTTTTGATGTCGCCAAGGCGTTTGGCCTGGTCTTTGACTTTCAGGAATTCGGCTTCGTCTTCGACAAAACCTTTGACCAGATAGAGCTTATAGTCCGGGCCCGGCGCGAGGCGGCCCATGTGCACGATTTTGTCGGCGCTGACGCTGATCGTGCCCTCGCCCCAGTGCAGGAAGTCACTGCCTTTGAGGTCGCGGGTGAGCGTTGCCTTGTACTGGGCGGCCTGGGCCGTGCGCTCCAGCATGGCCTGGTCCGGCGCTGGCGGTGCGGTCAGGATCGGCAAGAAATAAACGCCGAGCGCGAAACCAACAGCGAGCATGGCGCCGTGGGTCAGCAAAAGGACGATCCAGCGGAACATCAGGGCCTCCAATGCAAAGGTCGCGACGTACATTTGGGGCCGCACTGGTGGTGCGCGGCCCTTGAGCACGAAGCGATCATGTCAGAAGGCTGTGACGCTGCCGTGTCGGCTCGCGCAGGCGACATCATTCGCGTGCGCGCGTGTCGTTTTTGTCAGATCGGCCCGGTCACTGGGCCTGTGCCGGCGTCAGGCGCAAGAGGCGGGCGCCATCGCCATCTTCGAGCACCCAAATCGCACCACCGGGGCCCTGTTCGACTTCGCGGACCCGCTCGCCCCATTCAAAGCGTTCAGCCTCGCTTGCGGTTTCACCATCAATGTCAACGCGGATCAGCGCGCGTGAGGACAGGCCGCCCATGAAGCCGTCGCCTTTCCAATCGCGGAACATCTCGCCGGAATAGAGGACGAAGCCGGCCGGGGAAATGGCGGGGACCCAGTATGCCTTGGGCGCTTCGAATTCGGGGCGGGTGTCATGGTCGGGGATGGGGATGCCAGAGTAATTGTCGCCATTGGAGACGACCGGCCAGCCGTAGTTCACGCCCTTTTTGATCAGGTTCAATTCGTCGCCGTGGCGCGGGCCCATTTCGTGCGACCAGAGCCGGCCCTGGCTATCAAATGCGATGCCGAGCAGGTTGCGGTGGCCGGTTGACCAAAAGGTGCGGGCCAGTTCGCCCTTGTCCTGCCAAGGGTTGTCAGATGGGACCGAGCCGTCATCGTTCAGGCGAATGATTTTGCCGAGGCTCAGGTCGAATTCCTGCGCGGGGTACTGCTTCTGGCGGTCGCCGGAGGTGATGAACAGCATGCCATCGGGCCCGAATGCGATGCGGTGGCTATAGTGGCCGCGCCCCGGCATCTTGGGCTCTTGCGTCCAAATCTTGGTCTGGCTGGTTAGTTTCGGCGTCTCGCCGGACCGGTCGAGTTTGGCGCGGACCACAACGGCGCCGAAAGTCTGGCCGCCGTCGAGCGTTTCCGCGCTGGAAATGTAGACGAGATTGTTCTCAGCAAATTTGGGGTGGAGCACGACATCGCCAAGACCGCCCTGTCCACCGTAGGCGACTTTCCAGACACCGCTGACTTCGCTTTTTTGGCCGTCGCGGGTGACGATGAAGAGCTTGCCGGGTTTCGTTGTGACCAGAGCCGTGCCGTTCGGCAGGAACGTCATCGCCCATGGCTCTTCAAATCGCGCCACCGGTTCGGCCGCAAGGGTCGTGCCCTTTTTGCTTTGGATTTGAAACGTTTGCGCTTGAGCCGTCGCGCCTATCGCCAACATCCCGACGACGACGGCAAGCTTGAAAATGTGGCGCATCGCACCCTCCGCCCTGAATGGAACTGCGCTGACGTAACGCAAACAGCGGCGCATCGTTCCTATGGCCCGGCCAGGACAGCGTCGCGGCTTCGTGCGCCTGTTGTTTGTGGGCCTGTTCGACGGTGGGTAGCCGATGTCCGGTTAGCTGGCGACGGCGCTTCGATAGAGGTGCCAACTTGCGTGCCCGATGAGCGGCAAGGTGATCAGCAGGCCGAGAAACCCTGGCACAAGGGCGAGGGCCGTGACCACGCCGATGAACGCGCACCAAATGAGCATCGTCAAAGGGTTTTTCATCACGAGGCGCACGCTTGTCGTGATTGCCGTGACGAAATCAACGTCGCGGTCAAAAAGCATCGGGTAGGTCACCACCGAAATCGAAAATATGATGGCTGCAATGACGGCACCGGTGAGATTTCCGACAACGAGAAATGTCCAACCCTGCGGTGTGGTGAATATCTCGTCGATAATATCCCAACTTAGATTTTCAAACCCCATCATTGAAAGAAACAGGATTGCGGCGTAGTCGACCCACATGAAAAAAGTGAAGCCGGTGATCAATGCCATCCAGCGCAAATCACGATTGACCGAATTGCGGATGGCGGCGGTAACAGCGCCCCAGGACAAGGGCTGGCCGCGTTCCATCAGATCGCTTGCGGAATAAAACCCCACGCTTGCGAACGGAGCGATCAAGGCAAAGCCCATGGCGACCGGATAAGCCAGGTAGTAAAGCTCGAAAACAAACAACAGCGCCAGGATCAGCCAGCCGCCAAGAACGTAGGTGCCGGCGACGGCGAGGCCATACTGCGGCGCGGCGCGGAAGTCCCGCCAACCTGCAGCTAAAACGGCCAGTAGATCCGATGTCGACAGCTTGGCGACCTCGGGCCACCTGTTGACGGTTGCGAGATCCTTGCTGGCCATCGTTGCCTCCCACACGGGTTTTATCGTTGCGGCATTTTGGCATTTTTGCCCCCTGCCGGCCTGCGCTGCAACTGGGTCTCAAGAGGTGCGTGCGGACGGCACCGGCAAGCGTGACTGGGCGTGGGCGGTGTTTGGCGATTGCCCGTTTTGAGGCTCATGACTACGGTCGCGCTCACATCATCATTGAGAGGGGTCGCCATGAAAACCGCGATTGAAGCTGCACCGCTGAAGGCTGTCGGGCCTTATTCGCTGGCCATTGAGGCTGGTGGCTTTGTGCATTGCTCGGGTCAGATCCATCTCGATCCGGCGACGGGGACGTTGGTTGAGGGCGATATCGCCACGCAGACGCGCCAGTGCATGGAGAACCTGAAAACCGTTCTGGCCGGGGCCGGGCTCGACTTTTCCGATGTCGTGAAATGCGTCGTGTTCCTGGTCGACATGGGCGATTTTGGCGAGGTCAATAAGGTCTACGAGACCTACATGACGGATCCGGCGCCGGCCCGGTCTTGCATCCAGGTTGCTGGGCTTCCGCTTGGCGCACGTGTCGAAGTGGAGTGCGTGGCCAAGACGCGCGTCTGATGGAGCCCGCCAGATCGCGGCAGCCCGGATGATCCCATACAATCGGTCCGTTGCAGGCCGCCGCGCGGGGGAGGGTGCGGGGATGCGGCGGCCTGCCGGGGAGGGCCGGGAGTGAAACGGCCTGACACGAAGGTGGCTGGCTGATCCCGATGACGCAAATCGCTTTTTTATCAACGGCGTGCAACAGCCTGTGAGGGCTGCGTGAGCAATGCACGAGTGGCGTTTCGGACGTCCAGTGACGGTCGTGGCTTTCGCGCAACTTTCGGCGAGTTGTGCCGTGCAGCAAAAGCGGGCTACCAGTGCGGCCACGTCCCTGCGGCGTCCTGGCACGGCTGCTGGCTGCGGTCGCGCGCCCTGAAGCGCGTGCAGCCCTGGCTGACCGGTCACGGCCCCTTCCGTCCGCACTCCATCCGAGGACTGCCCGATGAACATTCACGAATACCAGGCCAAGGAACTCTACCGGCAGTATGGCGTCCCGACCGGCACCGGGTTTGCCGCGTTCTCGGTCGATGAGGCCGTCGAAGCCGCCAACAAGCTTCCTGGGCCGCTCTGGGTGGTGAAAGCGCAGATCCATGCCGGCGGGCGCGGCAAGGGCCACTTCAAGGAGCCTGAGGCGGGCGAAAAAGGCGGCGTTCGGCTTGCCAAATCCGTTGAAGAAGTCCGCGAGTTTGCCGAGCAAATGCTGGGCAAGACGCTTGTCACGATCCAGACCGGTGACGCTGGCCGGCTCGTGCGCCGCCTCTACATTGAAGACGGCTCCAATATCGAACGTGAGCTGTATCTTTCGATGGTGGTCGACCGCGAAACATCGCGGGTCTCGTTCATCGCCTCGACGGAAGGCGGCATGGACATTGAAGCGGTCGCACACGATACGCCTGAAAAGATCCTGACCTTCAGTGTCGACCCGGCCTCGGGCATCCAGCCGTTCCACGGCCGCAAGATCGCTTACGCGCTCGGGCTGGAAGGTGCGCAGATCAAGCAGTGCACCAACATGATCGGCAATCTCTATAAAATGTTCACCGAGAAGGACATGAGCCTTCTGGAGATCAACCCGCTGATTGTTACCGACACGGGCGATCTAAAAGCGCTTGACGGCAAAATGGATTTCGACGGCAACGCGCTTTACCGGCATCCAGAGATCATGGAATTCCGCGATCTCGATGAGGAAGACCCAGCGGAAATCGAGGCGTCAAAGCACGATCTCGCGTTCATCAAATTGGACGGCAACATCGGCTGCCTGGTCAATGGCGCAGGCCTTGCGATGGCGACGCTGGATATCATTCAGCTTTACGGCGAGAGCCCCGCGAACTTCCTTGATGTTGGCGGTTCGGCGCCCAAAGAGCGGGTCCAGGCCGCGTTCGAAATCATTCTGCGCGATCCGGCGGTCAAGGGCATTCTGGTCAACATTTTCGGCGGGATCATGCGTTGCGATATCATCGCAGAGGGCGTGATTGCGGCATCGAAAGAGCTTGGCGTGAAGGTGCCGCTGGTTGTTCGTCTGGAAGGCACGAACGTGGATCTGGGCAAGCAGATCCTGGCCGAAAGCGGGCTGCAGATCATCCCGGCCGACGACCTGGCCGACGCCGCCAAGAAAATCACCGACGCCGTCAAGGCAGCGGCCTGAGGCTCCAACGCAGGCACCGACCCGAGGATACAGACTGATGGCCATACTCGTTGACAGCAATACCAAGGTGATCTGCCAGGGCTTTACCGGCTCGCAAGGCACGTTCCACACCCAACAGGCCCGCAAATACGGCACCAAAGTCGTTGGCGGCGTCACGCCGGGCAAAGGCGGTACGAAGCATCCGGCGGAGGACCTCGCCGACGTGCCGATCTTTGACACTGTTCTTGATGCCAAACAGGCGACTGGCTGCAACGCCACGTCGATTTATGTGCCGCCGCCATTCGCGGCCGACGCCATTCTTGAGGCGATCGACGCAGAAATCCCGCTCATCATTTGCATCACCGAGGGCATTCCCGTGATGGATATGATCAAGGTCAAGCGCGCGCTTGACGGCTCGTATTGCCGTCTCATCGGGCCCAACTGCCCTGGCGTGCTGACGCCTGAACAGTGCAAGATCGGCATTATGCCGGGCAACATCTTTCAAAAGGGGCGCGTTGGCATCGTTTCGCGCTCTGGCACGCTGACCTATGAAGCGGTCAAACAGACTTCGGATGTTGGGCTTGGTCAGTCGACGGCGGTCGGTATCGGCGGTGACCCGGTCAAGGGCACCGAGTTCATCGATATGCTTGAGATGTTTCTGGCGGACCCGGAAACCGACGCGATCATCATGATTGGCGAGATCGGCGGCTCGGCTGAGGAAGACGCTGCCGAATTCATCAAGCGCGAAGCCGCCAAAGGCCGCAAGAAGCCGATGGCGGGCTTTATCGCGGGCGTTTCCGCGCCTCCGGGACGGCGGATGGGCCACGCTGGCGCCATCGTGGCCGGCGGCAAAGGGGATGCTGGGTCCAAGATTGCCGCGATGGAGGCAGCCGGGATCAAGGTTGCAGACAGCCCGGCGAGCCTTGGCACCACTTTGCAAGCGGCGATCGCCGGTTAATCGAACGTTGGTTCGGTTTCGTTGAACTTAACATTGAAAGCTTCGCATATTATGCGGAGCTTTTTTTATTGGGGCGGCGAGATTAGTCAGACCATGGCTATTGCTTCCCATAGTCTCGATTAAAGCAAATCCTCGCTTCATTTGCCCATGTGTCGTGAGGGTGCGCGTCCTTGTTTGCGGCTTGAACGACTGCAACTCATCGAAAGCAAACGGGAATGTTGGTCTTTGAGGGCTTCCCGTTTCCACAGGGCTCGATAAGTCGATCAGTCGGCGGATCGTTCGCGTTGAACATATGGATATTTAGAGATATGGTGGGCGCTCGCCCGAATGGGCGAATGTGGTTTGCCCCTGCCAAATTTCATTGAGCAGCCGGCCTTTTAATTGGAGTTTGGTATGCGAGATTTCAAAGTATGCGTGGGCGGCGTGAAACTCTTTTGTGTGATGGTGGCTTGTGTTACCGCCGCGGCGACGGCTTATGCTCAAGGCGCGCAAACAGAGCTCCAATCTCTGACCGTCTATTCCTATCGCAAGCTTGAGCGCATTGCGCCTCTGGCCCGGGTCTTTGAGCTTAGGACCGGTGTTCGGGTCAATGTCGTCTATCATAAATCCGACCTGTTGGAGCGGCTCGTCGCTGAGGGCGCACAATCTCCCGCCGATGTCCTCATCGCCAACGATTTCGGCATTCTCGCCGATGCGAAAGACCAGGGGCTGACGCTGCCGTATTCCAGCCCTGCCATTGAAAAGAACGTGCCGGCCAAGTACCGCGATCCTGAGGGGCACTGGTTTGGGTTGACGCGTCGGATCCGCGCGATCTTCGTGTCGCGCATGCGCGTTGCGACGCCGCATCTGAACTACGAAGACTTGGCGGATCCAAAATGGCGTGGGCGGATTTGTATTCGCTCCGGCACCCACCCCTACAACGTGGCGCTCGTGGCATCGATGATCGCGCACAATGGTGAGGAAGCGGCGCGCCGTTGGTTGATCGGATTGCGTGCGAACCTGGCGCGCACGCCGACCGGAAACGATCGTGCGCAGATGAAGGCTATCCACGAAGGCGTTTGTGATGTGGCTATCGTCAACACCTACTACATGGGTGAAAGCACGACGAACCTGAAACAGCCCGAACAACGGGCCTGGGCGCGGGATTCGCGCATCATCATGCCCAATGCGAAAGGGCGTGGCGGCCATGCCAGTGTGTCGGCAATCGCGCTTTTGAAAACGTCCAAGAAGTTGGCACTGGCGAAACAATTCATTGCTTTCATGGCCTTGCCGCAGTCACAGATCATCAATGCAACGATCAATTATGAGTATCCGTTGCGCGATACGATGGACGCCTCTCCGCTTGTCATGTCTTGGGGACGCCCTGTGTCCGATGCTCTGGCGTTGAGCCGGGTTGCTGAGTTGCGGGACCGCGCGCGGGCCTTGATCTTGCGCGTGGGTTTTAATGAGCCGATGACGCGGAAGCTTTCCAAGCGCGCTGCCGTCGAGTAATGCGGCAAGCCTCACGGCTGCGGGCTGCGAGCTGGGGGCTGCCGGACTGGCGGCCCGGGCCGCGTTCGCCGGCTGGAATGTGAATCCGATTTGCTGCGACACGCTGAGATCGTGCCAGGGCCTTCTGCATTCTCCTGTCAAAATCTCAGCTTTTTATGCCCCCTATAGCATTCGGGTTTGGCGGGATCGCGCAAGCCAGATGCTCTTTCGTGTGGGAAACAGAGCAAGCTCATCCGATCTATGAACCGCAAAGCAATTCCGTAAGATCGGACACTGCTCTAATCGTGTGTCGGTCCGCGGTCAGGCGCGG
>CAZOGY010000086.1:7729-11922 GCA_964579305.1 uncultured Hyphomicrobiaceae bacterium
GTCGCCGTCGCCGTCATTGGGATCGACGTCTCCAGGTTCGTCAATCGCAATCGTGATTGTGCCGGCATCGACGTTTATTTCAGGAACGAAGCGTTCCTCAAACGGAAAAAACTCGGTCGTGCGCGCGCCGGGCATTTTGACTTCCAACAAATCTCCAGCGCCGAAATTCTGGATGGCGACGACGCGGCCGAGGATTTCGCCGTGTGGGTTTTTCACGGCGAGGCCGATCAAATCAGCATGATAAAATTCGTCGTCTTCGGTTTCGGGAAGTCGCTCGCGTGCCACAAAAAGTTTCGTGCCTCGCAAAAGTTCTGCGGCGTTGCGGTCTGAGACGCCCTCGACTCGCGCAATCAGGCCGCGTTTTGTCGCGCCGCGAATTGTGAATTTGAATGTCCGGTCGCCGGTCTCGTTTTCGAGCGGACCGTAGGCTGCAATATCTTCAGGCACATCGCAGTACGATTTAATGATCACTTCGCCGCGAATGCCGTGCGCCGCCGAAATATGGCCGAGAAGAACGCGATCTTTTGGCTGCTCGGAGTTGGCCATCAGCCGGTTCCTCGGCCCTCTCCCCGGGATCAGTCTCGGGGAGAGGCGTTTTGCGTTTTACTCGGCTGCGGCTTCAGCACCGCTGTCGCCCTCGGCAGCCGCCGCGGCTTCGGCGGCAGCTTCTGCTGCGGCCTCTTCAGCAGCTTTGCGCTTTTCTTCGGCCTCAGCAATGCGTTCCAGCGCTTTCTTGCCGGGTTTGGCTTTTTCGGGATTGTTTTTCGGCGTGCGCTTCATCAGGCCGGCAGCGTCAAGGAAACGAGCGACGCGATCGGTTGGTTGCGCACCGACGCCAAGCCAGTATTGGCAGCGCTCTTCTTTCAACCGGATGCGTTCGGGGTGGTCCTTGGGCACCATCGGGTTATAGGTGCCAACGCGCTCGATATAGCGGCCGTCACGCGGCGCGGTGGCCGGGGCGACGACGATGTAATAATACGGGCGCTTTTTCGAGCCGCCACGGGCCAACCGGATTTTCGTCACTGCCATTTTTTCTGCTTTCTCCGTCGATCGATTTTGGATCTGTTTGCAGTCGTTTCGTTTTATTCAGGTCAGCGCCTGAGGTGACGGGTGGCGCCAGACCTGTCGGATCTTGCCCGACAGGTCCACGTCGCCGTCGCGTACGCAGCTCAGCCGTTGCGCCACGCGAAGAGAAGGGGCGTTTTCCGGCGCGATGTAGCTGACGAGTGTGTCGACGCCCAATTGCCGGTATGTCCAGTCGCGGCCGGCTTCGGCCGCCTCCGTCGCAAAACCCTGACCGCGTTCGGCCGGCATCAGGTTCCAGCCAATCTCAAGCTCCGGCCAGTCGCCCGGGTGCCAGAGGCCGCAAAAGCCAACAAAACGGCCGTCGTCTTTGGCGTCCAGGGCCCACATGCCGTAGCCGCGTAACACCCAATGGCCGACTTCGGCGGCCACGACGCGCCAGGCATGCGGGTAACCGCCGACGCCACCGATGAACCGCGCGGTTTCATGTTCGTAAATGGCGGTCATGGGACGCGCATCGTCCATGCGCCAGCCGCGCAAGCGCAATCGCGGCGTTTCAATTGCCGGGATCTCCATCAGCGCTTCTTCTTTTTCTTTTTGCCAGCGCCGGCACCGCCGGGCAGTCCGGGCAGGGCAGCGCGGCCCCCGCCCCCTGGAAGTCCTGGCAGACCGCCACCGCCGAGGCCCGGCAGGCCTTTGCCGCCGCTTGCGCCGGGCAGGCCCGGAAGGCCGGCGGGCAAACCGCCGCCGCCGCCACCTTGCGCCTGCATGGCTTTGGCCTGCTCGATCATTTCAGGCGTTGGCTGTGGCATGCCGCCGCCGAGACCGGGAATGCCGCCCATGCCCATGCCGCCGAGCATTTTGGCCATCATCCCTTTGTTCTGGCCCATCTTTTTCATCATATCCGCCATCTGGCGGTGCATTTTCAGGAGCTGGTTCACGTCCTGGACCGAAGTGCCAGAGCCCGCGGCAATGCGGCGGCGGCGCTTACCGTCAATGATCTTGGGGCTCGCGCGCTCCTTCTTGGTCATCGACGTGATGATGGCGTGCTGGCGCTTGAGAATTTTGTCGTCGAGGGCGCCATCGGCCAACTGGCCTTTGATCTTGCCCATGCCCGGCATCATGCCGAGGATGCTGCCCATGCCGCCCAGCTTTTGCATTTGCTTGAGCTGCTCGCCGAGATCGTTGAGGTCGAACGACCCCTTTTTCATGCGGTCGGCGAGCTTCTGGGCCTTTTCCGCGTCGATCGTCTCAGCGGCTTTTTCGACAAGGCTGACGATGTCGCCCATGCCGAGAATGCGGTCGGCGATGCGGCCGGGATGGAATTCTTCCAGCGCATCCCATTTTTCACCGACGCCGATCAGCTTGATGGGCTTACCGGTAACGGCGCGCATGGAGAGCGCTGCACCGCCGCGGCCATCACCGTCGACGCGCGTTAAGACGATGCCCGAAACGCCGACGCGGTCCTCGAAAGCCTTGGCCGTATTGACAGCGTCCTGACCGGTCAGGCTGTCGGCAACAAGCAGCGTTTCGTGTGGGTCGGTTGCGCGTTTGACGTCGGCGACTTCGGCCATCAGGCCTTCATCGACCGTGACGCGGCCGGCCGTGTCGAGGATGACGACGTCGTAGCCGCCGAGCCGGCCGGCTTCCATCGCGCGTTTGGCGATCTGCAGCGGTGTCTGACCGGCCACGATCGGCAATGTGGCGACGCCCGTCTGTTCGCCCAGGACCTTGAGCTGTTCCATGGCGGCTGGGCGCCGCGTGTCGAGCGAGGCCATCAGGACTTTTTTGCGGTCCCGATTGGTGAGGCGGTAGCCGATTTTGGCGGTCGTCGTGGTCTTACCGGAGCCTTGCAGACCGACCATCAGGATGCCGACCGGCGGTGCGGCCTGCAGGTCTATCGGGTCGGCTTCCGACCCAAGCATCCGCACCATCTCGTCGTGGACGATCTTGACGACCATCTGGCCGGGTGTGACCGACTTGACGATCTCCTGGCCGACGGCCTTTTCCTTCACAGCATCGGTAAAAGCGCGGACCACATCCAGCGCGACGTCGGCTTCCAACAGCGCGCGGCGGACTTCACGCATGGCTTCCGACACATCGCTATCGGTCAGCGCACCGCGGCGGGTGAGCTTGTCGAAAATGCCGGACAGGCGGTCTGATAGCGATTCAAACATGCGGGTTCCAATGGACGACCACGGCACCCGGGAGCGGGACGGCCGCGGCTGGTTTCATCGTCGGGTCGCGTTGGTGCAAAGCGGTCTTGCACCTGCGAGCGCAACGCGCTGGCAGATGTGGACCCCCTTCGTCAGAACCCCTAATCTAGGGGGTATCATCAACTCAGGGTAGTGGCTCGGTTTCGCAGCCTTCGAATGAGATGCGGGATATCGCCAGAAACACGCCGTATGTCAATCAGAAACGCCAAGAGCGGTGGTCATTCACGCCGCGAGCATGGCGCGGTCATGGTTGGGGCGAACCGTGATCGGCATTCGCGGTGTGGCCGCAGCGAGGCGGTGTGGATTGTCGATCGGAGCCAGCGTGACTTTCGACAAGCCCCGTTCCATTTGAACAAGGTGATAATAGGCTGCGTCAATGTGATTGCGTGCTTTGGTTTCCGCAGCCGCAATCTCATCAAGGCTTGCGAAGCCGGTCCGTGCCGTTTGGCGCAGTTTCTCCAATTGACCGTGAACGCCGGTTTGCTGTGGAAGTGTGATCGCGCGGTAGGCGACAGCCGGGCGCCCATGGAGCTGCATGCGGACCTCCGCGCGAAGATCTTGCCTGACTTTGGTCAGATCGCGATCAATCCGGCGGGAGATGCCCTGCGCGCGAGCTGCGATCCAGCGTGTGGCGGCATAAGCGTGTCTTTGGCAACGGGCTTTCATTTCAATGGCCGCATGTCGAACAATCGAAAAAGAACCTTGAAGCGCCGCGCGTGGAGCTGACCGCCAATAAGCCGTCAAGGAAAGCCGCTGCAGTTCCATCGCCGATTACCCGTTTGTTATCTTTTCTGGTTTGGATCGTTTGAGAAAATCATTACCGAAAGATTAACAGATTGGGCGGCATTGCTGAAAAATCTTTAAATCAGTCGCTGTGAGCCGCGAAGTTGTGGTGCGCAACCGTGATGGTTCGCCTTGCTCAATTCATGTCGGAGTGTCACGCCTTAAGTCAGG
>CAZOGY010000086.1:12022-16084 GCA_964579305.1 uncultured Hyphomicrobiaceae bacterium
AGCCGGGCACGCAGGGCGGTGGCGGATAAGCCCTCACGGCGGAGTGCACCCAATGATGTGTCGCGTGCACTTTTGGAAAGCTTCCTGCCGCTGTGATCGGTGAGCAGCCGATGGTGATGGTACACCGGTGTCGACAGGCCGAGCAGGCGCTGCAACAGGACATGGAGGTCGGTTGACGCTTCGAGATCGGCGCCGCGGGTGACGTGCGTGACGCCTTGGAATGCGTCATCGACGACGACGGCCAAATGATAACTGGCCGGTGTGTCCTTACGCACAATAACCGGGTGGCCCCAGATTGCGGGGTCTGCGATGCGCTCTGCGGTTCCTTTGGCCCCATCCCAATCCAGATAGGTCAGTGGCGCGCTGAGAGTTTCGCACGCGCGTACCGTGTCGAGCCTGAGCGCCTTGGGGCCCTCGCGCACGTTGCAGCTTGGTGCCGATTGCGTTGTGGGCCACTGGCAAACAGGTTTGTAGAGCGGTGCTCCGTCCGGATCGGCGCGCGCGGGATCGCAAGCGGCTGCGATTTCGGCCCGCGTCGCCGCGCAGGCGTAGGTCACGCCATACGGCTGCAGGCTTCGTGCGGCTTCCTCGTAAGCGGCAAAGCGCTCCGATTGAAACAGGACCGGCTCTTCCCATTCAATGCCAAGCCAGGTCAGATCCTCGAAAATGGCATCGATGAATTCTCGTCGCGTACGCCCGCGATCAATGTCTTCGATGCGCAATAAAAAGCGCCCGCCGAGTTCCTGCGCGAGCCGGTAAGTGATTAATGCTGACAGCGCATGACCGAGATGGAGAAACCCGTTCGGGCTCGGAGCGAACCGGAATACCGGGCGCGAGCTTCGGTTGGTATCGGGGTCTCGGCTTGGCGGCATCGCGCGCTCGTGAAACAGTGATCAGGAGGGCCGGCGTATCACTTTGCCAGGTCGGCTTGGATGCAGGCACCGTGGATCAGGGCAAGCAAGTCGTGAATCAGGGCAGGCAAGAGCAAAATGAAACGCATTGATACCGAGGGCGATATCAAGGCGGCGACAGCCCTGTTGCGCGAACAATGCGTCGCCATGAGGCGCGTCCACGAAGTGGTAGGCGATCCGCCGTTGCGGCGGCAGCCGGCGGGTTTTGAGGGCCTTTGCCGCATTATCGTCGGTCAGCAGCTCTCCGTCGCGAGCGCAGGCGCCATCTGGTCGCGGTGTCGCAAAAAGTTTCAGCCATTTACGCCGTTGCGGCTTGCGCGGGCTCGCGAAGCGACCATGAAAGGCGTCGGTCTGTCGGGTCCGAAGATCCGCACACTAAAAGCAGCGGCGCATGCGGCGCTGGCGGGCGCGCTGCCAATCGACGCGTTCGATGACATGTCAGACGACGAGATCCGCGCCGCCCTCACGGCCGTGTCCGGGATTGGCCCTTGGACCGCTGATATCTATCTGATGTTTTCGCTTGGGCAGGCAGATGCCTTCGCACCAGGTGACTTAGCGCTGCAAGTCGGTGCGCAATATGCGTTCGAGGAAGCTGAACGCCTGTCGCCTGACGAATTGGCGCAGCGTGCTGAGGCTTGGCGGCCGGTGCGTTCGGTCGCAGCGCGCTTGCTTTGGGCCTATTACGCGCATGTGAAAGCCCAGGCGAGCGCGGTGCCGGTCTGATCCGTCCACGCGCCAGAGCATTGTCGGATCTTGCCTGGTCGCTCTGCGATGCCGACGTGGGATGAAGATGCTGTTTCTTTGGACCCGTTCACGGCGAACTGCGGCTGGTTTGGACTTGGCGGATCGCTCTTGCGCGCCCACATCAGCGGCGTCGCGCCAAAAAGTGTGACATGGGCGCATTCACCATGGCCAAAGGGCGAATGTGCGCAAGTGGCGGAGCTTCACAGAACCGTCGTACATTCATAGTATTGGAAGCACCGCGCGAGTGCGACGTGCGCAACTCAATCAATCCACCGGGTGCTCTCGTAAGGCACAGTCGGCATCGGGGATTCGAGTTCGGGAAGCACAGACGTGAGCACAGCCCAGGCAATGCCGGATCATGCCCCGGCCCTCGTACTGAACGCCGATTTTCGGCCGCTCAGCTACTATCCGTTGTCGTTGTGGAGTTGGCAGGAAACGGTCAAAGCCGTCTTCCTCGACCGCGTGAACATCGTATCGGAATACGACCACTACGTGCGCAGCCCTAACTTTGAGATGCGGCTGCCGTCGGTGGTCTCTCTGAAAGAGTATGTGAAGCCGGCGCTGTATCCAGCGTTCACGCGCTTCAACGTGTTCCTTCGGGACCGGTTCTCTTGCCAGTACTGCGGTGCAAAGTCGGAATTGACGTTTGACCACTTGATCCCGCGGTCTCGCGGCGGGCTCACGAAGTGGGACAACGTCGTGACGGCTTGCTCGCCGTGCAACCTGCGTAAAGCCAACCACATGCCCGAGAAAATCGGGATGTTGCCGAAGCAGAAGCCGTATCGGCCAACGGTGTTCGAGTTGCATCGCAACGGGCGCTCGTTCCCGCCGAACTATCTGCACGAGAGCTGGTTGGACTATCTGTATTGGGATAGCGAACTGGAGCCTTGATCGGGGTCTGGATCGCTCTGAGAGAGCGTAGACGTCCGCGCCCGTCAGCTTGAGGAGGCCTGCGCTTTGTCGCGGGCCTTTTCTATTTGCGCGCCTTGGGCCAACGTGTTCTGCGAGAAATGCCGGCGATCAGATGCGGCAGTGGAACGGAGGACGCCCGATGTCAGCGCAAAAACCAACGATCTTGTCGTGTGCCGTTACGGGCACGTTTGGCAGCCGGGAGCAGAATCCGACGTTGCCGGTGACGCCAGAAGAGATTGCAAACGACTGCATTGCCGCGGCGCAGGCCGGCGCTGCAATCTGCCATATCCACGTTCGCGAGCCGGAAACCGGCAAGCCAAGTATGCGGCTTGAGTACTATCGCGAAGTCGTCAAGCGGATTGACGACAGCGGGGTCGATTTTATCGTCAACCTGACGACCGGGCCGGGCGGGCGGTACATGCCGAGCGACGATGACCCGGCCGTCGCGGGTCCTGGCACGGTTCTGACGACACCGGAGATCCGGACCGAGCATATTGTCGAGCTGAAGCCCGAGATCTGCACGCTCGACCTCAATACGAACTGGTTTGGCGGCGGTGCGGTGATCAACTCGCCCAAGAGCATCACGGCGATGGCCGGGCGGATCTATGCGGCGGGTGTGAAGCCGGAGCTGGAAGTGTTCGACACTGGCGATATCGCGATCGCGCATGATCTCATCGCGGATGGGACGCTCAAAACGCCAGCGCTGTTCCAGATCGTCACCGGCATCAAATACGGGTTTATTTCGTCGCCGCAGTCGATGATGCATGCGCTGTCCTTGTTACCGAAGGATTGCGAGTGGGCCGCGTTCGGGGCGAGCCGGCACGCCTTTACGATGTTGGCACAAGCGTTCGTGCTCGGCGGCCACTGCCGGATCGGGATGGAGGACACGCTTTATATCGAGCGCGGCGTGAAGACGAACGGCAACCGGCCGCTGGTCGAAAAAGCCGTCCGCATCATCACCGAGCTCGGCGGCAAGGTCGCAACGCCCAATGAGGCGCGCGAACTGCTCGGTCTGCCTCAGCGGGGGTGATCGTGAGGCGGTCTTCGGACCGATGCGTGGCGCGTGCGGCATCGTTGCTTGGTGACGGTGCCGCAAGGTCTGGCTATAAGTTTACTTAGTCAGTCAACTTATAGCCCTGGGAATTTGCATGAGCATGGCCGATCAGCCCCGCCGCCCCTTGCATGACCGCATCATCCGCGCCATCCCGATCGTGGGATTTGCTGCACGGCTTATGGAAGAAAACCGTCCCTACGCCCTGGTGGTCTTGCTCGTCAACGTGATCATGGCGATTGCGCTGGCCGTCATCTTCTTTGGCTTCCCGGCTCTGATCACCGCAATGCTCGTGATTACAGGCATCGTCTTTGTCATGCTGCTCTTGACGACCCGCGGTTAGGTCCGCGGCACTTCAAGCGTGTCGCATGAAATGCGCCTCGCTTTGCCTCTGTTGCGCTCACGGGCCATTGGCCCTCCGCGGGGGCGGGCCGTTTTCGTGTC
>CAZOGY010000087.1:0-16082 GCA_964579305.1 uncultured Hyphomicrobiaceae bacterium
CCCCTGACCTCTACAATGCCATTGTAGCGCTCTCCCAACTGAGCTACGGCCCCGACCGTGCGCACTCGACCATAAGAACCTGCGTTGGGGCAGATCGCCGGAGTGCGGATCACGCTCTTTAGAGGGTGCTGCGGCGTTGCGCAATCCTGTTGTTTGAAATTTTGACCGTGCAGCGCCGGCCGGTGTTGTCAGATGGTTGCCAACAAGCCGGCGGCTTGCACGCGCGCCACGGTCTGCACCTCAGCTTTCTTCGTCTTCGTCCTCCGTGGCGACAATCGCACCAACGTCGCCGCCGTCGTCATCGTCGGTCTCTTCCAAGAACGTGTCATCCGTATCGTCCTCGGCCACTTCGGCGTCGGCATCTTCCAGGCTGATGACCTCGGCGCCTTCTTCCGGCGCGACCTCCTCGGTCGTTTCAGCGGCAACCGCTGCGGGTTTTTTCTCGACAGGCTCTTCACGACGTGCCGGCTGTGACGCGATCACGTAGGTTGACCCGCAGATCGGGCAGATGATTGGATCGCGGTTGAGATCGTAAAAGCGCTCGCCGCACGAATTGCTTTGGCACGTGCGTTTGGTGCCGCGCGGGTCTTCGATGGACATCGGGCCTCGTTCTGGTTGGCGCGCAGTGGTTCTTGGTCAGGCGCAGTCGACCTTGCCGGTCACGTGCGCGCTGCGCCGGCCCCGGCCGGCCGACACCATTCGGCACGGGTACGGCTTCAGGGCACCGGCGGACACTGCGGCTTTGTCGCAAGATTAAGTCGCCGCGAGTGCCACGGCGCGATGGCCTTGTAAAGTCCCGCTCTAAGGCGGCGACGTGCGGACTGGGACGCGCGGCGGCGTTGACAGCGAAATCGACGCACGGCTCTTATCGGGCCGCGCGCTCCGGACGCGCACGGGCCACGGGCTTCGATCCGCCTCGACATGCATTCTCAACGCCACGCAATCAGCCAGGGGGGCACGGCAATGACAACGGCTATGGCCGATCAAAACGCGGTCCCTTTGATCGCACGCAAGTCACCAGCGCTCGCAGGCGATGTGACCGTTCCGGGCGACAAGTCGATTTCGCACCGCTCGTTGATTTTTGGCGCGCTTGCGATCGGCGAAACGCGGATCACGGGCCTGCTGGAGAGCGAAGATGTGCTGAATACGGCGGCGGCGTTGCGTGCGATGGGCGTGCCGATCGCGCGAGAGGGGAGCACGTATGTTGTCAAAGGCGTGGGCATCGGTGGTCTGACGGCGCCAGACGCGGCGCTGGATTTCGGCAATTCGGGCACAGGTGTGCGGCTGATGTTCGGCGTGATCGGTGGCAATGATCTGAAAGCCCCGTGCGTGGGTGATGCGTCGCTGAGCCGGCGGCCGATGGGCCGTGTGCTGCGACCGTTGCGGGACATGGGCATTGCGACCGAACCGGACGATGCCGACACGTTGCCATTGACGCTGGTTGGGACATCGCAAGTGATCCCCACGCGCTATCGTGTTCCGGTGCCGTCTGCCCAGGTCAAAAGTGCGATCCTGCTGGCGGGTCTGCATGCGATGGGCGATACGACGGTCATTGAGGCCGTTGAGACGCGCGATCATACCGAACGCATGCTGGAGGCATTTGGCGCCGAAGTCGTTCGACACACCGGCGATGATGGCGCGATCCACATTACCGTACGTGGACGTCCGACGCTAACAGGGCAAGTCATCGCAGTACCAGGCGATCCGTCGTCTGCGGCATTTCTGGCGGCTGCGGCTGCGATCGTGCCGGGCTCGCGCGTAACGATCACCAATCTGCTGCTGAATCGCGCGCGGGTCGGTTTTTATAAAACATTGCAAGAAATGGGCGTGAGCGTTGCGTTTCAGGATGCGCGCGTGCAGGGCGGCGAAGAGGTTGCCGATGTCGTCATATCAGCGCCCGAGACACTGAAGGGCGTGCATGTGCCCGCGGAACGGGCACCCTCGATGATCGATGAGTATCCGGTTCTGGCGTGCGTTGCGGCCTACGCAGCCGGCGAAACGGTCATGGACGGGCTGGCCGAGCTGCGGGTGAAGGAAAGCGACCGTCTTGCTGCCACGGCAGCGGGGCTTTCGGCCAACGGTGTGAGCAACCGCGTGGAAGGTGATAGGCTGATCGTGACAGGTGGGCAGGGTGTTCCTGGTGGCGGCACCGTTGCGACCCACCTCGACCACCGGCTTGCCATGGCCTTTCTGACACTTGGTCTTCAGGCCGATGCGCCCGTGGTCATCGACGATGGACGCGTGATTGCAACAAGCTTTCCGCAGTTTGTGGATTTGATGCGCGCGATCGGCGCGGAAATCGCGCCGGCAGAGATCGGTACGCAAGCGTAACTGACCGCAAGGGCCAAGCCATGATCATTGCCATCGACGGCGAGGCGGCATCGGGCAAGGGCACGATCGCCAAGCGGATCGCACGCCACTATGGGTTGGCCTATATGGACACGGGCGCGCTGTATCGTGCTGTCGCGCGGGATTTGACGGCGGCTGGGCTCGCGCTCGATGATATCGACGGTGCTGTCAAAGCTGCGCAGAGCCTCGATGTGGCGAGCCTCGATGATCCCGCACTGCGCGAAACCGGGGTTGGCGAGGCGGCCTCCGTGGTTGCCGCGCACGGGCCTGTTCGCGCGGCACTGTTGGCGCGACAGCGGATGTTTGCCAGGCAGGCGCCCGGTGCGGTGCTCGACGGGCGCGATATCGGCACCGTTGTTTGCCCTGACGCCGATGTGAAGATTTTCGTGACAGCCTCGGCACACGTGCGTGCCAATCGCCGATACCTGGAGCTAAAGGCCCGCGGTGAAGATGTCGTCGAAGCCGAAATTCTAGCCAATCTGAAACTGCGTGACGCGCGGGATCGGGCGCGGCCGCAATCGCCGATGGTCCCGGCGGACGATGCATTGTTGCTTGACACGACTGATTTCGGTATAGAGGCGGCAGTTGCCGAAGCCGTGAGATTGGTCGAGGGGTCGATCAACCAGTCAGGCCGTGGTGCGAAATACGCGCCAAACGCCTAAATCTCACTGGGACGCACCGTCCACGGCTTTGACCAAATCGCAGACATGATCGCGGTCCGATCCTGCGTGCTTGTTGGCGCGTAGATCACCGCCGTTTCCAACCTTCTTAACAAACGACACACGGGCCACGCGCTTGCCTGTGTTCACAGGAGCCTCGATGAGTACGCCGGACTTTTCGAAAGAACTCTCTCCTTCGATTGATGAATTTGCAGCGATGCTCGACGAAACGCTGGCACCCGACGTGGCCTACGAAGGCAACGTCGTGCAGGGCCGTGTTGTCGGGATCGAAAAAGACCTCGCGATCGTCGACGTCGGCCTCAAAATGGAAGGCCGCGTCCCGCTTAAGGAATTCGAACAGCCCAATGGCGAGGCGAAAATTGCCGTTGGCGATATTGTCGAAGTCTACTTGGAGCGCATCGAAAACGCGATCGGTGAAGCGGTTCTCAGCCGCGACAAGGCCCGCCGCGAAGAAAGCTGGGTCCGCCTCGAAAAGCAGTTTGAGGGCAACGAAAAAGTCGAAGGCATGATCGTTGCCAAGGTCAAAGGCGGGTTTACCGTCGACCTCGATGGGGCAATGGCGTTCCTTCCCGGTTCGCAAGTCGACGTGCGCCCGGTGCGCGACATCGGGCCGCTGATGAACCAGAAACAGCCGTTCCAGATCCTGAAAATGGATCGGCGGCGGGGCAACATCGTGGTCTCGCGTCGCTCGGTGCTTGAGGAAACACGCGCCGAACAACGCGCCGATATCGTTGCACGCCTTGCGGAAGGCCAGCAGATCGATGGTGTTGTCAAAAACATCACCGATTACGGCGCGTTTATCGATCTTGGCGGGATCGACGGTCTGTTGCACGTCACCGACATGGCGTGGCGACGGGTCAATCATCCCTCCGAAATCGTCAATGTGGGTGACAACGTCAAAGTTCAGATCATCCGGATCAATCAGGAAACCCAACGGATCAGCCTGGGCATGAAGCAGCTTCAGGCCGACCCATGGGAAGGCATCGAAGCCAAGTATCCAATCGAGGGCCGTTTCAAGGGCACCGTGACGAACATCGCCGATTACGGTGCGTTCGTTGAGCTTGAGCCGGGCGTTGAAGGCCTGATCCACGTCTCGGAAATGAGCTGGACGAAAAAGAACGTGCATCCTGGCAAGATCGTTTCCACCAGCCAGGAAGTCGAAGTTCAAATCCTGGAAGTCGACCCCAATAAGCGGCGGATTTCTCTGGGTCTGAAACAGACGCAGGACAATCCTTGGGACGCCTTCCTTGCCCAGCACCCGAAAGGCTCAACCGTCGAAGGCCCTGTGCGCAACATGACCGAGTTTGGCTTGTTCATCGGGCTCGACAGCGGTGTCGACGGCATGGTGCACTTGTCGGATCTGGACTGGAACCGCTCGGGCGACGAAGCGATCCAGGACTACAAAAAAGGCGACGTGGTCCAGGCAGTTGTCCTGGACGTGGACCCGTCCAAGGAACGGATCTCGCTTGGCATCAAGCAACTGGGCGGCGATCCGCTCGACGAGATCTCCAAGTACAAAAAAGGCGATCCTGTCACGTGCGAAGTTGTCGCCGTGCAGGAAAACGGCATCGAGGTCCGGATCGCCGATACCGACATTACCTCGTTTGTGAAGCGGTCCGACCTTTCGCGCGATCGCTCGGAGCAACGGCCTGAGCGGTTTAACGAGGGCGATAAAGTCGACGCCGCCGTCACGAGCGTCGACAAGAGCGCACGTCGTATCGCTGTGTCGATCAAGGCGCTGGAGATTGCCGAAGAGAAAGCGGCTGTTGCGCAATTCGGTTCGTCCGATTCCGGCGCATCGCTTGGCGACATCCTGGGTGCTGCCATCAAGAAGCAAGGCGACGACAGCTAAGCGTTCTGGAATGCGTGCGCGGGCGGATTGATCTGCAATACCCGCCGCACGTTTGAAATCGAGAGCCTGGCCGGCCCGGACATCTGGTTCGGGCCGGTCTTTTGTGTCGCGGGCACCGATTCAAGCCAGTCATGCGGACTGTGCGGTGTTTGTCGCGATCTCAACGCTTCCTATGTCGGTGGGATGTGTCGCGCACATGTGCAGGACAACCGCGCCCGTGCATAATAGTGCGCAGACATCGCGTCTGATATCTGATGAGAGGTTTCGAAAATGAGCCTTGATGTTGAAACGGTGATGGAGCGCCGTCGCTTGCGCCGCCAGGTCGGCTGGTGGCGGGCGCTGGCTGTGATCGCCGGTGTTGCCGTGCTTGCGGTTTTTGGCGCCACGCGTTCGTCCGAGTTTGGCCTGACCAAGTCCGATCAGATCGCGCGCGTGACGATCGAAGGTATGATTACGGATGATCGCGACCGCTTGAAACTTTTGAAGAAGTTGGCGAATGCGGACCACGTCAAAGGCGTGATCGTGTTCGTGAATAGCCCTGGCGGCACGACGACTGGTGGTGAAGGGTTGTTTAACGGCTTGCGCGAGTTGGCCGAAAAGAAACCGGTTGTTGCGCAGTTTGGCACGGTTGCAGCGTCGGCCGCTTATATCGCCGGATTGGGTACCGATTACATCGTTGCGCGCGGCAACACCATCACGGGTTCCGTCGGCGTGCTTGTTCAATGGCCGGAAATTTCGGGTCTGCTCGATAAGCTCGGCATCAAAATGAACGAGATCAAGTCGGGGACGCTGAAGGCTGAGCCGTCGCTTTTCAGCCCGATCACGCCGGATGCGCGACGCGTGACCGAAAGCATGATTGCCGAGAGCAAGCGCTGGTTTGTTGGACTTGTGGAAGGCCGGCGCAAAATCGACGCTGGTAACGTTCCCGGTCTGCTGGAAGGCCGTGTTTATTCCGGGCGCGATGCGGTGCGCTATAAGCTGATCGATAAGCTCGGCGGCGATGACGCGGTGATGGCCTGGCTGACGGACAATCGCGGCGTGCGCAAAGGGCTGAAGGTCGTCGACTGGAAACCGCAAAAGCCGAACGCCTGGGGCCTTGAAGCCGCAGCACGCGGGTTTGCCCACGGGATTGCGCAAGCTTTTGGTGAGGGTATGCGCAGCGCGCTTGGCAGTTCGCAGCCTTTGTCGACGTTGGGTCTTGACGGTTTGCTCTCGGTTTGGCAGCCTCAAAAACTCAAATAAAGTCAAGGGCTTCGTTTGCGAGGGCGGCGTGATCAAGTCGGAGCTGATCAATCGGATTGCAGCAGCAAATCCGCATCTATTGCATCGTGATGTCGAAAAGATCGTCAACGTGGTGTTTGACGAGATTATCGAGGCGATGTCGCGGGGAGACCGTGTTGAGTTGCGTGGCTTTGGCGCATTCACGGTCAAACATCGCGAGGCGCGGATGGGGCGAAATCCCAGAACCGGCGTTTCGGTCGCGGTCGATGAGAAATACGTGCCATTCTTCAAGACGGGCAAAGAGTTGCGCGAACGTTTGAACGAGGTCGCAATCGAAAACCCAAAGCTGAAGCCGGCGCGCAAGCCGCGGGTTTCCAAGGCGACGAAAGCCGCCTGAACTCAGGGCGCGCTGACGATCCATCCTGGCGCAGTGAGATCAGCGCCTCAGTCATTGTTGGCTCTCAGGTTGGTCTTTGGTGGTCAGGGTGTCGTGCTTATGACGCTGTTTGATGCTGTGGTGCCTGACCCGATCTGAGATCAAAACGTTAAGATGCCGGCGCTAACGTCAGGACAGGGTCAATCTTGACGAGCAGGTCGCGGGGCGGCACCTGTTCGGCGGCATGAAACACTGGCGCTTCCCGCGCGGCACCGAGGAGACGATTGTCGTGATCGGCCGGATTCTTTCGACGCTGTTTGCCTTTGCGATCATTCTGGTGCTCGTGCCGCTTGCGGTTGCGAACCGGCATCTGGTCCAGCTTGGCCTTGATCCGTTCAATCCGGAGAACCCGGCGATCGGGCTGGAAATGCCGTTTTTCTATTTCCTGTTCGGCGCGCTGATTTTGGGCGTTCTCGTTGGCGGCACCGCGGTCTGGATGAGCCAGGGCAAATGGCGCAAGCTTGCGCGTCAGCGCACACAGGAGGCTTTGCGCTGGAAGGGCGAGGTTGATCGCCTCACGCGCGAGCGCGACGACCATGTTCAGGCCGCCAAGAAGTTGGCAGCGACGACACCCACGGCCGAGCGGTCACTTGCGATCGCTGGTCGGTAAGGCTGAATATCCAGCGCGATCTGGAACCGGATCGCAAATTCACGAACATTGCGGCGTTGGGTGTCTGCCCTGCTGTATGTTGCGCGCACGGCACGCCATGACAGCGCGACCGACATGAAGGTGGCGGATGTTGCAAATCGATGCCGGCGCCGTCGCAGCAGCGCTGACGTTCCCCAAAGCTGTCGACGTGCTTGCCGCGGGCTTTCGCACTGGCGCCGTCTCGCCGCTCCGCCATCATCACACCATTGATCTTGGCGCGCGGCCGGCGGCGACGTTGCTGCTTATGCCGGCCTGGACGCGGGCACACGCTGATGGCGATGCGGCGGGGCGGTATCTTGGGTTCAAGCTGGTCACGGTTACGCCGGATAATGGCGTGCGATTTTCCAAACCGGCCATTGCGGGCCTGTATGTTCTGATCAGTACGGAGGATGGCGCACCTCTGGCCCTGATCAATGCCGCTGAATTGACCGCGAGACGGACTGCCGCGGCATCGGGGCTTGCAGCCCGCTATCTTGCAAGGGCCGATGCGTGCAACCTGACCGTGATCGGCGCTGGCGCGTTGGCTCCTCAATTGATCCGCGCGCACGCGAGTGTGCGCCCGATCCGGACGGTGCGGATCTGGAACCGCACACGGGCGCATGCGGAGCGGGTTGCCGCGCTGTTTGATGACACACCGCTCAACGTCATCGTCGCCGATGATTTGGAAGCAGCGGTGCGTGCCGCTGATATTCTGTCGACGGCCACGTTATCTCAGACGCCGGTATTTCAAGGCGATTGGCTGTCGCCGGGTGTCCATGTGGATCTTGTTGGCGCGTTCCGGCCCGATATGCGCGAAAGCGACGATGTGGCGATCACGCGGGCGCGGATCTGGGCCGATACGATGACGGGTGGGCTGAAGGAGGCCGGCGACCTTGTCATTCCGATCGCGGAGGGTGTCCTCGATCCAGATCGCATCGAGGGTGATCTGTTTGGTCTGACGAGCGAAACGGCTCCGGTGCGGCGCAATCCAGACGAGATCACACTATTCAAATCGGTCGGGGCATCGATCGAAGATCTTTATGCGGCGATCGCTGTTTACGAGGAAGTTGCTGGGTGCGGTGACGGAGCGGGGGAGCGTTGATCGATGGCGATTGAAACCTGGCTGGCGTTCGCGCTGGCATCTGCCGTGCTGCTGGCATCGCCGGGACCGACCGTTTTGCTTGTCACGTCGTATGCGTTGGGCCACGGCTGGCGCGCGGCGGTTCCGACTGTGATTGGTGTCGCGCTCGGCGACTTGGTGGCGATGACGATTTCCGTGGCTGGTCTTGGCGCGCTGCTGATGGCGTCGGGAGAGCTGTATCTGATCCTCAAGTGGATTGGCGCTGCCTATCTGATTTATTTAGGGGTCAGGCTTTGGCGCGCTGGCGTTCCAACTGGTGGAGACGTCCATGCGGTGCCGATGGCGGCGCGCACGATGTTCAGCAACGCCTTTACGGTCACGGTGCTCAATCCCAAGGCGTTGGTTTTCTTCGTTGCGTTCGTGCCGCAGTTTTTGGACTCGGGACGCCCGTGGCTGCTTCAAGCTGCGATCATGATTGCGACATTCGTTATTCTCGCGGCGATCAACGTGTTTGGGTATGCCCTCCTCGCCGTCAGGGCGCGCGCGACGATCCAGCGGCCCTCAGTCCAGCGCATGGTCAATCGCATCGGAGGGTCGGCGTTGATTGGTGCGGGCGCGGTGGCGGCATTGCAATCGCGCCCATGAAGCAAGGATCCGGTTTGCGATGACGGATGTGAAAATCTGCGGGCTGTCGACGCCGGAGACGCTGGAGGCGGCGATTGCGGCTGGCGCGGACTACGTCGGCCTTGTGCACTTTCCCAAGAGCCCGCGCCATGTCACGCTTGAAGCGGCAGCCGCGTTGGCCGCGCAGGCGAGCGGGCGCGCGATGGTCGTGATGCTGCTCGTGAACCCGGACGAGGCGCTGGTTGGGCGCGTGGCCGCTGAGATCGGGCCGGACGTCGTGCAATTGCATGGGGCTGAGACACCGCAGCGGGTGCGCGAAATAGGTGCGCGAACAGGTGCGCGCACGATCAAAGCGATCGCTGTTGCGACGCGCGAAGACGCGGCAGCTGCGCTCGACTACCGCGATGCCGCCGATCTCATCCTGTTTGATGCCAAACCACCAAAAGACGCGATTTTGCCTGGCGGCAACGGACTTGCGTTCGACTGGAATGCGATCTGCGACGTTGCTGGCGAGGTCGACTACATGTTGTCCGGCGGGCTCAACCCCGACAACGTGGCTGAGGCGGTCCGCGTGACCAGAGCGCCGGCGGTCGATGTGTCCTCTGGGGTAGAAAGCGCGCCCGGTATCAAGGATCCCGCGCTCATCACGGCGTTCATAGCCGCTGCCAAAGGCGCTGGGCCGGGCGCGCGCGGCTAAGCGCTTGCTCTGTCATATGGCGCACTGTCAGCTTTGACGGCGGCGTGGCTGCAAGCTGGCCGGATGAGATCTGCAATGCCGGTGAGTTGTTCGGCCAGCGGGCTTGTTTTGCGCCAGACCATTCCGATGGTGCGGGCTGGTTGTGGTTCATCGAACCGGGAGATCGCGACATCGGCCGACCGGGTTTCGACTGGGATCGCCATTTCCGGAATCAACGTCACGCCGATCCCGGCGCTGACCATCTGAACGAGCGTTGAGAGTGAGCTTGCGTCGAGCGCCTCGCGGGGGGAGCCGGATCGCAGGTTGCAAAACGACAGCGCCTGCTCCCGAAAACAATGCCCTTCTTCGAGAAGCAGCAGACGCATTTCGCGCAGCATGTCGCTGTCGGGAACCGGCTGGCCGGCTTCGGCCTTGGGCCGCACGAGCAGAAAGTTCTCCCGAAACAGCGTCACTTCCTCAAGCCAATGCTCCGACGTGGGGAGCGCGAGGATCGCGGTGTCGAGCCGTCCGTCTTTGAGTTCGTTGATGAGCGTCGGCGTCACCGTTTCGCGGACATGGATCTCAAGGCCCGGATGCGCTTCCGCAAGCCTTGTGATCACGGTCGGCAAGAGGTAGGGCGCCACCGTTGGGATCACGCCGATCTTGAAGTCACCGGTCAATGCGTTCTTTGAGGCGCGCGCCAAATCGACCAATTCGTCCACAGCCAGCAGGATCGCGCGGCCGCGCTCGGCCATTGCTTCTCCAAGCTTGGTCAGATGCACAGCGCGGGCGCCGCGGTCGACCAGTTCGGCATCCAGCAGCTCTTCCAACTCTTTGATCTGCATGGATAAGGCTGGCTGCGAAATCGCGCAGGCTTCTGCCGCCCGGCCGAAGTGGCGATGCCTGGCCAAAGCGTCAAAATAGCGAAGCTGCTTGAGTGTCGGGCTACTCATAACCCCAGCTTATCGCGCCGATCAGAAGATTGGAATTAATCTAATCTACGGTCTCTGCTACGGGTTGTGGGCAAGGGTCCGCATGCGCGCAATGCAACGCGCCGTCGGCCCGATTTGAGATCTTTCAAAAAACGCCTGGAGATCAACTATGGACGGTAATGATGTGCCGGCGGGCAAATGCCCTGTGATGCACGGCGGACTGACCGCCATGAATTCCTCGGTGATGGCTTGGTGGCCGAATGCGCTGAACGTCGGCATCCTGAGCCAGCACGACACCAAGACCAATCCGCTCAAAGATTTCAATTATCGCGAAGAAGTCAAAAAGCTCGACGTTGACGCGGTCAAAGCCGACCTGCGCGCGCTGATGACGGACAGCCAGGAGTGGTGGCCTGCCGACTGGGGGCACTACGGCGGTCTGATGATCCGCATGGCGTGGCACGCGGCGGGTTCGTATCGCGTGTCGGATGGCCGCGGCGGCGGCGGAACCGGCGACCAGCGTTTTGCCCCGCTCAACTCATGGCCGGACAACACCAACCTCGACAAGGCGCGCCGGCTGCTGTGGCCAATCAAGAAGAAGTACGGCAACCGTCTGTCGTGGGCTGACCTCATCCTGCTTGCAGGCAACGTTGCCTATGAGTCGATGGGCCTGAAAACGTACGGGTTTGCGTTCGGTCGCGCCGACACCTGGCACCCGCAGCAAGACGTCTATTGGGGTGCCGAGAAGGAATGGCTCGCACCGTCCGATGAGCGCTACGACAGCGTTGATGACCCTGCCACGATGCAGAACCCTCTGGCTGCCGTTCAGATGGGCCTGATCTACGTGAACCCGGAAGGCGTGAACGGTCAGCCAGATCCGCTTAAGACGGCGGCGCAAGTGCGTGAAACGTTCAAGCGCATGGCCATGAACGACGAGGAGACCGCCGCGTTGACGGCTGGCGGGCATACCGTCGGCAAGTGCCATGGCAACGGCAATGCCGCTGACATCGAAGCTGACCCCGAAAGCGCCGACGTCATCGAGCAGGGCCTCGGCTGGATGATCAAGAAAACCCGCGGCATCGCTGGCAACACGGTCACGTCCGGTATCGAGGGCGCGTGGACCACGCACCCGACGCAGTGGGACAATGGCTATATGCACCTGCTGCTCAACTACGAGTGGGAGTTGAAGAAGTCCCCGGCCGGCGCCTGGCAGTGGGAGCCGATCGACATCAAGGAAGAAGACAAGCCGGTCGACGCCGAAGACCCATCCATCCGCCGCAATCCGATCATGACGGACGCGGATATGGCCATGAAGATGGACCCCATCTATCGCGGCTATATGGAGAAGTTCTACGCCGATCCGGAGTACTTCGCAGACACGTTTGCGCGCGCTTGGTTCAAGCTGACCCACCGCGATATGGGCCCTAAAATCCGCTACATCGGCCCGGAAGTTCCGCAAGAAGATCTGGTTTGGCAGGACCCGGTTCCAGCCGGTGCGACGGACTATGACGTTGCTGCTGTGAAGGCGAAGATCGCCGATGCCGGCTTGTCGATCGCCGACATGGTCGCCACGGCCTGGGACTCGGCGCGGACCTACCGTGGATCGGACATGCGCGGTGGTGCCAACGGTGCCCGTATTCGCTTGGCGCCGCAGAAAGACTGGGAGGGCAACGAGCCCGAACGCCTGGCGCGTGTTTTGTCGGTGCTGGAGCCGATCGCGAAAGAGACCGGGGCAAGCATTGCTGATGTTATCGTGCTTGCCGGCAATGTCGGCGTTGAGCAGGCTGCCAAAGCCGGTGGCGTAAGCATCGAAGTTCCGTTCGTGCCGGGCCGTGGCGATGCGACCGATGCGATGACGGATGCAGAGTCGTTTGAACCGCTTGAGCCGCTGGCCGATGGTTTCCGCAACTTCCTCAAGCAGGATTACTCGGTTGCTGCGGAAGAGCTGATGCTGGATCGTGCGCATCTGCTCGGTTTGACGGCGCCGGAAATGACCTGCCTTGTCGGCGGCATGCGCGCGATGGGCACGAACTTCGACGGCACCAAGCACGGTGTGTTCACCGATCGCGAAGGCGCCCTGACGACCGACTTCTTCGTCAACCTGACCGACATGGCGAATAAGTGGGAGCCACAGGGCACCAACCTCTACAACGTGATCGACCGTAAGTCGGGCGAGACGAAGTGGACGGCAACCCGGGTCGACCTGGTGTTTGGTTCCAACTCGATCCTGCGGTCGTATGCGGAAGTCTATGCGCAAGACGACAACCAGGAGAAGTTCGTGCACGATTTCGTGGCGGCCTGGACCAAGATCATGAACAACGACCGCTTCGATCTGGAAGGCCGGGAAATGGCGGTCGCTTAAGCCACGGCGAATGGCAGGATGCGCGGGTCGTTGAGACGGTCTGCGCATCGCGAATGTGGGAACGCCCGGCGGTGTTTGCTGCCGGGCGTTTTCGTAGCGGTCTTCCGATTTATTTGTCTTGAGGCGGAGGTCGTTCCGCTTCGGGCATTTCTTTGTTCAGGTTGTGTGACGGCGCGGCAGTTGGCGGTGAGGTTGGTGCAATGCCAATGCCCTATTCTCAGAACAATTTCAGATTGATGCTCTCAGGCAGATAGCGATCATCGAAAATCCGCTCCATTCTTGGCGGCGTCTTGAATTTATAGTTCTGGCCAAGCTGTTTGAGTGCAACGCGGAAACGTTCCCGATCAATCTTTCCGATACCGTTTTTGCGGGCGTAATCTGTGAGAACGTTATCCTGGATCACAATCGAAAGTCTCAGCGCTTCCAGGGATACGTCCGCTTCGGGATTGCGTTTGGCAAGCATCGCGAGACCCTCGCTCGGCTTAGCGATGACATGGCGCCAGCCCTTCGCGACGGCCCGCAGGAACCGCGTGACAATGTCTGGGTTGGCGTCCGCAAAGTCCGTGTTGACGATGATGGCATTGCCGTACAGCTGCAGACCGTGGTCGGCCATGAGCATGACGTTGATGTCGTTTTCGGGGACGCCGAGGCGGATCAGATTCAAGAAGCTGGAGAAGGAGTAGCCGGTGACCGCGTGGAGCTTGCCCTGCGCGAGAAGGGTCTCACGTTCCCCGAAGGTCACCGGTCGAACCTGTAGCTGGGACAGGTCCAATCGATTTGCTTTTGCGAATGCGGCGAATTGTGCCCAGGCACCGTCTGGCGGCGGTGCGCCCAGGACGCGGTTCTCCAAATCTGCCGGCGTGAGGACGCCCAGAGACTTGCGCCCGATCACGGCGAACGGCGGTTTGTCGTAAATCATCATGACGGCGATGACGGGCGCGTCCGGCTTATTGTCGAGATATTTGGTGAGGCTGTTGATATCCGCAAACCCGAACTGGAAGTGCCCATTCGCCACTTTTGGGATCGCGTCAAGCGAACCTTTGCCAGGCGAAATGGTTACGTCGAGCCCTTCGGCCGTGAAGAAGCCCTTGTCGACAGCGGCAAAGTAGGGCGCGCTGGGCGCTTCAAATTTCCAATCGAATGCAAACGCAAGCTTGGTTTGCGCCTGGGCCGATGCGGCAAACATCGTCAAAAAGGCGGACAAGACAGCCAAGAACTGCATCATAAACACTCCCGATAGCGTCACGCGATGACCAATGCGTCGTGCCGTGCATTGCCTGGATGGAACGTGGCGCACGCGCTCCTCCGGATAAAAACAATTATGCTGCAACGTTTAAATAACTAGATGTTGGTTTGGGGGCCTGTGGAAAACACTTAAATTCATAAAAGCTGTTTGAAAGCGTGAGGAAATTTCGAAAATTCACTTTTATGCGAACTAAACTTGAGCAAAACTGTTCGCTATTATCTGCATATAGAGTAGAACACGCGCTGTGGCGTCGATGTCAATCGGCATTTATGAGCTCTGCGATGGCTGTTGCCGAAATCAAGCGCGGTCAATGGCCATGAGACGTAGGGCGACGATGGGCCCAGGCGACGCATTGGACACAAGCGCCGCGATGCCAGCGGGCTGCCGCCGTGCGCAGGCTCTCCCGTCGCGGGGAGCGCGCTGACCCAGCCAGGCCCCGCGCCGTTCCGTCCGTTTGTGCGGGTCATCGGCGACGTGTAATGTCCGGGCTTGTTCTTCATCACACGCGCCCGAGAGACCGTTCCATGACCGCGACCGTTGCCGAAACCAAACCCAACACCTATCGCGCAGGGCCGGACGAACGCGGGCATTTTGGCCTGTTCGGCGGGCGGTTTGTGGCCGAAACGCTGATGCCGCTGATCCTCGAATTGGAGGAGGCCTACAACGCGGCAAAGGCGGACCCCGCGTTTGCTGCCGAGTTCGCCAAGCTCTTGGCCGATTACGGCGGGCGGCCGTCGCCGCTTTATCTCGCCGAGCGTATGACTGCTGAGCTTGGCGGCGCGAAGATCTACTTCAAGCGGGACGAACTGAACCACACCGGCTCTCACAAGATCAATAACTGCCTCGGTCAAATCCTGCTTGCCCGGCGGATGGGCAAGCCGCGGATCATCGCTGAGACAGGCGCCGGGCAGCACGGCGTTGCGGTCGCTACCGTGTGCGCCAAATACGGCATGCCGTGCGAAGTCTATATGGGCGCCACGGACGTCGAGCGGCAGGCGCCAAACGTGGCGCGCATGAAATTGCTCGGCGCGAAGATCAATCCGGTGACGTCAGGTGCGGGCACCCTGAAAGATGCCATGAACGAGGCGCTGCGCGATTGGGTCACGAACGTACGCGACACCTACTACATCATCGGCACTGCTGCCGGTCCGCATCCCTATCCCGCGATGGTGCGCGATTTCCAGTCGGTGATCGGCAATGAAGTGCGCGAGCAGATGATGGCGGCGGAGGCCCGTTTGCCCGATACACTTGTTGCCTGCATCGGCGGTGGATCCAACGCGATCGGGCTGTTTCATCCGTTCCTCGACGATGCTGGCGTTGCGATCTATGGCGTGGAAGCTGGTGGGCATGGGATCGACGTTGACAATGGCCATGCCGCGTCGATGACGGGTGGCTCGCCGGGCGTTTTGCACGGCAACCGCACGTATCTGTTGCAAGATGGCGATGGCCAGATCCTCGAAGGCCACTCGATTTCAGCCGGCCTCGACTATCCAGGCGTTGGGCCGGAACATGCCTGGTTGAAGGATTCTGGGCGGGTGCACTATGTGCCGGCGACGGATGCCGAGGCGCTTGAGGCGTTGCAGTTTTGTACGCGCACCGAGGGCATCATCCCGGCGCTCGAGCCGAGCCATGCATTGGCCTACGTCATGAAGCTTGCGCCGACATTGGCCAAGGACAACCTGCTGGTGATGAACCTTTGCGGTCGCGGCGACAAAGATCTCTTCACGGTCGCCAAGGCGCTCGGCATGGAGGTTTGAGCGCGACAGGCTCGTTGGCGCGCGACTTTCGGCGCTCAGTGCGGCAAGTCCGCATGAATAGTGCGCGCCCGCCTGCAGCATGGGCGCTTTATAGCGTGTCGCATGAAATGCGCCTCGCTATAGGCAGTTGCGCTCACGTCACTATTCCTCCCTGCGGTCGGGCGCCTCCGCGGGGGCGGCGCTTGCGCCGGGTCGCGTTGCTCCCAAACAGGTGAATCCGATTAAAGGCGCCATGCTTTAG
>CAZOGY010000088.1:0-15753 GCA_964579305.1 uncultured Hyphomicrobiaceae bacterium
TGCTATTTGATCGTGCTTTTGATCGACGAGCGTCCTGAAGAGGTCACCGACATGCAGCGTTCGGTGAACGGCGAGGTGATTTCCTCAACGTTTGACGAACCGCCATCGCGGCACGTTCAGGTCTCTGAAATGGTCATCGAAAAGGCCAAGCGGCTGACCGAGCACAAGCGCGACGTGGTGATTCTGCTCGATTCGATTACGCGGCTTGGCCGCGCTTACAATACCGTCGTGCCATCTTCCGGTAAGGTTTTGACGGGCGGTGTGGACTCCAACGCCCTGCAGCGGCCAAAGCGTTTCTTTGGTGCAGCGCGCAACGTCGAAGAGGGCGGCTCGCTCACCATTATCGCGACCGCGCTTATCGAAACGGGCTCGCGGATGGATGAAGTGATCTTTGAAGAATTCAAAGGCACCGGTAACTCCGAACTGGTTCTGGATCGCAAGGTTGCCGATAAACGGGTCTTCCCCGCGATCGACATTGCCAAGTCCGGCACACGGAAAGAGGACCTGCTCATTCCCGCCCAAGATCTCAAGAAAACCTATGTCTTGCGCAGGATCCTCAATCCGATGGGCACAAACGATGCCGTCGAGTTCCTGCTCGACAAGTTGCGTTCCACAAAAACCAACGGCGAATTCTTCCAGTCCATGAATACCTAAACCGTTGGTGAGATCGCATCTGTCACAACGCGCCGGTGCGTCTGAGCGAGACAATCTGCTGCGATGTGCAAAAACGATCGTTTCAAGAATGATTGCGGCCAACCTGTGGGGCGGCCGCTTCCACTTTGGCGAGGGGCGCAAGTCCCCCGTCGGCAAATTTTAGCTGGATCATTTATGACGCTTGAGCCGCTCAATGCGGATCAGCATGCAGCCGAACTCGTCAAATGTGCGATGGAAGATCAAGCCGGGACCGGCTGGACATACCTTCCGGTCGGCCCTTTCACGACGCACCCGCCGTTTCGCGCCCTCATTGAGCGTTTGGCAAATACCACGGATGCGGTGTTCTACGCCGTGCGGGATCGATCGACCGGTGTCGCGGCCGGTTTTGCAAGTCTGATGCGCATTGACCCAGATAACGGAGTTATCGAGATTGGGTTTATTTATTTCTCGCCCTGTCTTCAAAAGACCCGCGCCGGAACCGAAGCCATTGCGCGGTTGATGGCTTATGTTTTCGACGAGCTTGGATATCGTCGATGTGAATGGAAATGCGATGTCCTGAATGCGCCGTCGCGGCAAGCGGCGGAACGCTTCGGCTTTATCTATGAAGGCGTGTTTCGCCAGGCCGTCGTCACAAAAGGCCGCAACCGCGACACAGCGTGGTATGCGATAATCGACGGCGATTGGCCGCTCCGACGCGCTGCTTTCCAAGCTTGGTTGCACGAAACAAACTTCGATGCCGACGGCCGGCAATTGCGCTCACTGGCCGAGATTCGAAACGTTCTTGCGGGTCAATTCGGCGGCTGAGGGCACTTGGACGCGCTGAACGCCCGCTCCGGGTCGATAATAGATCGGGAATAGCAGTTGCTCCCAATACGATTTCGGGAACTCCGGCACCTCATCGATGCCCATATCGCCGGCCGTGATGGGCCGCGGTGGCTGTGCATGGAAGGTACCGAGCAGCCGATCCCAAACCGTGAGAAACAGCCCGAAATTGCAATCACCTTCGGTGCCCCAATTGACGTGGTGCAGGTGGTGCAATTCTCCGATTGAGAGCCAATTGCGAAATGGACCGAGCACGTAACTGACATTGGCATGCTGGATGATGAGCTGAATGGAAATCGCCAGCCCCAGAAGCACCGCAACTTCCGTCGGCATGCCGAAAATCACCAATGGCGATGTCCCAATCGCAAGATCGACAGTCTGGTGAAGCGGGTGGCGGACCAACCCGTTGAAGCCGTAGAGCCGGCCGACCCCATGGTGAACTGCGTGCAGCCGCCACAGAAAGCGGAACCGGTGGCTGAGATAATGAAGATACATCAGGGCGAAATCGGCAAATAGGATCGCGATCAAGAGTTGTGCGAGGATCGGCCAGTGCGTTGGCCAGATGCCGATCGATGGGATCAGAAACGTCACAACCGGGATCAGCAAGATCGCGTTGACGTTGGAAATCTCGTAAACGGCCGCATGAAAGATGTTTGTCGTCTCGTCATTGTGGGTCGCATTCCATTCGCTGTGCCAGGGCGCAAGGCGTTCGGCGGCGAATGCGGTCAAAATCGCGACGAGAAGGATCAGGCCAAGCCAAAGATAGGACCAGCCAGAGGTCACAACCCAAAGACCAAGACCGTTGAGCCCGATCAGCATGAACGGCACGAAGCCGTAACGAACAACAGAACGCAACACGGTAACACCCTGTGATTGATCAGGTTTCGCCGTTTCATGAAAGCGCACAGTAAGCCATGACTTGTGTCAAGCACACTTTCGATCGCGACGCACATCACATTACGGCGCAACCATTATTGATCGACGGAAAGTGAAAGAAGTGCTCTGCGCGATCTCAATCTTGGCGCGATCTGATCGACGCCCTGGTCGTTTCAACCAAGTTCTCAAAGCGAGCCGTGAGGGCTGAGCGTGGATCTGTCTGATCACCAAGATGTGCCTGACCCGTCGCGCACGGTCTTTGCGTTGTCCTCGGCGCCTGGACGGTCCGCGATCGCGGTCGTGCGCATGTCGGGGCCGGACGCCTTTGCAGCGGCTCAAGCGCTCGGCGCCAACAACGTTTCCGCGGGCCGGGCAAGCTTGCGACGGCTTGTTGACCCGCAAGACGCAAGCCCGATCGATGAAGCGCTGGTTCTCGGGTTCCGGGCGCCCGCCAGCGCGACCGGCGAGGATGTGATAGAATTCCATTGTCACGGCAGCCGCGCGGTTGTCACGGCGTTGCTCGATGCTCTCGGCCGCCAACCTGGCTGCCGCCCAGCCGAGCCCGGGGAATTCACGCAGCGCGCATTTGTAAATGGCAAACTTGATCTGACGGCCGCCGAGGGACTTGCCGATCTGATCGACGCTGAAACCGCCCTGCAGAGAAAGCAAGCTTTCCATCAGTTCGATGGCGGCTTGGTTCGCCAGTATGATGGTTGGCGCGCAAAACTGCGCGATGCCATGGCACTCGTTGAAAGTGGCATCGATTTCTCAGATGAAGCAGACGTCGCCGAGGGCGCTTATGCGCATGCGCGACGCGAGATCGAAGCGCTGCAGGCCGAATTGATTGCACATTTGGCGAATGCACACCGCGGCGAAATCATCAGAGACGGCTTCAAAGTGGCCTTGGCCGGTGCCCCCAACGCAGGAAAGTCGTCGCTTTTGAATGCGCTTGCGGCCCGCGACGTCGCCATCGTTTCGCATGAGGCTGGAACGACCCGTGACGTGATCGAGGTCAAATTAGATCTCGGCGGCGTACCAGTTGTGGTCAGTGATACCGCAGGTCTGCGCGAAGGCGGCGGCGCCATCGAGCGCGAGGGCATGCGCCGAGCCCGCACGCGCATTGCGCAAGCGGATCTTGTGATCTGGCTGATTGATGCCGCTGATCCCATTCTGCCGCCAACCGATATTGCAGCGCCGGCAAACCAGGCGGCGCATTTGAATGCGCCATCGGAAAATCCTGAAGGCGAGGCGCGATTAACGGATGGCGTTTCATCACCCGTTTTCACGGTCGTCAACAAGATCGATTTGTTTGATGGCGCGGTCCGAGAGATCACGTCTTATGACAGTGCCATTTCTGTGAAAGACGGGCGCGGCCTTGACAAATTGGTCGCATATATCGTTGAGGCGGCGCACACGGCTACGCAGGAGCCTGCCATGCCGCCGCCCACCGCGCCGCGCCATCGCGCACACTTGCGTTCCGCGCTCCGGCACCTCGAGACGTTTCTCGCGGCCGATCCTGCTTTGATTGAATTGCGCGCTGAGGATCTGCGCCTCGCCGCGGCCGAATTTGGACGCTTGACCGGACGCATCGATTCCGAAGAGGTTCTCGGCGCGATTTTCAGCCGTTTTTGTATTGGAAAATAGAATCTCGAAAATAATAAACGAAATGTTTCACGTGAAACGTCGAATTGCGATTCATATGCAACGGTTTGTTTTGACCTTCCGCGATCTGGACCTTATATCAGGACGGAATTGGAATCTAACGCGAACATGAGTGGAGCTGGCGGTTGAATGCCCGCAGATTTAAACCGAACAATGGTGCGACCCGACACAACGACAAGCCGCTTTGACGTCATCGTCATTGGCGGTGGCCACGCCGGCACGGAGGCGGCGGGCGCAGCGGCGCGGCTCGGTGCCAAGACAGCGCTGGTCACCCACACGTTCGCGACCGTGGGGGAGATGTCATGCAACCCGGCGTTCGGCGGTCTCGGCAAGGGGCATCTGGTCCGTGAGATTGATGCACTCGACGGCTTCATGGGGCGCGCGGCCGATGCAGCCGGCATTCAGTTTCGGCTTCTGAACCGGTCGAAGGGCCCGGCTGTGCAAGGCCCGCGCTGTCAGGCTGATCGCAAACTGTACCGCAAGGCGATGCAAGCGCTCGTCGTGGCACAGGAAAACTTGCAAGTGATTGAGGCTGGCGCCGAAGATTTGATCGTCGAGCACGGGCGCGCCTGCGGCGTTGTGCTGTCCGACGGGCGACAGGTACGGGCGGGTGCCGTCGTACTGACCACCGGCACCTTCTTGCGCGGCCTCATCCATATCGGCGATCAGCGCGTCCCGGCAGGTCGCGTGGACGAGGCCCCGGTTGTCAAGCTTGCCGAGCGGCTGGAGAGCCTGGGCCTGCCCATGGGCCGCTTGAAAACCGGAACGCCGGCACGTTTGCGCGCGGACACGATCGATTGGGCAACACTTGAAGAGCAGCCTGGCGATCAGCCGCCGGTGCCATTCTCGTTTCTGACCGAGGCGGTCACCACACCGCAGGTGCCGTGCCACATCACCGAAACGACGCCCGAGACGCATCGCATCATACGCGACAACCTCAGCCGCTCGGCGATGTACTCCGGCCAGATTTCCGGGGTCGGCCCGCGCTATTGCCCGTCAATCGAAGACAAGATCGTCCGGTTTGCGGATCGCGAGCGCCATCAGATCTTTCTGGAGCCCGAGGGCCTGGATGACGACACGATCTATCCAAACGGGGTCTCGACGTCGCTGCCCGCCGATGTCCAGATCGCGTTCCTGCGGACCATCCGCGGTTTGGAGCGGGTTGAAATCAAGCAGCCCGGCTATGCGATCGAATACGACTATGTCGATCCGCGTGCATTAAAACCGACGTTGGAGCTTAAGGCGTTGGCTGGCTTGTATCTCGCCGGCCAGATCAACGGCACGACGGGCTACGAAGAGGCCGGCGCGCAAGGTCTGATTGCAGGGTTGAACGCGGCACGGGCGATCGCTTCCGGCGATCCGGGCGTGCTGTCGCGTGCCGACGCCTACATCGGCGTCATGATCGATGATCTGGTTACCCGCGGCGTCAGCGAGCCCTATCGCATGTTCACATCGCGCGCGGAGTTCCGCTTGAAGCTGCGCGCTGACAATGCCGATCAGCGCTTGACACCGATCGGTGAACACCTGGGCTGTGTATCATCGCAACGCAGTGCAGCTTTCGCTCGCAAAGCGGCAACCTTGGACGCTGTTCACGCGCAACTTCGTGGCTTGGCGTTGACCCCATCGCAAGCCCGCCGCGCTGGCCTCAATGTCAATCAGGACGGCCGCAGACGGACCGCGTTTGAGTTGCTGGCCTATCCGGACATGAACTTGGCCAAGCTGCGCGCGATCTGGCCCGAACTGGGCAATGTCGACGCTACGATCGCTGATCAGGCCGAGATCGACGCTCGCTATGAGCCATACGTGCGGCGGCAGGACGCCGATGTCGCGCAATTGCGGCGCGATGAAGCGATCGCGATCCCCAGCGATTTTGATTACGAGGCCATCGCTGGCCTTTCTACCGAGGTCCGCCAGAAGCTGAACGCACAGGCCCCAGCCACGCTGGCTCAGGCCGGCCGAATCGACGGGATGACGCCCGCGGCGCTCGTCATTCTTGCTGCCCATTTGAGAAAGCAGCGCAAGGCCCTGTCGGCATGAGCGACTTCGCTCGCGAGATCGCCTCGGCGTCCGACTTCGCGGCCGCGTTCGATGTCGATGACCGTACACTTGCGAGGTTGGAAACCTATCGGACGCATCTTGTTCGCTGGCAGGCGGCCGTCAATCTGGTCGCGCCGCGATCGCTCGATCATGTGTGGCATCGCCATTTTGCCGATAGTGCCCAATTGGCATCGATGATCCCCGCATCGTCACGAACGCTTGTGGATTTTGGCTCTGGCGGTGGATTTCCAGCGATGGTGTTGGCGATCCTTCTCGCTGAAAAACCGATCAAATTCACACTGGTCGAGAGCGATCAGCGCAAATGTGCGTTTCTGAGAGACCTGGCGCGCACTGTGGAAATTGACATCCGTGTTCTATCGACACGAATCGAAAGCGATGCGACTGTCGCCGCCGTCGGCAAAGCTGATGTTGTGACTGCGCGCGCTCTGGCGCCACTTGAGCGTCTGTTCGCGCTGGCGTCCCCCTATTGCGACACGTCAACTGTTTGCGTCTTCCCGAAGGGTCGAGACGTGGCTGCGGAAGTGGAGGCAGCCCGGCGCGACTGGTGTTTCGCAGTCAATCTAGTCCCAAGCCTGACCGACGAGGCAGCGCGCATCGCGCTTGTAACGGACTTGCAGCGACGGCAAGGGGGATAAGCACCATGGGTGCGCAACCGCAGACCGACATGCTTCGCGTGATCACCATCGCGAACCAGAAGGGTGGCGTCGGCAAGACGACAACGGCCATCAATCTGGGCACCGCGCTGGCGGCGATTGGCGAGCGCGTGATCATCATCGATAGCGATCCGCAGGGCAACGCCAGCACAGGCTTCGGCGTGGGCTACGAGGACCGCGGCCTGACGACATACGACGTTCTGGCCGGCACTGCGCCGCTTCTCCAGGCGCTTCGGCTCACCAAGATCCCAAATCTACAGATTGTGCCGGCCAACTCCGACCTTGTCGGTTTTGAATCCGACCATCTGACCGACCGTAATCGTGCGTTCCGCCTGCGCGATGCCTTGCTTGAGGTCCACGCTGCGCAAGCGGATCTGCCGGCCGATCAACGCTTCACCTACGCCTTGATCGACTGCCCGCCGTCATTGAGCCTGCTGACGCTGAACGCCATGGTCGCGTCGCACGCTGTTCTGGTGCCAGTCCAGTGTGAGTTCTTCGCGCTTGAGGGCGTGTCGCAGCTCAACGAGACGATCTCGGAAGTCCGCGCCGCGTTGAACCCGAGCCTGGATATTCAGGGCGTGGTCCTGACCATGCATGACGCGGCCACGAACCTCACCAAGGAGGTTGAGGCCGAGGTGCGTAAGGTCTTCGGCGCGAAGGTTTATCAGACCGTGATCCCGCGCAACATTCGCGTGGCCGAGGCGCCGTCGCATGGCAAGCCAATCCTGATCTACGACTACAACTGCAAAGGCTCACAAGCCTACGTGCAGCTTGCCACTGAGATCATCGAACGTGAGAAGAGCGGCGCAGCCGCGGCTTGACGGGGCGTTCAGCGTTCGGCCGCGTCCTTGCGGGGGCAAAAGGCGCGGCCGTTTGATTTGGGGAGACGGGGAACATGTCGGCAGCACCCATGCAGAAGACGCGGCTCGGCCGCGGGCTTGCGTCTTTGATCGGCGAGCCGCAGGCCGCGACCGGAAATCGCCCGACGCTGCCGCCGGAAGGCACTCAGCGGGTCATCGCGGTTGAGCAGATCCGGCCTGGCGCCTTGAACCCGCGGCGGGACTTCCGCGAGGTTGAGCTTGAGGAACTGGCCGATTCGATCGCCAAGAACGGCTTGGTTCAGCCAATCATCGTTCGTCCGATGGCCGATGGCACGTCAGGCTACGAGATCGTGGCTGGTGAGCGTCGTTGGCGCGCAGCCCAAATGGCGGGCTTGCAGAATGTCCCCGTGATCATCCGGGTTCTTGACGACCAGCAGGCGCTTGAACTTGCGATCATTGAAAACGTCCAGCGGACCGATCTCAACGCGATCGAGGAAGCTGGTGGCTATCGTGACCTGATTGAGCGGTTTGGCTACACCCAGGACAAACTGGCTGAGGTGATCGGCAAGAGCCGCAGCCATTTGGCCAATACGCTGCGCCTGTTGAAATTGCCGCCCGCCGTTCAAGAACACGTCAAAGAAGGCCGTCTGACACCAGGACACGCGCGCGCGCTGGTGGGGCGGGATGATGCCGAACAACTGGCTCAGAAAATCATCGACGATGATCTTAACGTGCGCGAGGTCGAGGCGCTTGTGCAGTCGACGGACATGCAGGACGAGGCGATCATCTTGCGTCCCGTTCGCGAGAAAGACCCTGACACAAAGGCCTTTGAACAGGATCTTGCCTCCGTGCTTGGCCTGAAAGTCGAGGTGAAGCGCGGCAGCGGCGAAAGCGGCGCTCTCGTTATCAAGTATGGTAATTACGAACAGCTCGATTTCCTGCGCGAGCGCCTGACAGGCCAACGCGGCTAGACCGACAAAACCGGGCGTTTGCACGCTTTCTCTGAGACAAACCAAGCGCGCGCCGGACCCGCATCCCGGCGCGCGTTTTTTTGTTTGAATCCGGCATGCGATTTTTGCGCAGTGAAATGCTGGTCGATGAGCACAAGCGGCGGCATCACGGCTGGCGTCGTGACGGCCTCCGAGCAATGCCTGCACTGCAGCATGCCGCCACGGCGATCACATCTAGCCAAATGGCCAATCAAGGACCGTTGCGAGAAGCCTTCCGGCAGGGCTAGGCTGGCATGAAACGCGCACATCGACGCGCGGGGCGGCGTGTCAACAGGATAAACTCGTGTCAGAAGACGGGACGCAAACCGTGCTGCAGGATCTTGCAGCGACGATCAGGGCGCGGCGGACTGCGGATGCCGATGCGTCTTATACGCGCCAGCTCCTGGATCGCGGACCGCTCAAATGCGCCAAGAAACTTGGCGAAGAAGCCGTCGAGCTTGCCCTGGCCGCAGTCGGCGAGGATGACGAGGCCGTCATCGGCGAAAGTGCGGATCTTCTTTATCACCTGCTCGTTCTGCTCGAAGCCCGTCAGATACCGCTCAACGATGTGCTCGCGGCCTTATCCGCCCGGCAGGGCATCTCGGGGGTTGCAGAAAAGGCCGCACGCGGCGGTGCGAAGGGGTAAGCGGGATGCCGAAGGACGCGGCCGAAATGGCGCCGATCGACGAAGAAACCGCCCTGGGGTTTTCGCCCTACCGCACGTTCAGTCGCCAGGAGTGGGCAAAACTCCGCGCCGACACGCCAATGACGCTCGTGCCGCGCGAGCTGGAGCGCCTGTCCGGTGTCATCGAAGATCTCTCCATGACCGAGGTCGAGGAGGTTTATCTCCCGCTGTCGCGCCTCTTGAACCTGTACGTCGCAGCCTCGCAGGAGCTGCACGCCGTTTCATCCAAGTTTTTGGGCTCGAACGGTCGCAAAAGCCCATTCATCCTTGGGATTGCCGGATCAGTTGCCGTTGGGAAATCAACGACCGCACGCGTTCTGAAAGCACTGCTCGCGCGCTGGCCGGACCACCCCCGCGTCGATTTGGTGACGACAGACGGGTTTCTTTATCCCAACGCCGAGTTGGAACGGCGCGGCCTTATGAATCGAAAAGGCTTTCCGGAGAGTTTTGATACGGCGCGGCTGTTGAAACTCCTGGCTGCGGTCAAGTCGGGCTGCGAGCATACGACGGCACCGCGGTATTCGCATTTCCATTATGATGTTCGGCCTGGCGACGAAATCACCATAGAACACCCCGACATCTTGATCGTGGAAGGTTTGAACGTTCTCCAACCTGCACGCCTGCCAAAAGACGGTGAGGCGATCCCATACGTTTCAGACTTCTTTGATTTCTCAATTTATCTGGATGCACCCACGCAGATGCTTGAGCACTGGTACGTCAAACGCTTCATGCGTTTGCGCGATACCGCCTTTCAGGACCCGGGCGCCTATTTCCACCGCTACACCAAGCTGTCGCAGGACGCCGCGCGTGAAAAGGCACTAGAGATCTGGCGGACAATCAACCAGGCGAATTTGATTGAGAACATCTTGCCCACGCGCCGGCGCGCACGGCTTATTCTGAAAAAAGGCGCTGACCATCGCATTGAGCAAGTTCTGCTGCGCAAATTATAGCGGCGTCATCAGGTTGCCGAACAACACGGCCCCCAAAAAAAGAGGGCCGCTGAACAAGCGGCCCCTGAGTTATTGCTCTGAGGAAGTCCGAAATACGCTCAAGGCTGCACGTTTGGGACGGCGCGGTCATGCGCTAATCCATCGGGCCCGGACGGCTGCCAATGCCACCCGCTCCAAAATACAGCCCCCACGCCACTGGCTAATCAACAAGAACCGTTAGCGGGTTGGACCACGGCGCGATGCCGGCGCCAAACCGCTTGTTTCAAGAACCAACGCCGAGAACAAAACCTGCTGTTGGGCCCAAAAGCGAAACGCTGGATGGGCCAGGCAAATCTTTGCGTTCAGCGCCTGTTGGGCGATCGCAAAGTTCGCCAATGTCGCGCCAGCCGCAAACAGACCTACCAACGGTTGTGCGCAAGCGTGATCCGCCCGACCTTCTGGGCTGCGCGCTGCGTTGCGCCGCTGTTCCTGAATTGGCGTAGCGGTATTGGCTGTGGACCTCGCCCTGCGCGCTTTGACAACGCGGCGAGCCGTACCGGTGCCCGCAGTCCCAATCTTTGGCGCTGCAGCCGAAGCCTTGCGCACGGCATCCTTAGGCCCCGCAAGTGCCATGGTCGCCTCGGCCTGCCTCGCATGGCGGTGGGAAGGAACGGCCGCCGCGTCGCACTCCGCATCGTCATCGCCGCCGTCACCTTCTTGCGCCCTGTATTTATCGCGCAAACGGCGAATAACCGACGGGTTCTCAATGCCCAGCGCCTTAATTGCCGTTGTCGGTTTCAAATCTGGATTTTCCGCGATCATATTGGCGATCGCTCCGATCCATTGAGAATCGTCGATGCCGCTGCCTTTCGGTCGGCCGCGTTGTCCAGTGTTTGAAGTCATGAAACGAACCTATTGAATGGCTTGTGTTTTCCTTTCACTCTTGATGGTGGTTCGTTCGTAAAAAAACCAGAGAAAATAAATGCGCTCCAGCAAAAAACTTCAAAAGCTGCGATCTAAAGATGCGCGGCCGCAACAATTGTATGTGCGGCCGCACTGCATCAAAGCTTGTTTGTAAACAACCGGTTAACTGCAGAAAATTCTAAGCCGTCTTCAGCCCTTTTTGTTCAGCGAGTTTTTTGAGCTCGATTTCAGGTCGCGCGCCGACATGCGAAATGATTTCAGCAGCAGCCATCGAGCCAAGTGCCCCGCAATCGGCAAGCTCAAGCCCTTTCGACAGTCCAAATAGCACCCCGGCGGCATAAAGATCGCCCGCGCCGGTGGTGTCGACCACGGTAACACCAGGTTCGGCTGCAACGTTGACAACCGCGTCTTCAGATTTAAGCCGCGACCCCTTTTCGCTGCGCGTGGCCGCCAGCACAGGTACAAGCTCAGCACATCGCAGAAAGGCTGTATCGAAATCGTCTGTTTGATAAAGGGAGAGTAACTCGTCCTCGTTTGCAAAGAGAATATCTATGTCATGGGCGATAAGTTCGTGGAATGCGTCTCTGTGACGGTCAACACAAAAGCCGTCTGAAAGCGTGAGGGCAACTTTGCCGCCAGCCGCTTTGCTTGCCCGCGCCGCGTTTTGAAAAGCGGCCTTGGCTTCGTCGCGATCGAAGAGATAACCCTCCAGATAGACGATACCGCTGCCACCAATGGTGGCTGCATTAAGATCATCGGAGGTCAGATACGGACTGATCCCGAGAAACGTGTTCATCGTGCGTTGGCCATCCGGCGTCACGAGAATGAGCGAGCGCGCGGTTGGCTCAGGCGCATTGCTTGCAGGTGGCGTCGCGAAATGAACGCCGACAGCGTCCAGGTCGTGGCGGAAAATCCGTCCGAAATCATCATCGGCAACTTTTCCGATGAAGGCGGTCGTGCCACCAAGCGACGCAATACCGGCAATCGTGTTGGCCGCCGAACCGCCAGAAATCTCAATCGCCGGTCCCATTGCGTCGTAAAGCATCGTGACGGTGTCCGCATCGACCAGCCGCATATGACCTTTCGGTGCGCCGTGGGCTTCCAAGAACGCGTCGTCGCAACGGCTGATGATATCGACGATCGCATTTCCGATGCCGAGCACGTCGAATTTGGCTTGGGTCACGTTGGCCTCTCAATCGGTTGGGTCGCGGCTGCCGCCGCGGTCGGACGGCGCGGCACCCTAAGCCGCATTGGCGAGAAATCCAGGCCCCGGCGTGCGTTCAAGGTCCTGCACCCCGCCTCAGGACCATCCAACCGGGCGTGGAGCAGCGGGCGCGCCAACGGCCGATGCAGTGCCTGGCTTTTCATAAATCGGCGCCGTGCGGACCGCGGTGGTCGCTTTTCGTGCCTGCTCGCTGCGCTCAAGGGCGCGGAACGCAACGTTGATTGCACGGGCTTTGGCGGCCAAATACTGCGCCACGTCCGGAGGCAGCGAGACGGCTGCGAACCGGTCGGGATGATATTGCAGCGACAGTTTGCGGTAGGCCTCGCGGACATCGTCCCACGGCGTGCCGGGCGCAACGCCAAGCGCGGCATACGGATCAAGCGCATCGGTTTGTGCTGCGGGAACATGCAGCGGTCGCGGTGCCGCGTCGAGCGGTTTGATCTGCGCAATCTGCGTGCGTGCCAGATAAAGCTGCGCGCCTTCAAAGGTCTGAAACGTCAGGAACGCGACGTCGCCATTGAGAAAATCGACCAGGCGGCGCCCTTGCGGAAGCACGAGTTTGCCGGCCGTGGTGTGACCGTCGACCAGCGTGATTTCAACAGCCGCCATCTCACCGCGCTGCGGCTCGGCCGTATCGACCCGGTTTCGTTCAAACATTGTGGCGCTCCTGTTTCCAAATGGGACACCGCCCCATGCCCGGCATGGCGTTGCCCGGCACCTCGCAAGATCCGTGCGCAGGCAGCGCGACGCCGATGCCGCATCTGCGAAGGGAAACTGGCAGCAGCGCTGGGAGCGTGGTAAGCGCGCGCCAAAGATGCACCGGCCACGCAACGCAACCGCGACCGCAGGCCCATCCGGAAAGACCACCATGGATCTCCGCAATATCGCGATCATCGCGCACGTCGACCACGGCAAGACCACGCTCGTCGACGAACTGCTCAAGCAATCAGGCGTGTTTCGCGACAACCAGAAGGTCGATGAGCGCGCCATGGACTCCAATGACCTGGAGAAAGAGCGCGGCATCACCATTCTGGCGAAATGTACGTCGGTCGTATGGAACGAGACGCGGATCAATATTGTCGACACGCCAGGCCACGCCGACTTCGGCGGCGAGGTCGAGCGCATCTTGAACATGGTCGACGGCGTTGTGGTGTTGGTCGATGCCTCCGAAGGCCCCTTGCCACAGACCAAGTTTGTGCTCTCAAAGGCGCTGAAACTGGGCATGCGTCCGATCGTGGCGATCAACAAAATCGACCGCCCGGACGAGCGGCATCAAGATGTCTTGAATGAAATGTTCGATCTGATCGCCAATCTTGATGCGACCGACGAACAGCTCGATTTCCCAACGTTGTTTGGGTCGGGCCGCGATGGCTGGATGGCCAACGACCCAAGTGGGCCAAAAGAAAGCCTGGCCCCGCTCTTCGACTTGATCCTGAACCACGTGCCGGCGCCCAAGGTTGAGGATGGCCCGTTCCGCATGCTGGCCACCACGCTGGAAGCCGACGCCTTCATGGGCCGTATCCTCACGGGCCGGATCAGCGCTGGCACGGTCAAGGCCGGGCAGTCGATCAAGTGTTTGCGCCACGACGGATCGCTTGTTGAGAATACACGCGTTACCAAAGTGCTGGCGTTCCGTGGGCTTGAGCGTCAGCCGATCGACGTTGGCGAGGCTGGCGATATCGTTGCTGTGGCTGGCATCACCGACACAACCGTGGCTGACACGTTGTGCGACCCGAGCATCGAACAGCCCTTGCCCGCACAGCCAATCGATCCGCCGACGCTTGCGATGCTATTCCGCATCAATGACGGGCCGTTCGCAGGCAAAGAGGGCGACAAGGTCCAATCGCGGGTAATCCGCGACCGCTTGCTGAAAGAGGCCGAGCGCAACATCGCGATCCGCGTTTCTGAGACCGACGACAAAGACGCCTTCGAGGTGGCCGGCCGCGGGGAACTGCAACTTGGCATCCTCATTGAGACGATGCGCCGTGAGGGTTTTGAACTGACGGTGTCTCGCCCGCGCGTCGTGTTCAATACGGACGAAGAAACCGGCCAGCGGCTGGAGCCGATTGAAGAAGTGATCATCGACGTCGACGAAGAGCACTCTGGCGCGGTTGTGCAAAAGCTCTCGGAGAGAAAAGGCGATCTGTTGGAGATGCGCCCGTCCGGCGGCGGCCGCCAGCGCTGCGTGTTCCACGTCCCAACCCGCGGTCTCATCGGCTACCAGTCAGAGCTGCTGACCGACACACGCGGCACCGCGATCATGAACCGCCTGTTCCATGCCTACGCGCCGCACAAGGGCGAGATCGTTGGCCGACATAACGGTGTGCTGATCTCTAACGGCATGGGCGAGGCAACCGCGTATTCCCTGTTCTATCTGCAGGATCGCGGCCCGATCATGATCACGCCGCAGACCAAGGTCTACGAGGGCATGATCATCGGCCAGCACAACCGCGACAACGACCTCGTCGTGAACGTGGTCGAAAACAAGAAGCTCACAAACGTCCGCGCAGCCGGCAAGGACGACGCGCTTGCGCTGATCCCGCCGATGCGGCTGAGCCTGGAACGCGCGATGAGCTACATCCAGGATGACGAATTGGTCGAAGTCACCCCGGAGACCATTCGCCTGCGCAAGCGCTGGCTCGACCCCAACGAGCGCAAGAAAAAGGAAAAGGCGGCAGCAAACGCCTCGGCGTGACGTGCGGCAGACCCACTTGCCCGTTGGAAGCTGCGGCCATTGCCCGTGGAGCCCACAGCGAACGGTGAACAGTGACGCATGGTCAAGACCGAGAGCTTTGCGCAGATCGAGGTTAGCTCAGCGGACGAGTTATGGGCGTGGCTGTCAGTCAACCATGCCCGCACCGACAGCGTCTGGCTCGTCACGCACAAGAAAAGCGCGCCCGATATGTATGTGTCGACGGCTGAGGTTCTCGATGCACTGATCGCCCACGGCTGGATCGACGGGATGCGCCGCAAGCTCGATGAACACCGCACGATGCAGTTGATTGGCCCGCGCAAACAGCAGGCCTGGGCATCATCTTACAAATGTCGCGCCGAGCAGCTTGAGGCCGACGGCCGGATGACCGAAGCCGGTCGCAAGGCGATCGCGGCGAGCAAGGATCTGGGACTGTGGGACTTTTTCGACGATGTCGACAACTTGGTTGAACCGCTCGACCTCGTTGCGGCGTTGGAGGAAAATTCTGCCGCAAGGGCCCACTTTGGCCAAAGCGCTCAAAGCTACCGCCGGAACGTGCTCCGCTGGATCAAAATCGCAAAGACCGAAAAAACACGTTCCAAGCGGATCGCCGAGGTCGTCGCAACACATGCCGGCGGTGGGCGCGTCGCGCATCTCTAAAGCGTGTCGCATGAAATACGCCTCGCTTTAGCTTTGTTGCGCTCACGGGCCGCTTTGCGGCCTTGGGGCGTGAAACCGACTGGACGCGACATGCATTCAAGCG
>CAZOGY010000089.1:0-15677 GCA_964579305.1 uncultured Hyphomicrobiaceae bacterium
GCAAAACCCAGCCGCCGCCGTAGGCCATGGTGGCGGCGATGACGGCATTCCAGATGCTGCGGACCAGAGCCCAGTCGGTCAGTGATGTGAGGCCAAGTTCCTGTCCGCGGCGATATAGGCGATAGTGTTCGGCGTACGACAACGACGACAGGCCGATTGCGGCTGCGGCAATGGCCCATGGTTGCACGCCGGCGTAGCCGGCAATGGCTGCGCTCAGAACTGCCAAGTAGGAAAGCATGCGTATCGCTCCGACAGCCGACACGCTCACTGCTTTCTCGGCCGGCACACTATTGGGTCGGGGCTTGGCGATTCGCAGCAATCTCATCGCGCAAACATGTGGATTGCAAACGCCCCGTGCAAGCTGCGCGTGAGCGTGACACCACACCGAGGCTGCGGCCTGCGCCGCGCCGCAGAGCGGCCAGCCCCGCGCCAAACTCCCTCGCGCGGGGCGAACAGCCGTGGGGATTGTGCGCTTCTGCGTTGATCCTGCGGCGGCGTCCGGCCATATCGGTTGTATGGCACGCAAAGCGACATCTGATCGGCCCGCTCGGGGCAAGACGGCGGACCTGGAGGCCAGCAAGGCCAAGGCGCCATCGCGCAAGAAGACTGCTGGCAAAACGGCCGGCGCCGGTAAGGCGGCAAAACCGGCGAAAGATGCAACCCCGAAGCCGCGGGCCTCGCGTGGCAAGGCGGGTAAACCGACGGCGCCGCCGGTCGAGACGGCTGCGGGAACGCCCGGATTCGGTGAAGCGCCACAGGCGGCTTTCCTTGCGGCCGAAGGTCCGCCGCAACTGGCTGACCCCTCGCAGTATGCCAGTGTTGATAGCGCGGCGCCGCTGCCAGCACTGCGGCTTGCGGGCGGCCTGCCGCGCCCGGATGACCAAAGCGTTGGCGCAGCCTTGCAGGCCCTGCTTGCGCGGCCGGAACAGCGGTCGGACGAAGCCAAGCAGATCCTCGCCCGGCAGCCGATGATCGCAAGCCATCCGCTGGTGGCTGGAACGCTCCCTGAATTCCGCCCGCACCGTCCAGAGCGCCCCTCCAAGAGCGAAGGCGGCATTGACTTTCGGCTTGCGTCTGAGTTCGAGCCGAAGGGCGACCAGCCGCAAGCGATCGCGGAACTGGTTGAAGGCGTGAACGCGCACGAGCACGATCAGGTGCTGCTCGGCGTCACCGGGTCTGGCAAGACATTCACGGTGGCGCAGGTGATTTCGCGCACGCAGCGTCCTGCGTTAATCCTGGCACCGAACAAGACGCTTGCCGCGCAGCTTTATGGCGAATTCAAAAGCTTTTTCCCGGAGAATGCGGTTGAGTATTTTGTCTCGTATTACGATTATTATCAGCCAGAAGCCTATGTTCCACGGACCGACACATATATCGAGAAAGAAAGCTCGATCAACGAACAAATTGATCGGATGCGTCACGCTGCGACGCGGTCGCTTCTTGAGCGCGATGACGTGATCATCGTTGCATCGGTATCGTGCATTTACGGTATCGGATCGGTTGAAACATATACCGCCATGACATTTGCGTTGCAGGTGGGAGATCGGATTGCACAGCGCCAATTGCTGGCAGATTTGGTCGCCCTGCAATACAAGCGGAATAATCAGAACTTCCAGCGCGGCACGTTTCGGGTTCGCGGCGACACGATTGAGTTGTTTCCGGCGCACTACGAGGACCGGGCCTGGCGCATCTCGATGTTTGGCGACGAGATTGAATCGATTACCGAATTCGACCCGTTGACTGGCCAAAAGGTGCGGGATCTGCGGCTCGTCAAAGTCTACGCGAACTCGCACTACGTCACGCCGAAGCCAACGCTTAATCAGGCGATCAATCAAATCAAGAGCGAGCTGAAACAGCGCCTTGATGAGTTATACAATGCCGGCAAGCTGCTTGAAGCGCAACGGCTTGAACAGCGGACCATGTTTGACATCGAAATGATGGAGGCAACTGGTTCCTGCCCTGGCATTGAAAACTATTCGCGTTACCTAACCGGACGGCGGCCGGGCGATCCACCGCCGACGCTGTTTGAATACTTGCCGGATGATGCGCTGGTATTTGCCGACGAAAGCCATGTCACCGTTCCGCAAATCGGCGGGATGTTCCGTGGCGACTATCGGCGCAAGGCAACGCTTGCCGAATATGGCTTTCGATTGCCAAGCTGCATGGATAACCGGCCGCTGCGCTTTGAAGAATGGGACGCCATGCGGCCGCAAACCGTTTATGTTTCGGCGACCCCCGGCGGATGGGAGCTGGAACAAACCGGCGGTGCATTTGTCGAACAGGTGATCCGCCCAACCGGCCTGACCGATCCCTTGATCGATGTGCGCCCCGCGTCGTCGCAAGTCGATGACGTCATCGACGAAGTGCGGCAAGTCACGGCCAAAGGCTATCGCACGCTGGTCACCACGCTGACCAAGCGGATGGCGGAAGACTTGACGGAATACATGCACGAGCAGGGTATTCGGGTGCGCTATATGCACTCTGACATCGACACGCTTGAGCGTATTGAGATTATCCGCGATTTGCGGCTCGGCGCTTTCGATGTGCTGATCGGGATCAACCTGTTGCGCGAAGGTCTCGACATCCCGGAGTGCGGGCTGGTGGCGATCCTCGATGCCGACAAGGAAGGCTTTTTGCGCTCGGAGACCTCGCTGATCCAGACGATTGGTCGGGCTGCGCGTAACGCCGATGGACGGGTCATCCTGTATGCCGATCAAATGACCGGATCTTTGGAACGCGCCATGGCGGAGACGGAGCGCCGGCGCGTCAAGCAGCTCGCCTACAACGCCGAACATGGCATTACGCCCGAGACGGTCAAATCGAACATCAAGGATGTGCTGGAAAGTGTCTACGAACGCGATCGCGTGACGGTTGATGCGGGTTTGAGCGAGGGTGGGCGCGGCGCAAGCGGCGCGGCGGACCCAACCGTCGGGCACAATCTCAAGGCCGTGATGGAAGATCTGGAGCGGCGGATGCGCGAGGCGGCCGCTGATCTGGAGTTCGAAGAGGCCGCGCGCCTGCGGGATGAATTGAAGCGATTGCAGGAAACAGAACTTGCCATTGCCGATGATCCCATGGTGCGGCAGGCGGCGGTTGAGGAGCGGGCGGGCAGCTACGCCGGCGAGCGGCGCTATGGTGATGCGGCCAACCTGCCCGAAGGTGTCGGGAAGCGCTCGCGCGGAGGCGGTCCCAAGCCGGGCGCCTATGGTGAAAACATCCGTGGACCGCATAAGCCGACGCTCGATGAGATGGGGCCTCATGCGTCGCATGCGCTGCCGGTCGATGATGCCGCGCCGCAGCGGGTGCGTACCAAAGAGTTCGATGATCCCGCGGACAAAAAGAAGCGGCGTGGCCGGCCGCGAAAGACGGGCCGCCCAGGCTCATAGGCGGCCCGAAACCGGGTGGCGTCGGGCGTGAGGGCGATGAACATGTTCCCTTCGCCCGCGGCCGTCCCATCGTGCGTGCTCGGCGGATTGGCTTACAACGCCGCCAGCAAGGGGGTTGCGCTGCTACTGCACCAGATGCGCCGGCTGACCCGCTCCTTTGATGCCGCTGGGAACGGGCACGTCGGTCAAATGATAATTCGTGCGCAAGATCACGCGCGATTGCCCGAATAGGTGAACGCGACGGGCAACGATGGCCGTGTAGGCGGACTGATCGGCGACCGTACTTGCGGCGTCGACCTTGAGGACGCTGCGCGGCAAGTAGATTGTGCCGACAAGCTGCCGGGCGTCGTTGCTAAGGATATCGTGGGTGCGCGACAGCCGACTGCCGCGACCTTCCATGATCAACATGCCAGCCGTTGGGCCTGACGTCGCCCCTTCCAGGCGAATTGTCGTGCCGCGATCAAACACGATCCGCGCCCTGTCCCCGCTCAGGAAGATCGTCACGTCGCTGCCGGTGAGCTTTGCGGAGTTCACAACATGCAGCGGCCCATCTTTCATGACATAGACGCCCGGCGATAACGTCACGTCGGCCGTACCGCCAATGACAAGTCCACCGCAGTAAACGCCGGGGCTGAGCGTCGTCGACGTGCCGACATAGGTCGGCTGGCCCTGGCGGGAATAGTCACACGAACCGATAGCGGGCTCTGGATAGTTGGCAGTGGGTCTTCGAAGCTCGGGCAGTCGACGAACGGGATTGGATCGAAGTTTTTCGGCCGCCCTTCGTATCCGCCATGGCTGCATATTGTGTCGGCGCGCAACTTGGCCGAGCTATTCGACTTGACGCCTGCTGCGTGCGACGAATTGGAAAAGACGGCGCATTTATCGCCGGTTAGATCGGTGACGTGGTCCAGCTGAAGTGCCCCCGCTTCCGATGGATCCAGCGCCAGAACGCAAATGTTCGGCGTGCCAACGATCCGCGCGGTTGCCTCAACGGAAACCCGGTCGAAAGCCAACTTGAAGAGGCCACCGAGCATCGACTGGAACGGCTTTTCCGCACGGATGCGGACTTCTAGCGGTTCGGTGCTGACGGTAAGGTCGATGTCGAGTTGATCGGCGCCCTGGCCAACGGACTGCATGATTATCGGTTCAGCGATTGCTCGCGACGTCGCAGTAAGGTGTTCAGTCCGGCTGTCGGCAAGAGACGCCGCGCGGGCTGCGGCAAGGGCTGCAAAGTCAACCGCTTTTTGGAGGGCGCCGCGCTCAGCGAGCGCGCGAGCGAACTCGACGGTTCCGCCGACCAACGTGAGTACCATGGGCAGCATCAAAGCAAACAAGAGTGCGGTGCTGCCTCGTTTGTCTGCACGATACGATGATAGCAATGTCCGCACCTCAACCATCTTACGTCGGATCAAGCTGACGGTGGGCAACAAAACTGAATAAATCGTGCGGTATCTCGGTTAATGGGTTCTAAGGTTGCGTCACCATCGCCGGCTTTGACGGCGCGTTTGGCGACGCGTCCGGTGGCGCGACGGTGGCGGCAACATGGTCCCTGCGCCGTGTAGCCAACGGTACAAACGTTCTTGTTTGCAGCAACGTGGCATGCAACGACGCTGCCGGCGCCAGCTCGGGCGCGGCAACCTTGTTTGGAGATCCGTTATGTTCGGTGTGCAGGGGCGTTCGGCTGCATTGGCCTTAGTCGGCACGTTTTTCATCTGCGTGCAGGACACGCAAGCGGCCCCGTGCACGCGCCTGCCATTGTCGGACGTGGCGTTTGGACAGGCGGCAGCAACGGATGCAGCGCGCGTCAAACTGCGTGAGTATGCGCTTGAGGTCGCAAAAACACGCGGTTGGGACACGTCACGTGGTCTGCGAGAGACCAACGAGACCGTCAGTTGCGAAGTCTATCTCAACCTCGGCCCGATTGGCACCGAATACCGCTGTCTCGTGACGACAACGTTCTGCGTGAAGTAGGCAGACGAAACCGCAACGGCGATGCGCGTCATACGACGCGCAGACCTTTAAACATTGACACCACACCCCACACGAGCACGCGAAACAGGGCGCCGACGACCAACCCGATAAGCAGCAGCAAAATTGATTTCGGGCCAAGTTCGCCGAACGTGGATGCGTAGATCTGATTGGCCTGGGACGGGAACAACCAGTCGATCTGGCTGGAGACGACCTGGAGAACATCGGCGGCCACGCGAACGAGCGAGCCGAAAAAGTCGGTGTGGGCGAGTTGCAGATAGCCGTACGTGAACATTGCAGCGATCAACTCGACCACGAGCAATGCGAAGAAGCCAACAACGGCGAGCAACACGGCCGCGATGCGGCCCGATGCGCTTCTTTGACCTGACTGAGACACGATACGCACAATCCCTCTGAAACTCGGCCTTCTCGCTGCACGGCACCGCGCACCCCACGCTTTGCCCATGGGCGCGCTGTAACGGCCAACGCGGAAGGCCGCAGCGCCCCGCGGCCAAGGCGCTTGCCAAGGACCGGGGCTTAGAGTGCAACTGTTGCACGTTTACGAAACACGCAAAAAAGCGCCGGCGAAACGCTTTCGTCTCGCCGGCGCTGATGTTTGTCAACTTCCCAGACTGTTGCACGGCGACCCTTCAGCGGGCCGAGCGCAATGGCCACTGAGTTGCGCGATTAGCGCACCACGTCGACGCGCGTGCCCCACATGCCATAGCGCTGGACCAGTCGGTAAAATCGGGCGGCATTGGCGATGCTCAATCTGATGCAGCCGTGCGAGGCTGGCCGGCCCAGACGGCTTTGCTGGTAGGTCCCGTGAACGGCCGTGCCGTCACTTCCGATCCAGACGAGGAACGGCAAACGCATCTTCCAACGCTTCGAATAATAGTCCGGCACCATTTTATATGGCGTGTAGGACCCCGGCTTCGTGCGCCAGCCCTGACGTCCCGTTGAAACGCGCCACGTGTACTTCTTTTTGCCTTCGACAAACACGCTCATGCGCTGTTTGGACAAGTCGACTTGAGCCACCAGCGAGGCGGCCTGAGCCGAAGAAATGCTCAAGCAGGTTGCAACAAATGCGATTGCGATCGCCGCGCAGCGGCCAAGCGTCCTACGCATCGACAAGCTCCATTTCAGATTTCAACGGTGATGTTATGGCTGCGAATTTGTAAGCTTGCGCGCGATCCGCAAACCCAACAGTTACGTGAATTCAAAGGTTTCACACGCAATTCGAGGCTTGCGGTGCGCGATTGCCACAACCTACCCGCGCATGGTTAAGCGAGATTGAAGGGGTGGCCACCAGACTTGTTGCTGCATGGCACCACGCCGGACTGCGATCGCTTGGAAAAGAGTCTTGTTCCTTGATCTCCAAGCTCGACGCATCTCTAGTCGCGACGTGCAAACTCTGTCGTTGGAGACCTCACAATGAAAACTCGTGGCACGCTTTTCGTCGTCGCTCTGCTCGCAACCGCAACCGCAATCAGCGCTTGCCGTCGTGAAGCTCCAGAGCCAATGGGCCTCGGCGCCCAGGTCGCTCCTTCGCAAACCGTCACGAAGTAATTCGTGCGGTCGGCGTCGGCCGATCTGCCTGTTGCGCAGTATGCTCGGCAGGCTCTCTCTCAGAAGGCTCTGGTGTTCGCGCCAGAGCCTTTTTTGTTTGTCCGAGCGCATGGACAGCCGCAGGATCGGCTCCGTCCCTCAGCGCCGCAACGCAGTTTCCGCTGGTTTTCTCGCGCTGAGGATACGGCGCACAGACCCGCCAACCACAACTGGGTCCTTCAGAACACAGGCGCGCCCGATCCGGTGCCGAACGCCCCTGTGTTAACCGGCTGATCACGGTCAAACCGAGCGCGAATCGCTTAGCCTTCCACACGATTTCCACAGCGCTTCGGAGAACCCCTATGCGGCCGTCACACCCGCTTGCGGCGATACTGCTCGCCTTTGGACTTTTTGGAATCATGACGCCGGTCGTGTCCGGATCGGCAACGGCTGAGTCCGGTCAACGCCAAACGCCAGACCTGGTCATGATCGCCCTGGCGTTCGGCCAGTCGCTCAAGCTGCTCGACCACCACCAGCTCTCGAAAATGCCAATCGCCGGATATGCTCAAACTGGGAATGACAGCGGTGTTTTCGTTTGTGCGCAGATTTTTGAGACATCACTGTTTTCGCTTGGATTGTCCTGCCGCCGTGTTCGCCAGCACGCTGCACGTTAATTTGCGAGCGTCCGTCGCAAAGCTGTCAATTGACAGAGGTCGCCTCGCCAGCGATTGAGCGGGACACGCCTTGAGAACAGCGCGCTGGCACAGACCGTTCACGGTGCCCAGCGTCGCGGCATTATCAGGGCTGTCTGACCACAAGCGCGAAGGTGTCCTCTTTATGGTTCGTTTCAGTCTTGTTGCTGTTGCAGCTCTTCTTGTCTTCACAGTCGGTTTGTCGTTGCAGAGCACCGGCTCCGTGGCCCAGGCGGCAACGCCGTTTACGTCACTTGAAGGCACCTGGCGCGGGCAAGGTCGCTTGCGGCTTTCCAACGGTCGGTTCGAAAGCCTGAGCTGCCGCGCGTATTACACGCCGCGCGCCAACGGAAGCCGTATGGGCCTGGCGATCCGATGCGCCTCGGCAAGCAATCGCATCGAGATCCGATCAAACTTGCGGTATCGCGGCGGACGCGTGTCTGGGAGCTGGATTGAGCGCACGTTCAATGCGTCCGGTACCGTTTCAGGGATCGCAAAAACGGGACGCGTTGCGTTGCGCATTGCCGGAAGCATCACCGGTCGGATGAGTATTTCTTTCGGAGGAAACCGGCAGTCGGTTTCGATCAGCACGGGTGGGACCGGCGCCGCATTGCGCAACGTGTCGATCTCGTTGTCACGATAAGTCGTGGCTGTTGGCACGGCCTGATGCGCAATTCATGCATGTCGCATCCAATCGGATTCACGCCCCAGGGCCGCAATGCGGCCCGGGGCGTCGTCCTTGCGGGTATCTCGGGTGCATGGGCTTAGAGCCAGGGTCGCGTTGGGCGGCCCTGAGCCCATGGACACCCGTCAGCCGCGCCCAACGAAGGGCATTTTCGTTGCCATGATCGTCATGAACTGGACATTGGCGTCGAGCGGCAATTCCGACATGAAAACAATGGCGTCGGCGACGTGTTCGACGTCCATCACTGCCTCGGCCATGATGTCGCCGTTGGCTTGCGGAACCCCATGTTTCATGCGGCCGCCCATGTCGGTGTCGGCGTTCCCAATGTCGATTTGCGAGCACGCAATATCGTACTTGCGGCAATCGAGTGAAATCGATTTTGTCAAACCGCTTATGGCATGTTTCGTCGCGGTGTAGGCGACTGAATTGGGTCGCGGCGCGTACGCTGAGATGGAGCCGTTATTGATGATACGGCCGCCCATCGGCGTTTGGGCCTTCATGATTTTGATGGCCTCCTGCACGCAATAAAAGCAGGCCGAGAGGTTGACGTCGACGACCTTGCGCCAGGTTTCCGGCTCCAACTCCTCCATTGGCACGGGCGGTGCACCCATCCCTGCGTTGTTGAACAAAACGTCCAGACGACCGAACGCATCGTGGGTTTTGGCGAACAGGTCGCGGACCGCGGCCACGTCGGTCACGTCGGTTGGGACGGGCAGCATGCGGCCGCCGCCTTCTTTGGCCATGGAGGCTGTATTATCGAGCTCCGCGGCCCGGCGCCCGGCGAGCGCGACGTCGTAGCCTTTCGCCTGAAGCGCCAGCGCAGATGATCTGCCAATGCCGCTGCCGGCCCCCGTGATCAGGGCCACTTTGTTTGCCATCCGCTTTCCTCCCAACCTTTTGTCTTCGATTTTTTGTGTGGCCTCCATCCTAGCGGTGCAATCGGCGCCGGGAAAGCGGAGGCCGTGGTCCGAACGTGGCCACAACTGAACTTTTGAAACCTCCGGCCGTTGGCGCGGAACGCAACGCAAGTGTGACTGCGCGGCAAGTGTCGCGGGGATCGGTCCGTGGTAGCTTGCAGGCAAATCGCATTCGGGGAGATCGCGATGTTGAAGCGCGCAGGACTATTCATCGCCGTGGCCGGCTTGGCGTTCGGCGCGGTCGCCGGCATGGCAGCAGCTTCGGGCCACGTGATTGGCTACGTTGTTGCTGAAAGCGACTATGGCCATGGCAAAGTGCGTGGCGCGGTGCGCGAGACGCGTCTCGGACGCCAGGTCCGTCTACCGGGCGGCACATGGGTCTACTGCCGGCAAAGCTGCAGCGAGACTTTGCGGGTTGAGACCGTTGACTTTTGGCACACGCCGCGCGGTGGCGGTGCAGACGAAAGCGACGAGGGCGTGAGCGTCTTCGGGCGCCCCTTGCGGTTGCACTTCGGCCGCTGAGCCCCGTTGGTCGGCGCTTGCCGGGTCGCAGATGGCGGCCCGGTTGGCAGCATTTGCAGCGTTCAGTTTTTTAAACCGGCAGTGCGTCCGCGATCGTCGATGCGCGTCAGCGCGCGTCACCCCACGAGGAATGGATTGGTCTGACGCTCTTGACCGATCGTGCTGGGCGGGCCGTGACCGCAAATGAACGTGATGTCATCGCCCAGCGGCAAAATCTTGGTCTTGATGGCCTCGATAAGCGCTGCGTGGTCGCCGTAGGGAAAATCCGTGCGGCCGATTGAGCCCTGGAAGATCACATCGCCAACGAGCGCGAACTTGTCAGCGGGGCTGACGAAGACCACCGATCCCGGCGAGTGACCGGGACAGTGCAAGACCTCAAAATCTCGCCCGGCGATCGCGACGGTATCGCCCTCGACAAGCCAGCGATCCGGCGTGACGTTTTTGGCATCATCCACGCCAAACGATGGGCCCGAAGTCTCCAAATCCTCAAGCAGAAAGCGGTCAGCTTCGTGCGGCCCCGTGATTGCGACACCGAGTTGCTCGCGCAATTCTGATGCGCCACCGGCGTGGTCGAAATGGCCGTGTGTCAGAACAATCTGCTCGACGGTGATACCGGTTTCATTGATTGCGCCGGTGATCGCAGAGACATCGCCGCCGGGATCGACAACAACGCCGCGCTTCGTCTCCTCGTCCCACACGAGGCTGCAATTCTGCTGAAGCCGCGTCACCGGTACGATGGCTGCATGCAATTTACCCATCGGGCGTGTCCTGCGATCTGTCTGTTTCCTTGTGCCCGCCTACCACATCGGGCGTGGCAACGATACGTCATCGCAGGTCGGCAGCCTGGCAAGCGCTTGGCTGCTTGGGCCGAAGCCCTGCCGCCGCGTCCTCAATGCCATGCCCGCCGAACAAAAAGCCCCGCCGGTTGGCGAGGCTTTGTGTTTCATTTTCTTGTTTTGGTTTTGAGTTGACTTGTGAGCCGGTTCAGGCTGCTGCGGTATCCTCATCAGAGGGATCGCGCAGCACATAACCGCGGCCCCAAACCGTCTCGATATAATGCTGTCCACCGGTAGCCGTTTGCAGCTTTTTGCGGAGCTTGCAGATGAACACGTCAATGATCTTCAATTCAGGCTCGTCCATGCCACCGTAAAGATGGTTGAGGAACATTTCTTTCGTCAGCGTCGTACCTTTGCGCAGCGAAAGTAATTCCAGCATCTGATATTCTTTACCGGTCAAATGCACGCGTTGTCCGTGGACTTCGACCGTTTTTGTATCCAGATTGACTTTCAATTCGCCGGTTTCGATCACCGATTGCGCATGGCCTTTTGAACGGCGCACAATCGCATGGATCCGGGCGACGAGTTCGTCCTTGTGGAACGGCTTTGTCATGTAGTCATCAGCGCCGAATCCGAGGCCGCGGACCTTGTCCTCAATGCCGGCAAGCCCCGACAAAATCAGGATCGGCGTGCCAACCTTGCCAACGCGCAAGGTCTTGAGGACTTCATAACCGCTCATGTCAGGCAGGTTCAGGTCCAACAGAATGATATCGTAATCGTAAAGTTTGCCGAGATCGACGCCTTCTTCACCCAGATCGGTCGTGTAGACGTTAAAGCCTTCCGACTGCAGCATCAGTTCGATGCTTTGTGCCGTTGCCCTGTCATCTTCAATCAGAAGAACCCGCATGCCATCCTCTCTTTGTCCGGCCAGCATTTTCCTGGCCGCGTCCTCACCAGACGACGCATTCCTTGCCTGCCCCAATCGAATGGCTGCAGTATGCCAACGAGAAGTTAACAAAGCCTAAGGCTTCGTTGCTCAAACTGGCTAATCGGTCGTTACGCGAAAGAAATTAGAAACACTTCGGGCCAATTCGGGCGAATTGGCCTTACAATGGCTGCCGGAAACGCATTACAGGAGGAAAGCGATCGTACCGCTTTGAGCCAATCGCATGCGTCCAAGGGGCGGAGTTTTGCGATGGTCGGGCCGACTGACGACTGACAAATTGTGGATAACATAATTCGCGAGCGCGCCCTAGCCGGCTCAAGCGGGAAGATTCCCTGCCAAGACATGAACGCAACGCTCTAGATCAGCCATGTGACCTTAACGCCACACAAAGACCACTGTGCGACATTGCGGATGTGTCGGCGAGGTGGGGGGTTTGGCCCAGAGCCACACTGGTGGGGTTGCGAATTTACGAGAAAAGCGCAAAACTTACCGCTATTGTCGATACTTACGCGTCCTGGCATGAAATTTGTTTCGGGCAGGCCGGCGTTCGGAGTTTGAGTTGAGGGTCTGACGATGAAATCGCGCGAAGCGGCAATGCGCTTGAAGCAGCTCAAAGCTGACGAAAAGGCGCGCACGGTCACCGAGCTGGAACAGATGATCGGTGAGTTCGACCAGATGGCCGGCGAACTAGAGCGGCAAGTTGCGGCTGAAGAAGAGCGGACCGGCATCACCGATGCGTCGCACTTCGCCTATTCGACGTTTGCGCGTTCAGCAGCGCAGCGCCGCGAGAACCTGCTGGTGTCCCTGGCGAACCTACGGACGCAGCTTGAGACGGCGGTCGCAGCGCGTGACGAGGCTTTGGCCGAACTCGACGAGACCGACCCGATCCGCCAGCGCTACGCGGCTACGCTGGCTGACAGCGGAAGCTATCTGGGCGGCTCGGCCAACTGAGCCTACGCCCATACGGTCTCGCAAGCCGCGCGACGGTTCGGCAAGCGTCGCTGCGGCGGCGCACATAAGCTCAGTGCGCGGATGCACGATTGCGTGCGCCAGATCAGCAGGGCCAGTTTCTGGGCAAGTTTCTGGGCAAGCTTCTGGGCAAGCTTCTGGGCAAGTCAGTGTATGCGGTCGTTGGGTTTGTCATCCAGACAGCCGCGCACACGCCGCCAGGCCGGCATACCGCACGGCACAACAACGGTCCCTGATTTCGTGTCGGCAGGCCCGCCAGCACCCAGTTCAACGTTTTTATGCGCATAGGCCGATCAGGTTTGATCCTGGCCGGCCCGTTGTCGTCTTGCGGGACTGTTTGCCTCTGCGCACTCGCAGGTCGCGCGGCGGGGCGGCGATCAATATCCGATCCTAGGGAATCGCTTCGCGGTTCACAGATCGGATCAGAGCGCTTTGTCTCTAAAATGTCAGAGCACCATTTTCCCACCACTTGACCGCAATTGCGGTCACGTGTGGTCGGATGATGCTCTAGTTCCGGTATTCCTGGACGCGGGTTGCGCGTAGACCGGCAAGACCGTGTTTTTCGATGGATCGCTGCCAGCTCAAGAACTCATCGACGGTCAGCTTATAGCGTTCGCAAGCTTCCTCGAGGCTCAGCAGGCCACCGCGAACGGCTGCCACGACTTCTGCCTTCCGTCGGATGACCCAGCGCTTCGTGTCCTTGGGCGGGAGGTCAGCGACGGTTAACGGGCTGCCATCGGGACCGATGACGTAACGGACGCGGGAACGGAATTGCTGATCGGCCATGGGACTCGGTACACTCGCCATTGATTGCCTGTAACACTAGAGATTGCGCCTTAAGAAGCGTCTAAACCTGCTAGTAAACATTGCATATTCTGGTGTCTCAATTTCTTTGAGTACCAAGCGGCTCGATGGTTAACCGTGCGCACGCTGTCGACCAGGCAGCAGGCACGGTGCCGCGCCGGCTTGCCGAACCGGCCCGAGGTGATTGATAGTGCCAGAGCAACGCCCAACTTAAGTAAGTTGGCAGGCCCTGCGGCAGCCACGGCCGGCGCGCCGAGACGGTGAGAGTTGCCGGTCCGCTGTGGTCGTCGCGCAAAGCACTGAACAGGTCGGACAACCGTACGATGTTGACCGGCCCTCGAAACACACTCCGATCCAGACACGATTATGAGCCACCCAGAGACGCTGAACGATTTAAAGAACGACCCCGCGATCGCGGCCCTGCTCGCCCCCGTGCCTGCGTCGGCGCGGCGCCGCGTTGTGGTGGCGATGTCGGGCGGTGTCGACTCATCGGTTGTGGCGGCTGTGATGGCCGCGCAGGGCCATGACGTGATCGGCATCACGCTTCAGCTTTATGACCATGGCGCGGCGACGGGGCGTGCCGGCTCGTGCTGTGCTGGCCAGGACATTCACGATGCCAGGCGCGTTGCCGAAGCGATCGGCATTCCCCACTACGTGCTCGATTATGAAGCGCGGTTTCGCGAAGCCGTGATCGAGAGTTTTGCGCAGAGCTACCTTGCTGGCGAGACGCCGATCCCGTGCGTCGCGTGCAACCAGCAGATCAAGTTCAAGGACTTGCTTGAGACCGCTGTCGAACTCGACGCCGACGTCCTGGCGACAGGACATTACATTGCGCTTGAGCAAACGGACGAAGGACCAAGGCTCTATCGTGCGCGGGACGTTGGCCGCGATCAGAGTTATTTTCTGTTCGCCACGACGCGCGATCAGCTTGCGACGCTGATGTTTCCGCTTGGGTCTTTGCCCAAGGACGATGTGCGGCGCCTTGCGGAAGCCTTTGCGCTGCCCGTCGCACGCAAGCCCGATAGCCAAGACATTTGCTTTGTCCCGAGCGGCCGTTATGCGCAGACGATCGAGAAACTGAAACCCGGCGCCAGCGCACCGGGCGATATCGTGCACATCGACGGCCGGCGCTTGGGTCGTCACGACGGCATCATCCACTTCACGGTTGGCCAGCGTCGCGGGCTTGGCGTGGCTGCGGGTGAGCCCTTGTTTGTCGTCAAGATCGATGCGCAGACGCAGACCGTGGTTGTGGGACCGCGCGCAGCATTGACGACCACCGCGCTTCGCCTGCGCGATGTGAACTGGCTTGGCGATCGGTCGTTGTCGGAAACTCTGCGCGATGGCACCGTTTATCCCCTGGCAGCGCGCGTGCGCTCGACGCAGGAGCCGAGCCCTGCAACGTTGGCGTTGGACCCCGGCACCGGTGCGGTCATGGTCACGTTTGACGAACCGCTATCAGGCGTCGCGAAAGGCCAAGCGTGCGTCTTTTATGATGACGTTGGAGGCCAGGAACATCGCGATTTGCCGGGTGCACGCGTTCTCGGCGGAGGCTTCATCGCAGAGACCGAGCACGTCGCAACAAACGCGACAACCAATAGCGATGCCGCGGCCGCATGAGGCTACGCCTCGCAAGGCCCACGTGACGACGGTGGCCGCAGGGCCGCGACGACAATAAGACCAGACGGGGAGCACAGCGTATGATCGGACAGCCCGCGGCCAATGGCCAAACGCAGGACCAACTCGTTGGCGGCGCATCCCCGGCGAGTTGGACGGGCGAGGCGCACGGTGGGGTGGAGGTCCGATCGGAGCCGAACGGCTGGGGCTGGGTCACCTGGCCGTGGCGGGCCTTCGTCAGTCTTGTGCTGGCGCGCGTACGCCGGCTTGTTGCCCGGCAGATGCCAAATGAGGAGCAGCAAGTGCTGGAGGTTGGGGTCGGCCGGGGCCAGTCGCTTGGGGCGTATCCGCGTCGGGTTCATGTCACCGGCATCGATGCCGATGCGGCGAAATTGCGGGCCGCGCGGGCGCGCGTGGCGGCTCACGCGCTCGATCACGTGCATGGCCTGCATCGTATGTCGGCCGACGCTTTGCGGTTCCCAGATGGTCGGTTTGACCGGGTGGCGGTTTTCCAGTCGGTGTTCGCACGCGGAACGTCAGCGGCGCGCAAGGCCGTGGTGCGGGAATTGAGCCGCGTTGTGAAGACCGGCGGTCGTCTGGTTCTGATTGAACGCTCAAGCGCATTGCCATCCGACATGAGATCGGGCGCGCAGGCTCCCGAACGCAAGACAGCGGCAGCGGCGGATGCCAGCGCAGAGGGCCAGCGCGCGAGCGACTGGTTTGCTGCGAGCGGCTTGCGCATTTTGGGGCGCCAGCGGCTTGATCCGATCGGGCTGTTTACCGCGCTTTGTTTTGAAAAGGCGGCCGAGCCGGCACCGGCTGCGTAACCAGCGACCTGCAGTCTGCGAGG
>CAZOGY010000090.1:0-14893 GCA_964579305.1 uncultured Hyphomicrobiaceae bacterium
CCGGCCTCACTGCCCCTACCCGCCGGTCCGCTGATCACTCAGCCGCTGACCGCCGCGGCCAGGCCTGAGGCGTCCGCGATTACACCCTGCTCAGAGACGATAGTCCAGCTTGGCCCTCTAACCCATGCCGCTGCGAGGCCCGGTCACGCAACTTTGTTGTACCCGTCGCGCTCTGCGTCGATCCGATAGCGGCGGATGCTGCGTTCCCGGCCGCGATCGACACGCAAAGGAGCGTCATTCATGCGGTTGCTAATTTCAATTGCCGTCGTCCAGCTCTTAACAGCCGTAAGTGCTGCGACTGCCGAGCCCAGTGCCAATGGCGCCTCGCGCGCTGTTTCGGCTATCAAAAGCGATATCGTTCGCCTTGCCAGGACATTCGAAGGTCAGGGCGATCCCAATTTTACGAGGCAACGAAAACTCGATGCCCTCGTGAAAGAGCTCTTAGTTGCCGCGCCTCAACCGCCTGTCAAACAGCGCCTGGATCTGCTGACTGGCGCGTGGCGGCAGATCTGGGGGCCCTACGAGTATCGGAATGACAGCCGGGGTGTGGATCCGAAATCTACACCGGCGGAAATCTATCAGGTGGTGTTTGCCGACGGATATTATTGGAACGTCACGCCACTGAAAGGAGAGAATACGATAGCACTATTACGGGGCGAATATTCGGTTGTTGATGCCGAGGGGGATTTCATCAAGGCGAGGTTTACCCGTTATCCGGGCAACGAGGGCCGCCCGGCCGGTATGCAGCTCTGGGAACTCGCCAAACGCGCCGAGGCGCGCAATTTGCCGAACCCGACAACCGTTGTGTCCGAATTTATCGTCTACTGGTTTTTCGGCGGTGGGTATCTGCGAGAGGTCTACACGGATCAAACGTTGCGGATCACCTACGGCGGCAGCAAGCTGAACGACCGTTCCGACGAATTCATCTACGTGATGGAACGGGTCGGCAACGAATCTTAAGTGCGTGTCTATCGCGTCTCGACGGAATCGCAATGCTCTAACGAGCAAGGCTTGGCGGCTCCGAAAGTTGAGAGACAAGCGACAAACAACAAACAACTTCGCAGAAACGCCAACCCAAACATAAGCCGTCGTCTCAATCCATCACGGGGTCGAAGACGAGCAATAGTCGCGTTTCGCCGGTTCCCTCGATTGGCGGCGATCGATGACGCAGCGCCGACACCGGATCGTTCGGCCAAAGCGAGCCGCGCAAGACAATGGGCGAACCGGTCGGCGTCGTGCAGATCCGCGCGGGATCGTTTCCGTCTGAGCAAATCCCATATTGCGTGCCGGTGCCGCGATAGGTGCAAACAAGACGAGCGGTCACGGCGTCCACATGGAACTTCCGACACGCGTTCGTGCGGACGACGTCCAGACGCAGGCGAACAAACGGCGCGGCCATCAGGCCGGCAAATGCGATGCCCAACGCCGCGATATCATCCTGTAGACGCGAGCGCTCCGGACTATCGGCTAACCCCGACGTGCCACAAACGTGGTCGACAGCATCACGCAGGCGCTCTGGGCGCACCACGATGCGGGTCTGTGGAAGATGGTCCGGGTCGCTGTGGTCGATCCATTCCTGGAACGCGGGCAGAGGTCTGCGGCGCCACATGACAGCGCTGCAGTCTGGCTCAGAGATCGCCGACAAACCGTCGAACCCGTCCACGAAACGCACCTGGTCGGCGATCGCATCGGAGGTCTGGCGCGCAGTGCTCATGCCGCTTCCTCGGCCCGGCCCCAACGTGGGAATGGGTCCGGCCAATCGCGCCATGCGCGTGTGTCGATCCGGCCGTTTTCGTCCACATCGACCAGACAGGCATCTAACTCAGCGGTGAGCGCGGCCTTGTCCATCTCAGGCAAGCCGATGAAAACGAGTTGCTGACGTCGGTCGCCCCAAACATCATGCCAACCGGTCTTGATCCGCGCGACCACCTCTGGATCCGTGGGCCAACGCTCCTTCGGCGCAGCAGCCCACCAATAACCACATGCTTCATGCCGGACGAGAGCGCCGGCCTGGCTCAATTCACCAACAAAAGCGGGACGGGTCGCAATCCAGAAAAAGCCTTTCGCGCGCACGACACCGACCCAAGGTTTATTGAAAAATGCGTGCAGCTTTTCGGGTACGAACGGCCGGCGTGCGCGATAAACGAAGCTGGAAATCCCATACTCTTCGGTCTCGGGAATATGATCCTTGAAACCGTTGAGTTCTTTGAACCATGTCGGATGCTGGTGCGCCGCGTCAAAATCGAAACGCCCGGTGCCAAGCACGCGGTCCATGTTCACTTGCGCTTGCGATGTCTCGATGATTTCAGCGCCTGCGTTCAATGAGCGAATGATTTTGCGGGCAGCATCGATCTGGTGCGGCTCAGCAATGTCCGTTTTATTGAGGACGATAACATCGGCAAATTCGATCTGGTCGACCAGCAGGTCGACAAGCGATCGCTCGTCGTCTTCGCCCAGGCTCTCGCCGCGGTCTTTGAGAAAATCGTGCGAGGAATAGTCTTTAAGCAGGCTGGCCGCATCGACGACGGTGACCATGGTGTCGAGCCGCGCGACGTCTGCCAGGCTCTGACCGTGTTCATCGCGAAATTCAAACGTTGCTGCCACGGGCAGTGGTTCTGAGATTCCAGTCGACTCAATGAGCAAGTAATCAAAGCGACCTTCCGCGGCCAACTTGCGTACCTCGGCCAACAAGTCTTCCCGCAGTGTGCAGCAGATGCAGCCATTCGACATCTCAACCAGCGCCTCATCCGTGCGGCTGAGATTGGCGCCGCCATCGCGCACGAGGTCTGCATCGATGTTCACTTCGCTCATGTCGTTGACGATCACGGCCACGCGCCGCCCCTCGCGATTGTGAAGGACATGGTTCAGCAGCGTGGTTTTGCCGGCCCCCAAGAAGCCGGAAAGAACGGTCACGGGCAGGCGCTCATCAATTTGTTCGCTCATGGGTCTTCCTTGCCAGTTCAATCGCGCGCGCCGTTCGTCCGCCCGGTCAACGGGCGATCCGAACAATCACGATGTTATGTTATAACATTACGGCAAGTGCGCGCGCTCATGCAACCAGCGAGTTGACCGCAGCCAAAGAAGGCCACAGCAAAGTCCCGCATCGAAGCAAGAGCAGTCTTAAAGCATGTCGTGTCCAATCGGATTCACGCCCCAAGGCCGCGAATCGGCCCGGGCCATCGATGTTCGTGTTCGAAACATCGACACGAAAACGGCCCGCCTCCGCGGAGTGCCAAAGGCCAGTGAGCGCAACAGAGCGAAAGCGAGGCGCATGTTATCCGACACGCTCTACAACCGCGCCGAGCAACGACACGCCCACCAGAAGGCCATGCACATGAAGATCTCGGGGACGACCAGACTGATCGCGCACCTTGGCTATCCGACCGCAACGTTCCGCGCGCCAATGATCTACAACCCATACTTCGCAGCCCACGGGATCGACGCGGTTGTGGTGCCGATGGGCTGCCGCGCGGAGGGCTACGCCGACGTTCTGCGCGTTGTCACGAGCTTCACGAACTTCCTTGGTGCGTTGGTGACCATGCCCCATAAGATTACGACCGTCGATTTGGCCGATCGCGTTTCAACTGCGGTCAAGATCTGTGGCGCCTGCAATGCCATCCGTCTGGGCGCCGACGGCAAGATCGAAGCGGACATGTTCGACGGCGAGGGCTTTGTCCGCGGCTTGATGACAAAGGGGCGGACCGTTGCGGGCGCCCGAGCATTCGTTGCCGGTTGCGGCGGCGCAGGCTCGGCGATTTCTGCGTCGCTTGCCGCGGCAGGTGTCGCGGTCCTCGCCTTGCACGATACCTCGGAGTCGCAGCGTGACCGGCTCGCAGGTCGCCTGTCCGAGCAGTACCCTGAATTGCAGGTGATCACGGCGGCTCGTGAACTTGCCACTTACGACATCGTCGTCAACGCAACGCCGCTGGGGATGAAGCGGGATGATCCGCTGCCGCTGCCCGTCGACGAGATAAGCCCCGAGGCAATCGTTGGCGATGTTGTTTTGTCCCAGGCCATGACACCGTTCCTGCGGGCGGCTGCAGAGCACGGGTGCGCAACGCAGGTTGGCCTCGATATGCTGTTTGAGCAGATCCCGGCCTATCTGTCGTTTTTTGGCCTACCGACGACGACCGCAGACGAACTGCGCCGCCTCGTACAATTACCGGATGACTGAGCTGTCAACGGTGCGATGCCGGCTCGCGCGTTTCGGCCGCGAAGCAAGCAACACGCCCGCCAAATTGTGATGTCAGAAGTTGCGGGATCGACTGATCGCATGGATCAAACCGCTTGGGACACCTGGGGTGGAAAGCACAGCCCGGCGGCGGCGCAATCGGACTAGGAATCTCGCCCCCAATGGCCGCTCGTGCGAGGCTTGAAGCTTCGGCGTCGTTATCAAGATGTGTGAGATCGGGAACGGCGTTCAAAAGCATCTCGGTATAGGGATGTTGCGGGCTTTCGAATATGCGCGCGGTTTCGGCCTCTTCAACGAGCCGGCCCAGATACATCACCCCGATCCGGTCGGACATATGGCGCACAACCGCCAGATCGTGGCTGATGATGACGTATGTCAGCCCAAACTGCGCTTGCAGGGACTTCATCAGATTTATGACTTGAGCTTGCACGGATACGTCCAGCGCCGATGTCGGCTCGTCGCAGACAATGAATTGCGCTTCACTGGCAAGCGCGCGGGCAATGGCGATGCGCTGTCGCTGGCCGCCTGAAAACTGGTGGGGATATTTGTGGCCATCGCGCGCATCAAGCCCCACAAGCGTGAGCAGTTCGCCGACACGCGCGCGGACTGCATTACGTCCTCGCGCCAAGCCAAACGCGTGGATTGGTTCAGCCACGATCGCATCGACCCGCCAACGCGGGTTCAAGCTCGCAAATGGGTCCTGAAACACCATTTGAACGCGGCGGCGATGCTGTGACCAGTCTGGCCCGCCAACAACATGACCGTCGAACCGAACAGCGCCGCGTGTTGGCTGATCGAGCCCGACAAGCAGCCGCGCCAGTGTCGACTTTCCGCAACCCGACTCACCGACAAGGCCGAACGTCTGCCCTTTCGCAACGGAAAACGACACGTCTGACACCGCGCGCAGGAGTTGCCGTTGTCCGCCCGACAAGGCGCGATTGAGCCATGGCTCGGACACGTCGAATGCCCGGGACACACCCTCAACGCGCAGAAGCTCTTGATCTGCGGTCATGCTGGCCCCGCTTGGCTGCGTGGTGCGTCGGGGACTTCATCTTGCGGACGTGGCCGCCAAAGTTCCGCTTCGTCCCACAGCCAGCAAGCCGCCTGCGAAGACCCTGCGTCGCTCACGGGGACCAGATCGGGTCGTGCCGCGGCGCAGCGGTCAAAGGCATGCAAGCAACGCGGGTGGAACGCGCAGCCCGCCGGGATTTCAGCCAGACGCGGCATCGCCCCAGGTATTTGGGTGAGTTGCGCAACGTCCTGCGCCAGGCTTGGGATCGTGCCCATCAATCCGATCGTATAGGGATGCGACGGCTGCCGGACGATCGCGCGGACAGGCCCGATCTCGGCAACCCGGCCCGCATAAAGGACGGCCACGCGATCGGCCATGCTCGCGATAACGCCCATATCATGGGTGATCAAAATCACCGATGCACCACGCTCCGCGCAGGCCCTCTTGAGGACCGCGATCACTTGTGCCTGCACGGAGACATCCAGTGCCGTTGTCGGCTCATCCGCGATCACGAGTTCGGGGTCCGCCGCCAGCGCAAGAGCGATCACAACGCGTTGGCGCATGCCGCCAGACAATTGATGCGGATAAGCGCGCATGCGGTCCGTTGCGGCCGGCAGCCCCACCTCGCTTAATAGCGCGATGGCCTTGTCGCGGGCTGCGGCAAGGTCAAGCTGAGTGTGGGTTTGAATGGTCTCGATGATCTGATCGCCAATCCGGTAGAGCGGGTTGAGCGAAGTCAGAGGGTCTTGAAACACCATGCCGATCCGCGCCCCGCGCAAACGGCGCATGTCGCCCGGCTCCAGATTATCGATGCGCTGCCCATCAAAGATGATCTCGCCGCCCGAGATCTCGCCCGGGCGCTCAAGCAATCCGATAATGGCCTGCCCGGTGAGCGATTTGCCTGCCCCAGACTCGCCAACAAGCCCGAGCACCTCCCCGCGCTGCAAATCAAATGAAACGCGGTCGAGCGCGGTCAACCGCCCGCGGCGCGTGGCAAACGTCACAGTCAGATCGCGCACGCGCAATATGGGATCGCGCGCGGTCTGATTTTCGCACACCTGGCCTTCGTATGACGCCGGCTGGCGCGCGGAAACACTTGGGCTGTCATCAGCGGCGGTAGACTGGACCATGGCGTCACCTCAGCCGCGGGTTGAGCGCATCGCGCAGCCAGTCGCCCAAGAGATTAACCGAGAGCGCGAGGATGAGCAGTGCGAGCGACGGAAACAGCAAGATCCTCCACTCGCCGGAAAACAAAAAGCCCTGCCCAATTCTGATCAATGTGCCCAGCGAGGGCTGCGTCGGCGGTACACCGACACCAAGGAATGAAAGCGTCGCTTCGGCAATGATTGCCAGAGCAAGCCCGATTGTGGCCAAAACCAAGATCGGGCCAAGCGTGTTTGGCAGAATATGGGTCAGCAAAATCCGTGGCGTCGAAACCCCAATCAGTCGCGCCGCTTTAACATAGTCTTTTTCGCGCTCAACAAGCACAACGCTACGGACTGTTCGCGCATATTGCACCCATTCTGATAAACCAATCGCCAGAATAAGCACCCAGATGGCTGCATCTTCGCGTGCGGTTGGGGGAATGAAACCGCGCGCAACCCCGAAGATCAAAAGCGCGATCAACAGTGATGGAAACGAAAGCTGGACGTCGGCAACGCGCATGATGACCGCATCGAGCCACCCGCCGCGATAGCCGGCGATCAGGCCCAGTCCAACACCAAGCAGCATCGCAAAAGCAACCGCTGCGACCCCCACAAATAGAGAAATCCGCGATCCATACAGAATAGCCGAGAAGATATCGCGGCCCTGATCGTCGGTGCCGAGCCAATAGACATTGCCGCTGAAATCGCTGGCCGTCATCGGCTTGGTGAACCCGTCCATAAGATTGAGCGTGGCCGGGTTGAACGGGTCGTATGGCGCAATCAAAGGCGCGAAAACGGCGCCGAATGCGATGAGGGCGACAGCCAGCGCGGCGATCATCGCAACTGGAGACGTGAAAAAAGCGTGCGCCAAATCGCTGGCCAGGGCTGCGCGCACACGTGCCATGAGGGTATCTGACGCGCGATTGGCCTCGGCGCTGTTATCGTGCCGGGAATTGTCGGCGTGGCGCGCGGTCGCGCCCGTGCCAGACGCCGGCTTGTCGTTGGCGTCATCGCTTCTGTCACCGATCACGCTCATGTCGCAGCCCTCCGGCGGCCATCGCGAATGCGCGGATCAACCATGTAATAGAGAATATCGACGATCAGATTGATTAAAACAAAAACCAGCGAAATGAGAAGAAGATAAGCGGCCATAACAGGGACGTCAACAAACTGAATGGCATCGATGAATAGTAAGCCGACGCCTGGCCACTGAAAAACGCTTTCGGTTACAATCGCGAACGCAATAATCGAGCCGAGCTGGAGGCCCGTGATCGTAATCACCGGAACCAAAGTATTTTTCAGCGCATGGCCAAAATTGATTGCACGATCGCTCAAGCCACGAGCGCGGGCGAATTTGATATAATCGCTTCGCAGCACCTCAAGCATTTCGGCACGCACAAGGCGCATGATCAGCGTCAGCTGATAGAGCCCAAGCGTGATGGCCGGAAGGATCAAGGCTTTCAGGCCGCTGAGCGTCAAGAACCCGGTCGTCCAGCCGCCAAGGTCAACGACATCGCCCCGCCCGAAAGATGGCAACCAACGCAATTCAACGGCGAAGACCCAAATCAGAAGAATACCTATCAGAAATGTCGGAAGCGACACACCGATCAGTGACAAGGTCATGATGGTATGGGAGGCAAGGCCGTCGCGGGCCAACGCCGTATAAACGCCAAGTCCAATTCCAAGCACAATCGCAAAAAGGCCTGACACAAATGCAAGTTCAAGCGTTGCGGGAAGACGTTCTGCAATAATTTCCAGAACCGGGCGTCCTTGACGGTAGGAGATACCGAATTCGCCACGCGCCGCGTTGCCCATGAAGCGCGCATACTGAACGAGCACCGGGTCATTGAGGCCCAGCCGTTCCAGGAGAGCCTCGCGATCGGCCCGCGTCGCCTCCTGGCCAAGCATGTTGTCGACCGGGTCGCCGACGTAGCGAAACATCGTGAACGACACGAGACCAACGATCATCAAGACCGCGACGGACTGGACCACACGCCTCAGGATGTAAGCGATCATAATTGCCAGCCCGGTAGAACGCGGCATGTGGCGGCGGGATCACGCACGTCGCGCCGCTTGCGCGGGGCGGACATGGACAATTGCCGCCATTCGGCCAATCGCCTCCACCCCCTCCCGTCATGGTCGCAGCGGACCGCAGTGTGCGGCCCGCTTCAATTCGCGTTAGTTTGAGAACTTGAGATACTTGAAGTGCGGCTGATCTTCCGGCTGCACGTCAAATGCGATTGAATTGAGCATGCCCCAGTTAAGAACCTGGTGATGCACGGCCGCATACAGCGTCTGATTTTGCACTTCCGCCCAGATCTCGCTGATCAGCTTGTTGCGGGCTTCCAGATTGGTTTCAGAGGCCAGCGCCTGGATTTTCTTGTCGAGTTCCGGGTTCGAATAGCGCGTTGCGTTCCACGAACCGAGCGTGTCGGTGGTCGTGTGAATCAGGAAGTTGAAAATGTACTCGCTGTCGAAGGTCGGAACGCCCCACCCAAGCATGTAGAAGTCGGTCTTCTTGGTCTTGATCAGCGGGAAGTGCTGCGCCTTTGGTTTCGCATCGAGCGTCACCTTGATTCCGACACGCCCAAGCATGCCGACAACAGCCTGGCAGATTGCCTCGTCATTGATATAGCGGTCGTTCGGGCAATTGAGTGTCAGGCCGAATCCATCAGGATATCCCGCGTCCGCCAGCAAAGACTTCGCTTTATTGATGTCTGCCTGGGGGTACGCGTCCAGTTCTTTCGTCCAGCCATTCACGAACGGCGGCATGATCACGCCGGTCGGTTGCGATTGCCCACGCATCACGACGCGCTGGATCGCTTCACGGTTGATCGCGGTATTGATCGCCTGGCGCACGCGCAGATCGGCGAGCGGGTTCTTTCCGTCCACGGTGTCCGACGTCAGATCGGCATCGCCGACGTTCATGCCAAAAAAGATTGTCCGGTTTTGCGGCGCCTTCACCACTTTCAGCTTGGGGTCTGACGCAACCCGTTGCAGATCCTGGACCGGAACATCCTGGATGAAATCAACCTCGCCCGACAATAGTGCCGCAACCCGTGTCGCGGCGGCCTTGATTGGCGTGTAGATGATTTCACTGACTTCGAGCGGGAACTGGCCTTTGCCCCAGTAGGCGTCGTTAGCCTTCAGGACCGTCTTGGAATCCGGCACGCGGCTGACGAGTTCAAATGCGCCGGTCCCGTTGGCGTTGCGCACCGCATAGTTGGTGCCGCCGCCGGCAAAATCCTGCGGGTCCGCCGCTCCGTTTTTCGTCGTCCAATCCGCGTCCATCATGAATAGATTGGTCAAATTGACCGGCAGCAGCGGGTTTGGACCTTTGGTCTTAAAGTGCACCGTGTAATCATCGATTTTGACGACGTCCTCGACCGATGAGAGCAGCTCCTTCATCGCCGACGTCGGTTTCATGGCCCGTTTGATGGAAAACACCACGTCGTCGGCATTGAACGCGCTTCCGTCATGGAACGTCACGTTTTGGCGCAGCTTGAAGGCCCACACTTTCGGGTCGTCGGTGACCGACCAGGAGACGGCGAGCGCGGGAACAATCTTGCCGGCCATGTCGCGATGCAACAGTGGTTCGTAGATCTGATGCGCCAGCGCGTGCGTCGGGCCTTCGTTTTGCGCGTGCGGGTCAAGCGTCAGGCTGTCGCCCTGCCGCGCCCAACGCAAGGTTTTGGCCGACGCCGTATCAACTACGCTGGCCAAGGTCACTGCACACAGCGCGGCACTTGCGAGTACCGCGGTCGCGGCACGCTGAAGACGAATGGTCATGGTCGATGAAGCTCCCGAAGAACAATGAGGGTCGGCTCGCCCGCCTCAAGTCATAGGCACCAGCGGCAAGTGTGGAACGGAAGCGTATTGGCCAGCAAGCGCGAATTGCGGGCAGAGCGCGAATTAAAGCGGCGCACAGCAGCGCCGTTTGATCGTGCCGCCGGTCTTTCAAGGCATCTTGTAGGCAAGGATCGCGCGTTCGCCTGGATGCGGGGCGGCACGCGCGGAGAGATCCGTATGCTGCATGAATGAACGATTTCAAATAGCACGAATTGTTCTGAAAATATAATATTATAATAAATAGATACTAAAGAAACTAATCATTCAAACGATGCAAAGCGGCGCGCGCTATGCAAGGGCATTCTCTAGAGTTCTTGCTTTGCATCTTATGTGGTCGATTCGCCAAAAGCGATTTGTAAGCTTATCCAGGCTAATTGACGTTATTCCATGCACCGATCATAACGTCATCGCGGTTGCGCAATCTGCGCTTCGGTCACGGAGCGCCCGGGCAAAAGGCATTTCAGCCTTTGTGGATACGCGCAACAGGCAGTGAGCGAGTTTGGGGGCAAGGTTCTGTTGCGGCGGGGCTTTATCAGCGGGGACTACCATGAACGCGTCTTTCCGAAAGGTCGGCTTTGTTTCAGCGACGGCCTTAGTGCTGACAACTGGATGTGCGGTGACGCCTGATCCGCTGGATGGTGTGCAACTTTCTTCAATTTCACAGAAAAACCTCGTCGAGGTGACCGCGGCCCAAGAGCCGGTCAAGGGCGCCATCGGTCTTTACGAAGCGATGGCGCGAGCCTTGAAATATAACCTCGACCATAAAGTCGAGATTTACCAGCGTGCCTTGCGGCAGAAAGAGTTGCGGCTGGCCCATTTCGAGATGCTGCCGGGCGTTGTTGCAAACTCCGGTTTCGCCAAGCGCGATAACTTTTCCGCTTCAACAAGCCAGCGTGTCGACCCGGCAACCGGCGAGCTTGCTGGAGCTGGCGCATTCCAGAACTTCAACACATCTCAGGAAAAAAACCGCCGTACCGCAGACGTGGAATTCAGTTGGCACGTTCTTGACTTCGGTCTTTCTTATGTCCGCGCGCGCCAGTCGGCCGACAAGGTGCTGATCGCAGCGGAACTCCGTCGCAAGGTCGTCAACCGCATTATCGAAGACGTACGCACCGCGTTCTGGCGCGCATTGACGGCCGACCGGCTTTTGAACCGCCTGCGCAGGCTTGAGGCGCGCACGCGCCGCGCATTGGCCTCGGCACGCTCAGTGTCAAGCGAACGTCAGACGTCGCCGATCACCGCACTGACCTATGAGCGCGAACTCGTTGAAATCAAACAGCGCGTTCAGGAGCTGCAGCGGGATCTGACGGTCGCGCGGGCGCAGTTGGCCTCGCTGATGAACCTTAAGCCAGGCTCAAAATTCCGCCTGCGTGCACCGACCAATTCTGGGGCGCGGGTCCGCATCCCGGCTTCGGCGCCCGATATGATCTGGACGGCGATCAACAACCGCCCGGAGTTGCGTGAAGTCGCCTATCGCAAGCGCATCAATCTCAAGGAAGCCGATGCGGCCCTGCTGCAACTTCTGCCGGGTCTTCAGCTCTATGCCGGCACAAACTACGACAGCAACGACTTCCTTTTGAACGCCGATTGGCTGTCGTGGGGTGCCAAAGCGAGCTGGAACTTGCTTCGTGTCATTCAGTATCCGGCCAAGCGCCGCGTCATCGATGGCCAGGATGCATTGCTCCAGCAGCGTGCGCTTGCGCTGACCATGGCCGTGATGACCCAAGTCCACGTTTCGCGGGTGCGGTTCTATCATTACCAGCGCGAACTCGCGACGGCCTCCGAGTACTTCGGCGTCCAGCGCAGGCTCGTCCAAAAGATGCGGGTTGAGGCCGCGGCAGGCCGCATCAGCGATCAGACCCTGATCCGCGAGGAAATGAATACGCTCGTTGCTGAGGTGAAGCGAGATATCGCGTACGCCCGGCTCCAAAATGCCTATGCGAATATGTACGCCTCGATGGGGCTGGATCCTTACTCGGGCGATGCAGTTGCCTTCGATGTCTCGGTCAAAGAACTGGCCAACCGCCTGCGCGCGGTCTGGATCGAGCGTGGCCGTCGCGGCCATCGTCCACAACTCCTGAAAGTGGCCGCCAAAGGCTGATGGTCATGACCATCAGCCCCGGCCCGGCCGCAGCGGTCGTGAGGTGTCTTGTGCCATCGCTCGAAAGCATCCTTCCGGTTGCTTTCGGGTCCCCCATGGCCCGTTTGCTGCTGACCCTGGTCATCCTGTTGTGGGCGTCGGCCAGCGCACTGGCCGATGATGCGCCGAGCGCGCGCGGGGTCGTCGTCGCGCTGAACCGGGCAGAACTCGCAACGCACCTCACCGCGCCGGTCGCTGTGATCGGGTTTCGAGAAGGTGAAGCGTTTTCGCGCGGCGATCTCTTGATCGGCTTTGATTGCCGACGCCAGCAATCGGAACTGGCCTCCGCCACGGCCAAAGTTCGCGAAGCCCGCCTCACGTTGGAAAGCAACCGTTATCTGGTTGCGCGCAACGCGCTTGGGCGGCACGAGGCCGAGATTGCCGCGGCCAAGCTTGCCCAGGCCCAAGCGGATGCCGCGGCGATTGAGGCGCGACTGACCAATTGCGAAGTCCGTGCCCCGTTCAGCGGACTGGTCGCAAGCCTCGCGATTAACCGGCATGAGTATCCAAAGCCCGGTGCGCCGTTCCTGACGATCTTGTCGAACGATCATCTGGAAATCGAGCTGATCGTGCCATCGCGTTGGCTGCGGTGGCTCAAGACGGGACACGCGTTCCGTTTCAAAGTCGAAGAATTAGGCACCTCTGCCGCAGGTCGCATTGTGCGTATTGGCGGCGCTGTCGACCCCGTCAGTCAGACTATCAAACTCTACGGTCGCGCCGATTCCACTCACGCCGGACTGCGCGCCGGCATGAGCGGCACGGCGGAGCTTGAAGCCCTTCAATCCGGCCCTGTTGCGCGTGCGCCCGTCGACACGAGATAGAGACAATGAGCACCAAGCCCGCTCGCGCGGCTGACGTGACGCACAATCAAACGGCGGCGACTGAGACCTTTGGCGCCGAGAAATCTTCCACCCGTTCCCAGGCGCCCAAAGCGAACAACAAGCGACGCGCGCAGCAGGTGCCGGGCCCAAATCCCCAGCCGGCAAACCAAGATGGAAGTATGGCGCGCTCTCCGCTGCCGGCGCTTTTGGCCTTCGAGGCGTCCATTCGCGAGGCGATCACACCGCGCGCACTTGCCCACGTCGTCGCAAACGAAAGCCGCAAGGTGCTGCGCGCGCGCCAAAGCTTCCATGTCCGCATCACCCGGCGCGGCCGGTGCCAGATCACTGCCGCCTCCGGCGTGTCCACGCTTGACCCGAACGCGCCCCTTTTACGCGCAATCGAGTCGCGCCTGCGCGAATCGCTGCGCGGCGGTGACGTGACCGCGCCACGCCGGATCAGTTTCGATGGCATCGCCAATGCAACCGGGACGGATGAAGCCGCCCACACCGTTCGCGAACCCTTTCAGCTCGGCGCGCAGGCTCTATGGACCCCAATGGTGGCACGATGCGGCACGGTATTCGGCGGTGTTTTGCATGTGCGCAACGACGACTGGTCGGAAGCGGAGGCGGTGTTTGCCAAGCGCATGGCGGATGCATCGGCTCATGCCTGGCTTGCACTCGATCCGCGAGCAGTCCGTGCACGGTCAGGCTGGCGCGGTAAGCTTCTAGCAAGCGCGATCGGTGTGGCTGCCGGGCTTGCATTGCTGATCCCAGTGCCGATGTCCGCGCTTGCGCCCGTTGAGATTGTACCGCGCGACCCGTTCGTGGTCGCAGCTCCCATCGACGGCGTCATTGAAGCCGTCGAGATTGACCCGAACGCGACCGTTCGCGTTGGCCAACCCTTGATGCGATTCGAAGACACCAACGTGCGCAACAAAGCCAATATCGCTGAGCGGGAATTGCGCGTGGCAGATGCGCGGGTCAAACGCGCCAATCAGGAAGCATTTTCGACCGCCGACGGCCGGCGCGAACTTGCCATTGCGCGCGCCGAGCGAGATGTCCGTTTAAGCGAATTGGCATACGCGCGCGCGCTCGTCGCCAAAACCGTCGTCGCAGCCCAGGTGCCGGGCGTGGCCGTTTTCAACGATCGAAAAGACCTCACGGGTAAGCCGGTGAAGGTCGGCGAGCGGCTTTTGGAAATCGCCGATCCGCAACGCGTTTGGTTGCGAATTGAAATGCCAGTCGCAGACGTCTCGCTCTTGAAGCCCGGTGCTAATGTCAAGGTCTACCTGGACGCCGACCCGCTCAATCCAATGACGGCGCGTCTCGTTCGCGCGGATTATCAAGCCAAGGCTCGTCACGGGGATCAGGTGGCTTTTCGGGCTTGGGCAGAGCCAACCGCCAAACAAAGCGGGCCAGCGCCGCGACTGGGTGGGCGCGGCACCGCGCAGGTTTTTGGCGATGATGTGCCACTTGGGCTGTTTCTATTTCGCCGTCCAATCACAGCAGCCCGCCAATGGCTCGGCCTTTAATGCATGTCGCATCCAATCGGATTCACGCTCCACGGCCGCAAAGCGGCCCGGGCCGTCGATGTTCGTGTTCGAAACATCGACACGAAAACGGCCCGCCCCAAGCGCAACAGAGCGAAAGCGAGGCGCATTTCATGCGACACGCTTAGCTTATCCGGTTTTAGCACGCTCGCCTGAGCCGAAAAATACAGCGCCCAACGCGACT
>CAZOGY010000091.1:0-1784 GCA_964579305.1 uncultured Hyphomicrobiaceae bacterium
GGCCTTCCGCGGCGGCGGGCCGTTTTCGTGTCGATGTTTCGAACACGAACATCGATGGCCCGGGCCGCTTTGCGGCCTTGGGGCGTGAATCCGATGGGATGCGACATGCATTAAGACTTCGGGCGATGGGCGATGCGGCGGCTGGTCGCAAACTGCGGATTGTCAAAAGCCGATTGCGCACGCGTGGTTAGGTGACGCGGAACGGTCGGGCAACCCGCTCTGCAGGCGTTTTCTTGGGTCGCTGGCCGTGCCATCGCAGGCATCACATCACGACAACAGGAACCGTCCGCCATGTTCAAAGCTGCAAATGTCGGCACCACCGACCGCATTATCCGTCTCGTCGTCGGCGCGCTGTTGATCGCGCTGCCTTACGCAACCGCGCTCGAACTTTTCGCAAGCCCGGTCTTCTATTGGGGTGCCCAGGTTGTTGGCGCCGTCTTGATCGTCACCGCACTCGTTCGCTTCTGCCCAGCGTACACGCTGTTCGGCCTTCGGACCTGCAAGACGACCGAAGCATAAGGCAGTCGTTTTTCAAATGTAGTGGGTTGAGGCGTTCACGTCCTCAAGCCGCGCGTTGGAGCACGGATTTCACGCCCCTACCGGTTTTGCGGCCAAGGGTTATCGGGTTCCACAAGAATTGACCGGTCGATGTCCTCCATCGACCGGAGCCCCAGGAGCGCCATGGCGTTATCCAGCTCGCTTTTGAGCACGCCGATGGCCCGGTCGGCCCCGTCTGGCCCATAAGCCGCAAGACCGTAAACAAACGCACGGCCGACAAGCACCGCTTTTGCGCCAAGCGCCACCGCGCGCACAACGTCAAGGCCGCGGCGCACGCCCCCGTCCATGAAGACCGGCACACGTCCGGCGACGGCTTCGACCACTTCCGGTAGGGCTGAAATCGCAGACGGGATCGCATCCATCTGGCGTCCGCCGTGGTTGGACACGGAGATCCCATCTGCGCCGTGATCGAGCGCCAGTAAGGCGTCATCTCGGCGTAGGATGCCTTTGATCACCAGTGGTCCGCCCCACAGATCCTTGAGCCAGCGAATATCTGCCCAGGTCAAAGACGGATCGAACTGGTTCTGGATGTGTTTTGACAGCTCCAAAAAGCCCTGATCGGCGCCGCTTTGGTAGTTTGCGAAGTTGAGCCGGGGGCCCGTCATCGTGCGGTAGAGCCACTGGGGCGAAAGCGCGATGTTCAACGCATCGGCCACCGAAATCTTTGGTGGCACCGAAAACCCGTTGCGCGCATCGCGTTCGCGGCGGCCGTGCGCGGCCAAGTCGACCGTCACAACCAGCACGTTGCAGCCGGCGGCACGCGCCCGCTCAACCAGCGCTGCAGTCAAGTCACGATCGCGCATCACGTAGAGCTGGAACCAGAACGGTGCCTTGATGGTCTCGGCAAGCTCTTCGATCGAGGTCGAGGCGTTGGTCGACAGGCAATACCCAAGCCCGGCAGCTTGCGCGGCCCGCGCCGCATCGCGCTCGCCCTTGGGGGTTGCAAGCCCGGTGAGGCCAATCGGCGATAGAATGATCGGCGCCGCCAGCTTTTGTTCAAAGACGTCGACCGATGCGTCTCGCTTTGAGACGTCGACCATAACCCGCGGCCGGACCGTCAGCGCGTCGAGGTCGCGGCGGTTGGCCTGCAACGTCAATTCATCCGCCGCACCGCCGTCGATGAAATCGAACACAACCCGCGGCAATCGCTTGCGCGCCTGGTCTCGCATGTCGGCGATATTGATGGTGCGGCCCACTTTGCTTTCTCCCTCTCCCCGCCTCGCTCT
>CAZOGY010000091.1:1884-14752 GCA_964579305.1 uncultured Hyphomicrobiaceae bacterium
GGCCCACTTTGCTTTCTCCCTCTCCCCGCCTCGCTCTGCCCGCTCGCCCTGCCCGATCGCCGAATTCGCCGGCTGGCAGATGCGGCTGCGATGACCGGTTCCGATACCGGCGCGCAGCTTAAACCTCGCGGGACCGCCCTATCAGGGCTGCTGGCGTACCTAGACTTCCAGAACGCGCAAGTTGTTGGTTGAACCAGCCACACCGAATGGCACCCCGGCTACCGTGACGATACGGTCGCCTTTCTGGCAATACCCTTGCGCAACGGCGTGTTCGAGCGCCTGGTCGAGCATTTCGCGGAAGCTTTCCACGGACTTGGTCTGAACGGCGTGTGCGCCCCAGGTCAGCACCAATTGGCGCACGACGCTTTCGTTTGGTGTGATCGCCAGCAGCGGCGTTTCTGGCCGTTTGCGTGCAATGCGCGAGGCTGTGGCACCCGACGAGGTGAACGCGACGATGACCTTTGCGCCAATGACGCTTGCGACGTCCGCGGCAGCCGCTGAAACGGCGTGCTGGATGGTTGGCTCCACGACCGGCTCCAGGGCCGTCAGGATTGAGCGGTAGTCCTTGTGCGATTCGGTCTTGCGGATAATGCGGTCCATGACCGAAACCGCTTCCAGCGGATAATCGCCAACGGCAGACTCCGCCGACAGCATGACGGCGTCGGCGCCGTCGTAGATCGCGGTTGCCACGTCGGATGCCTCGGCCCGCGTCGGAGCCGGCGACGACACCATGGTCTCCAGCATCTGCGTTGCGATGATCACAGGTTTGCCGGCAAGACGGCACGTGCGGACCAGCTCTTTTTGGCGGCCGGGCACCTCTTCGGGGGGGATCTCGACGCCCAGATCGCCCCGCGCAACCATGATCGCATCACACAGGCGCACGATTTCATCGATGTTTGCCAATGCGTTGGGCTTTTCAATCTTGGCCATGATGCCGGCGCGATCGCCAATGATGTCGCGCGCTTCCAAGATGTCGCCGGGGCGCTGGACGAACGACAGCGCGATCCAATCGACGCCGAGTTCGAGGCCCACCTTGAGATCGGCATGGTCCTTCTCGGTCAGCGGCGACAGCGGAATTGTCGTGTTGGGCAGGTTCACGCCTTTGTTGTTGGTCAGCTTCCCACCGTAGATGACGCGGCACTGCAACGTGTCGGCGGTCAGGCCGGTGACCTCAAGGCGGCGGCGGCCATCGTCGAGCAAGACATGGTCACCTGGCGAAATCGCTTCAAAAATCTCAGGATGGGGCAAGGGGATATTGTCGGCGCCGTCGCCAGTCTCGCCCAATCGCAAGGTGACCGTCTCGCCCGGTGTGAGCATGACTTCGCCGCTTTGGAGCTTGCCGACACGGAACTTGGGGCCCTGCAGGTCCTGAAGAATGCTGATGGGAACACCGAGATCAGCCTCGACGCTGCGGATGGTTTGAAACCGCGCGCGCTGGTCATCGGCGGAGCCATGGGAAAAGTTGAGGCGAAAGACGTCGACGCCGGCCAAAACCAGCTTCTTGATCATTTCCGGACTGGAGGACGCCGGACCGAGGGTGGCGACAATTTTTGCGCTGCGGTCGCGTTTCATGGCGTTTCCTTTGCGAAGTGACCGGGTTGCGCCGCACGTCCAGGCGGCGTGGTTCGCGTACTACGATAAAGCAAAACGGCCGATCGAAAACGATCGGCCGTGCCAAGATTTGCGCGAACTCAGAGTTTTCTTAGCGCTCTGCGTAAGTGCGGTGGGTCAGTGCGGTCGGCCAGTGCTGTCGATCAATGCAGTCCGCAAGCCGTTCGCCGACGACATTTCCGGACACGCGCGCAAACCGGTGAGCGCGGTGATTGGTGCGGCGGCGCGCTATGGCGCCAACCGGAGCAGCGCGCTTCTTACCAGAACTTCCACCAGGGCTTGTTTTCTTGCTTGGCGTCGGCTTTTGCCGCTTCGGCAGCGTTGTCCTGGTTTCCTGTTTCCGCCGTGGCGTCTGTTCCGAATTTTTCCGTCACGCCGGCAGCGGCCACGTCGAGCGATTTCTGGAGCGTCGGCATGGCCTCGTCCATTTTACCTTCGCCGCACTTGGACAAGCCTTCGTCCATGAGCTTTGTGGCTTCGTCGCGTGCCGCGTCCGTTGTCCGGCCAAGCTGCAGGCGGATGCGTGCGCGCAGCATCAGAGCTTCTGTGTTGTCGCACTTTTCGATGAGCTGACGGAACGTCTCTTCAACGTTGGTGCTGGCTTCGTTGCCTGCCTGTTGTTCCTGGGCGTGGGCTGGGCCGGCAATGCTTGCCGCGGCCAGAGCGACGGCGGCCAATGTCGCAAACATCGTGCGCATGGTGTTCTCCTCTTTGTGATCCGGCCGCTGTTGTTAGCGTGCCGGACCTGCTCATGAAACGTGTGACCCGGCGGCGATCGTCACGGGCTCGCGACCCTGACGTAACGCTGGACGTCTTGGCCTATGTTGCCGACCCCGTTGTCGGCCGGTCCGCGCAGTTCGCGGGTCGCGGCCAGACCGACCCTCGCTTTGAAGCAGCGACGCTGCACGTGTAGCGCGCGCAGCGGCGTCAGTTTGAGGTCAGGTTGCTTGGGCCGCGACGGGGGCAGACCGCGAGCGCCGCTTGCGACGCTCACTTGATGTTTCTTTTTCGATACCGATCAACGCGCGGCGCAACCAGCCCGAAATCGTGTCCATGATAATCACGGTCAAAAGGACGAGCAGCGCCATATAGGCCACGTTTTCGAAATCCGTACCGGTCTGCAATGCACCCAGGAATTGCAGACCAATACCGCCAGCGCCCATCGCACCGATGATGACGGCGCCGCGCGTGTTCGATTCCAGATAGTACAGGCCTTGCGAGATAAAGATCGGCAGAATTTGGGGCACAATGCCGAACCGGTGTTGCTGGATCTTGGTTGCGCCGGTCGACTGAATCCCTTCGCGTTGTTTGGACTCAGTGTTCTCGATCGCTTCCGACATCAACTTGCCCATCGTACCCGTGTCGGTGAATGCGATGGCGAAGATGCCCGTGAACAAACCGGGTCCGAAGGCCCGTAGGAAGATCAAGCTCCAGATCAGCATGTCAACGCCGCGCAGCAGGTCGAACAGCCGGCGCAGGAAGAAGCGGAGCGCTGAGAATGGCGTGATGTTCGATGCCGCCAGGAATGCCAGAGGCAAGCCGAATGCACACGCGAGCATGGTGCCGATCAGCGCCATCAAGACGGTCTCGACGAGCGAATACAGCACCGTGCCGTGGTGCCAGAGCTCGTTGTCCAAGAACTCGTTCAGGACGAGAGACGCGTTCGATTGGCTGGGGTCCACCCGGTCGTTGGAGAACACCAAACCGATCGCTTCAAACAAGCCGGTCTCGTTCAACGGACTGTCGAAATCGAAAAGGAAATATTTCCAGCCGATTTCGTAACGGTGGATCTCGACCTTCGTACCATAGACCTGAAGGCGTTCGTAAAGAGAGGGCCGGATTTCGATCTTGTTTTCCGTCCAGCGCATCCAAGACGGCAATTGGTCCGGGCGATCGCGATAACCAACGACAAGCGGTTTCTCATTGGCATCGCGCCGGAATACGAAGGTCTCGTCGGTGCCGGGCCAGTTCGACATCTCAACGCGGTCATCGAACAGCGTGATCTTGCCGCCATTGTCAAAGCTGACCGTGCGTCCGCCTGTACCAGGGTTGGTCGTGAACCAGGCCGGTGGCGGATTGTACTCGTACCGGTAGCCGCCCTCGAACTGGATCTTGACTTCATCGGGATTGGACCAGCGCATACTCACGTGGTCTTTGTGCGCGTAAGTGTCGAGCACGAAGAGCGCAGCACGCTCTGGGCTCCACTTCTGAGCGATCTTGCCAATCTCGAATTGGAAGAACGACGCGACGAAGTAGGCGACGATCACTGCAAAGGTGACCGCGGTCCAGATCACGCGGCTGCGGGCGACGCGATTGACCTGGCGCTGCAGTGCTTGGGCTGCGGCCGGCTCCATTGCCATCGAGGTGCTCATGCACGGTCTCCAATCAAACGGCCGCGTAGGTAGCTTGAGAAGTAGTCGAGCGCGGTGATGGTCAGGATCAACATCACCATGATCGCGATGATATCAGCGCCGTATCGCCATTGAATCACCGTTGACAGCGCCTCGCCAATGCCGCCCGCGCCGACGAAACCGAGAATGGTGGAGGCGCGCACGTTAATCTCGAGCCGCAGAAGGGCGTAGGAGAAAAACAACGGCAAAACTTGTGGCAGCACACCGAAGCGGACACGCTTCACCCAGCCTCCACCGGCCGATTGCAGACCGTCGAGCGGTTTTGGGTCGATATTCTCGACGGCTTCAGAGAACAATTTGCCAAGAGCGCCGGTCGTGTGAATGGCAATCGCGATGACCGCTGGAAGCTCGCTCTTACCCATCAGGTAAAGGAAAACCATCGCGATCACCAGCTCAGGGAACGAGCGGGCGAGATCGAGAAACCTGCGCGTGGTTTGGACGATCCAACCATTTTTGATCAAGTTCGCGCTGGCAAAGAAGCTGAGAATGGTGGCGAAGACGAACCCGACGAACGTCGAAAAGACGGCCATGTTAATGGTCGACAGAAGCTCGGGCAGATATTTCTCGGACAAGTTCGCCGTGCTGGCCATGACCTCCACAAAAGCTGGGATGGGATCAGCTTCCGCGACCACCAACACAGCCAAGATCAGGCATATTTCAGGCAGCGGCTGCAGCACTTTGGCAAGACGTGCGACAGGCTTGAGGAATGGCAGATAACTGAGAACACACAGGAGTGCGAACAGGAAGATAATCGGGATGAAAACATTCTGGTGGAGTTCACGGAATGCGGCGAAGAACTCTGGCGCCTGCCGGCGTCCGGCCTCGGCCGCTTCATTCAGCATGTCACGGGGATAATCGAAGAAATTCTCGATACCGCGGCTGAAACTCCCTGCGTTGTGCTGTTCCGCCAGCACAATCCCGAAATACAAGATTGCGAACGTAACACCAATGCCAAGCAGCGTGTAAAGAATGCGCTGGCGCTCTAATTGCCGGAGTCGGTGGTTCAATTCCGACAGGTGATCAGGCAAAGCCACGGTCATGGGCTACGGTCCACTCGTCTATCGTGACGCAACAAGACCGGCGGAGCGCACTCCGCCGGCCGGCAACCAAGCGCGAAGCTTAGTTTTTCTTCGCAGCTTCGATTTTCGCTTTACGGGCTTTCACGACGACTTCGTAGAACGAATGGTCGACTGGAACCCAGGCTTTGACGATGCCGTTTGCGACGTTCTCAGCGCACTTTGGATCGTTCTTGAGGATCCACTGCTTCATGCCGAGCATGACGTCACGAGCTTCTTGTGGAAGCTTTTTCGGCATGACGATCGGGCCGTTCGGGATCAGTTTCGACGACCAGACCTGGACGATGTCGTCCATGTTCAGGATGCCTTTGTCGACCATTTTGCGGAGGTTACCCGAGGTGTAGCCTTCCGACCATTTGCCAACGCCAGAAACCCAGGTGACAGCAACGTCGACGTCTTTGTTGAGAACGCCGAGGACGCCGTTTTCGTGGCCGCCCATGAACTGCGTCGAAGCGAAGTACTTGTCGAGTTCACCGACTTTGTCGACGAGTTCGATCGATGGGATCAGGTAGCCCGAGGTCGAGTTCGGGTCAGCGAAGCCGAGCTTCTTGCCTTTGGTGTCTTCGAGCGTCTTGATGCCCGAGTCTTTGCGAGCAACCATGACCGAGTAGTAGCCCGTGTCGCCCGACGGCTGCATGCGGGTCATGACCGGCACAACGGCGTCTGGGTTCTGCAGGTACATGCCGGCATAGCCAGAAGCGCCGAACCATGCGTAGTCCAGGTTCCCGCCCAGCATCGATTCCATCGTGCCGGCATAGTCTTTGAACGTGAACATTTTCGCCGGAACGCCATAAGCGGCTTCGACGTAATCTTTCAGGCAGGTGTTACGCGTCAGGATGTCCTGAGCGGCTTCGTCACCGAGGAAGCCGATGCGGAACTCCGGCTGGACTTTCGAGAAGTCCATTTTCGGGCCGGTGTAGTCAACAGCCGAAGCGGCCGTTGCCAGCACCATTGCGCCAGCGAAAGCTGCGACGCGGAAGGTCGTTTTGAGCATGTCTCACTCCTGAGGGTCGTCGAGAATGCAGCTATTGCCGCAAAAAAAGGCCGCTGAAATTACTCAGCAGCCATTTTTGGGGTTTCCCCCAAAGACGTCGAGGTAATTGAGCCTTCGAATGCTTCGTCGGCTTCAGCCCCGTAAATCTCGCGTGCGGTCGCATCGGTCAGGTCGGCGGCGACGCCGTCAAATACGACTTGACCAGCGCGCATGCCGATAATGCGATCGCAGTAGGTGCGCGCAGTATCGAGCGTGTGCAGGTTGCACACGACCATGATCTGTTCTTCTCGGTTGATGGAATAAAGCGCTTCCATCACGAGGCGTGCGTTCAGCGGGTCCAACGACGCGATCGGCTCGTCAGCAAGGATGATCTGCGGCGATTGCATCATCGCCCGGCAGATGGCGACGCGTTGTTGTTGGCCGCCAGACAGCGTTTCAGCGCGCTGCAGCGCGGTCGCCGCAACACCGAACCGGTCAAGGAGCGACAACGCGGATGCCCGCTCTTCTTGGGTGAAAAACTTCAAGGCCGAACGCAGAGTTGACTGCTGGTTCAAGCGGCCCAGAATGACGTTGGTCAAAACGTCAAGGCGCGGCACAAGGTTGAACTGCTGGAAAATCATTGCGCAGTTGCGCTGCCAGGCCAGCTTCTTTTTGCCTTCGAGCGCCAGAATGTTTTCGCCGTTGACCAGGATCTCGCCGGCGGTTGCCTCGGTCATCCTGTTCATGATGCGCAGGAGCGTCGATTTACCTGCACCTGACCGTCCGATAATGCCGACCATTTGCGGCTTATCGACCTGAAACGTCACGTCATCGACCGCGACGACCGACGAGAACTCTTTACGCAGTTTGTTGATTTCGAGCATCCGCTCTCCCCCGATGACCGCGGCGCCCTAGCATGCAAACATATCAGGTAGGTTGCGGTTCTGTGACTGTTCCATGACAGCCCGATGCCGTCCGTGGGCGACCCAATTTGTCCACATGGCTAGACAAGCCATTCCAGTTGTTGAGGAACATCCAATTTGCCGTGCATCTGATGCATGGCGCGCCATGTCCATAGCGCATGTCAGTCTCGGTGTTGGGCGATCTGATTTATGGTGCGCTGCGTTAATGCGACGCACGCGTGCAACGGCACAAAAAATGCCGGGGACGCGTTGCACTGCAGCAATCCGAAAGAGCCGTATCGGGCGCGAGGGAGTTGGGGATGGTCAAAACACGTCATGACCGCAGGCGCGCTGAGATGTCGATCGCCTCACACGTGAAGCGCTGCTTGGTACCTGTTGCCGTGGCCGCTTACGTGGCCGTTGGTATTGCGCCGGCGGCGATCGCGAACAATAGCGCTACGCTGAAGGTCACGTTCAAAGAGAGCGCGCCGAAGGACTCGTTTGCGATTGAGAACGTGGGCGCCTGCGCGGCGGGGCCGTTCACGCTCGCCATCGATCTCGCTCCCTCGGCGGGCAAGCTCTACTTTGACACGACGGCGTCGGGTGCCGGGCTCCAAGTCTTCCAGCCGTTTGAATTGACCGATGGCCGGGAGCGGGTGACGGCCGCGGTGAAGGTGAGCGACGGGCAGCAAGTTGTCCGGCTTCCCATTTCCGGCCTGCCACCGGGCGCGCGGGTTGCCTTCACTGTCGATGTCGATGACAACCTGCCGAACGGGCCACGCGGGCAGACACAAATCGATGGTTCGGAGATGACCGGGGCAGTCGTGCGTGTGACACCGGCGTCGGGCTCAAGCACCCAAGCGCGCATGTCAGCGGATAATGTTGCCGAACTTGGCATTTCCTGCGTGAGCAGCTGAGCCAATCAGCCAGGCATCGCGCGAAGCAAGCAACTTGATGTGCATGGGAGCTCACGGCCCGGCGGGAGGCCGTGGCCTTGAATTGCGTTAACTGGCATAACTTCCGTCCATTCGCATACCAAAGCCTGGTACTAGCTAAAGAGTAATCGCCGGCATGTTCTGCGATACCAGCCGCCAGCAGATTAATGCGCGGCTCTGATTTTTTTGACGTGTTGAACCTCGCGCCTGAGATCTGACACTGCGCGGCAGGGTTATTCGATATCTTTGACAATTCGAAAGCCAATGTGGGCTGTACTGAAATCTGGCTCAAAACTTTCTCGGGCACCCACGCGATACCTTCTGCAGTAGTTTTCGCTGCAAAGGTATGAGCCTCCCTTGATGGTGAAGCGCGGGGTGGCCGGTGCGAAGCGGCTGTCCGTCCATTCCCAAACATTGCCAATCATATCATAAGCGCCGGTGAGTCCGGCAGCAAAACACCCAACCGGCGCCGTTCCAGCATAACCATCGCGCTTTGAGTTGATCATTGGGAACAAGCCTGTCCAAATGTTTGCGCGCAACTCGCCGTCGCGTCCTCGAATGCCTGATTCTGGATCACGCGGATCGAAAAGCCCCAAGCTTGCCGCATACTCCCACTCAACCTCTGTTGGAAGGCGCCCGCCGGCCCATTTGGCATAGGCGCGCGCGTCATTGAGCGTGACGTGGACCACTGGATGCAATGCCAAGTCGTCCAGATTGGAGCCCGCGCCCCGAGGCGTTTTCCAGGTTGCCGCTGGGTCGAGTTTCCACCAGGACATGAGGACGTGGGGCGTCTTGCTCTCGACAAACTGAGCGGAACCTTTGTTTCGCTCAGCCTCGGTGACATAACCGGTTGCCGCCACAAACTGTGCGAACTGGCTGTTGGTCACTTCATGGATTTGCAGACGGAAAGGTGACACGAAAACTTGTCGCGGCGCACCTTCTTCCCGATAGCGTGGATGGGCGCCCTTCACGAAACCACCGCCGGGTATTTTGACGAAAGTGCCCAAGCTGTTTCGATCAAGAGCGCATTGCCGGCCCGTCCAGAATAATGGACCCAGCAGCCAGACGGCGGCCAGGCTGCCGGCGGATAACAGAACAATCACGCCGATCAATGCCGCAGTTCCAATCGTCCGTTTGAATGCGTGGCGCATGTCACTTGGCCGCGAGCAGTTCCAGAATTCTGTGGGCCGTCTCGTACCCACTATTCTGGTTTTGACCAGTTACCAGGTTCCCGTCCACAACCGTGTGGGTTGCCAGGAAGTCGCGCCACGCCGTTGCTGATTCAAAGCGAGCTTTTGCAGCGCGAAGCTCAGTTTCAGGGTGTTTGGGCGTAATCGTAATGCCAAACTCCTTGATCTGCTTATCTGTGACACCCGTGACGCGGCGTCCCTCCAAAAGCGGGGAGCCATCGACGTCTTTTGCGTTCACCAAACCAAGCGCGCCGTGACACACCGAGCCAATGATGACACCTTTCGCGTTTGCTTGGGTGATCACCTCGGCCAGCTCCTTGCTTTGGGCCAAATCATAAGCGGCGCCCCAGCCGCCAGCCATAAAGATGACGTCGTAGTCCTCTGCGTTAATCTCCGCGATCGGGATTGAATTCTTCAATTTGCCCATTGCGACTTTATCGGCCAAAAACCGACGATCGTCGGCCGTTGCAAGCGGCCAGCTCATTGACCATGGCTGGACTGGTATCTCGCCGCCTTGGATTGAGGCGATGTCCACGTCCATGCCTGCATTGAGGAACGCGTAATAGGGCACGGTCATTTCCGACCCGAACACGCCAGTTGCGCTGCCGCTTCCGCCCAACTTGTCGTGACTGGTGGTCACCACCAAAGCGCGTTTTCCAGCGAGATTGAATTGTGGGATTTCGTAATGCTGATGAAGCCCCATCGCTCTCAACGCCGGAGGGAGTCCGAAATAAACGGTCGCACCCAAGACCATCACGACGGCAAGCGCATATTTGATCCAAGACATCTTAGAACTCCGCCATGGGTGCGACGACGCTCTTTCCAGAAACTAGATTTCTTCTGGTGGCCATTTTTCCGGGATCCGGTGAGCTGTCTCGTACCCGCTGTTTTGGTTCTGACCGGTGATCAGATTGCCAACTATGGTCGTGTGAGGTGCGAACGGTTCGCGCCACGCATGTTGGCACTCATAGATCGCTCCGGCCTTTTTCAGTTCATCTTCAGGGTGCTTTGGCGTGATCGCGATGCCGAAAGTATTGATCTGGTCATCCGTAACGCCGGTTACGCGGCGACCCTTCACGAGCAATTCGCCATCGATGCCTTTCGCACTGACCAATCCAAAAGCACCATGACACACCGAGCCGAGAATTTTGCCCTGTGCGTTCGCCCTGGTTACGACATCGGCCAGCACGTCACTTTGCGCTAAATCATATGCGGCGCCCCGTCCGCCCACGTCATGGAATAGGCGGGGTAATAGCAATAGGCGGGGTAATGGCGCGGCTTGGTCCGCGGACCGGTGAGGACTAACACCGCGGTAACATGGTGCCGCGTTGCGCAAGTGCATCAATGTTTGGTGTCCGCGTCTCGCTGCCGCAGGCACAAAAATCCATGAAGCGAACCTCGTCGAATAAAACCAGCAGGACGTTGGGTCGTGTGTTCTGCTGCGCGAACGCCGGCGCAAGTGCCAGAAGGCTCGCCGTAAGGCCATAGACAGACGTCTGGCACAGACTTCTGGGCAATTCTTCGCAAGACACCGGCAACCGCTGAAACTGAAACCAAGAGGCCCGTCCTGCATCGCTCGATCGGTCAGGACCGCTTCAACGTCTTTACAAAATAACTTGATCTGTCAAGTTGTCTTAGTTGAAGTCTTCCAGCGCTTCGCACTACTGAGTGGCCATGGAACCTGAAGACACTCTCATCCTCGACACTGTGATTGGCGTGGTGACCCGCCACGGCATGAAGCGGACGACAATGGCCGACATTGCCGGTGCAGCCGGTGTGTCGCGCCAGACGCTCTACGACCGCTTCTCCGACAAGGACGGGATCATGGCGGCAACCATCGACTTGATCGCAAATCGCGTCTGCCATGAGCTGCGCGTGGAATTTGCGAAAGACGAGGACCTTGCAACGAACCTCGACGCCTACTTTCGGGTCGGCGTCTGGCCGACCTATGAGACCATTCAAGCGATGCCGGACGCCGCTGATTTTGAGAAGGGTTTAGGACCGGCTTCGATAGCAGCGATCCGCAGGGCCGGCGACGCCAAAGAGGCCATTTTGGCCGACGTCTTGCGGGCGCACCTGCCAAAGGACGACCCGTCGCCTGAGCAAGTCGCGCGGTTTTTCGAGCAATCGAGCTGCCAAGCGAAAATGTCAGGTATGGCACGTGAAGATCTGGAACAGTTTTTGTCTGTTCTGAAGGCGTCTGTGTTGGCCTTGCACCGAAACCGCTAAGCTATGTGTTGAACCGCTCAAACAGGACCTCGCTCAGATATGATGGCTAAAAGCATATGTTCTTGGCGCAGGCGTCTTGCGCTGGCCGTCACACTCGGCGCTGCCGGTTTGGTTGCGGCCTGTGCGTCTACTCCGCGCATTGCGGTGCCGACAGAGCTTGCAAGCAATGCCAAGGTTGCGGGATTTGGTCCCATCAGGGCCTGGGGCGATGCCGAAATTCCTTTCTACAAACAAACGGCGGCGGCGCGCTTGGAGCAGATTAAGCGGCGGCGCCCTGCAATTTTGCGAGATCGGCGCCGGACCGTTTCGTATCTGGCCCTATCTGGCGGTGGATCACACGGCGCTTTCGGTTCTGGCATCTTAAACGGCTGGAGCGCGGCTGGCACACGACCGGAATTTGAAATTGTCAGCGGGGTCAGTACGGGTGCTTTGATGGCACCATTCGCGTTTCTGGGACGGGGTTATGACCGACAATTGCGCGAGATCTATACCCAGTACGCGACAAAAGACCTGGTACACCCGCGCGTGCTCGCGGGTCTGGTGGGTGGAAGCGCGCTGACCGACACGACCCCATTGCGAAAAATGATCGCGAAATATGTCGATTGGAAGCTGTTCCGCGCGATTGCGAGGGAACATGCCAAGGGTCGCCGGCTTCTGGTTGGCACAACCAATATCGATGCGGACCGTCCAGTGATCTGGAATATGGGCCAGATCGCCCAACGCGACACGAAAGAAGCTCTGGAGCTGTTCCGCTCCGTTTTGCTGGCTTCAGCATCGCTGCCAGGGCTGTTTCCGCCAGTCTTCATCAAAGTGGAGGCAAACGGAAAAACGTTTGAAGAAATGCACGTGGACGGCGGCACCACGGACAATGCTTTTCTTCTGCCGCCCAAAGTCAACATTAGATCTTTCGGCAATCCTCGCTGGAGGCGCCGTCTCTTCATTATCGCCAATGACCGAACTGGTCCCAACCCAGACGTAACGGAAGCCAAAACGGTCAGCATTCTTGGCCGCTCAATGGCGACGTTGATTAAGCAGCAGTTGGAAGGCGATCTCATCAAACTTTACCTGCGCGCAAAGGCGAATGGGATCGACTATAACCTCACAAGCATACCAGCTTCGTTTCGTGAAAAAAGCAAAGAGGCGTTCGATAAGGATTTCATGCGCAAACTTTACGATCTTGGCTACGCCATGGGTAAAGCTGGCGTGAAGTGGCAAAAGAAACCGTCAGGAATTTAAGCAAGCAGGTCGGGAGGATGGGATGGCAAAAGCCGGTTGGTTTTTTGGTGGCGCCTTGGTCGCCACCATCTTTTGGCTTGCCGTGCTCAGGGCCGGTCAAGACAAGTTGCTCTGCTTGATACTCGGCTCGGGCTGCTAAGCTTGAGCGAGGTACTAGTCGCAGAGAAACACTTTCAAATGCTGATCAGATCCTTCGCTGCAGTTCCGTGCACCAAGGAAGCGGTCTCTATAACATCAAAACGCTGATTGCTTGGCTCTGCAAATCTGCCAGACAATTGCACGTCTCATTATGCGTCTAGTTATGC
>CAZOGY010000092.1:0-14629 GCA_964579305.1 uncultured Hyphomicrobiaceae bacterium
GATCTGCTCGCCTAGCCACATCAGGAACTAGGTCCCGCCGACCAGCGTGATGACCGTCGACAAGCGGAAAAACCAGCCCCCCTCGGGCACGACCGGCGTCGCAACGCCGTTCACGGTGGCCATCGATCCCTCAAGTCCGATAGCAATGCCATACGCCTGCACCGCGGCAAGCACCACGGTCAGGTAGCGTGTGTACTGGTTGATCTGCTTGCGGCCCTGCTCGCCCTCCTTCTTCAAGGCTTCCAAGCGTTTGTCGACGCTGGAAAGGAGCTGCATGATGATCGAGGCTGAGATATACGGCATGACGTTCAGTGCGAAGATCGCCATGCGTTCCACAGCGCCGCCCGAAAACACGTTGAGCTGGCTGAGGATACCGGTTGAATTTTGCTGGAAGGTCTGAGCAAACGCGGCCGGGTCAATCCCGGGCAGAGGAATGAACGTGCCGAGCCGATAAACGATAAGCGCACCGATCGTGAAAAGGATGCGCTTTTTCAGCTCCTCAGCCTTGGAGAACGACTGCCAGCTTAAGTTGGCGGCCAGTTGTTCGGCGGCGGATGCCATTGACGTCACTCCTCGATGGCTTGAACGGCGACACGGGCTGGGCCCCTTGGCCGATGTTCCAATCCGCGTCGGCCTCAGGCGAACCGGCGTTGCGGTCGACAGCGGTTGCCGTGCGGCAATTGAATGAGCCGGAACATGGACGCCAAGGGCGTAGATCGCAAGCGAGCGGCGCAGGTTTGCTGACCGTGCCGCACGCAAATGCAGTGAAAATAAGCAACTGGCGCTTTTTCGTGGTGGAACCGTCCGCCTGGCGACCCGTGCGCCTTGCAAGCCGCAACCGATACCGGACGGGCGTCAGCCGCTGACGCGACGGGCTTGGCCACCCGGCCAAGCCACGAGACCTACTTCGTTTTCTTCGCCGCGGACTTGGCGCGCTTTTCTTCGTCAGCGGCCAGGACCTTCTTTTCAACCAGCGTGATCGAGCCACCGGCGTTTTCGACGGCAGCCTTGGCGCCCGCGCTTGCGTGGTCGACCTTGAGGTCAACTTTGGTCGTCAGCTCGCCGCTTCCAATCAGGCGTACACCGTCTTTCGCGCGGCGGAGAACGCCGGCGGCAACGAGTGCAGCCACGTCGATGGTCGCGGAGGTGTCGAGCTTGCCGGCTTGTAGTGCAGATTGCAGGATGCTCAACGTCAATTCGTTGAAGTCCTTGCGGTTGCGGCTGGTGAAGCCACGCTTGGGCAACCGCCGATAGAGCGGCATCTGGCCGCCCTCGTAAGCGACGATGGCAACGCCCGAGCGAGACTTCTGGCCTTTGACACCGCGGCCAGCCGTTTTGCCCTTTCCAGAGCCGATCCCGCGTCCGACGCGGACGCGGCGCTTCAGTGCGCCTGGGTTGTCGCGCAGTTCATTGAGGCGCATGACGCGTTCTCTCTCCTGATGGCGACCGGTCTTACGCGTCGTCTTCGACAACGCGGACCAGGTGATGGACCTTGCGGATCATACCGCGCACTTCAGGGGTGTCCTTCAGTGTACGGCGGCGATGCAGTTTGTTCAGGCCGAGGCCAATCAGCGTGGCACGCTGTTCCGCAGGGCGGCGCAGCGGGCTGCCGATTTGCTCGACCGTGATCATCTTTGCGGTTTCGGACATCACTGTCTCACTCGTCTCTTGGCGCCTGCGCCGTCACCGTCTTGCGGGCAACCAGCTTCGGGCTTGCGGTCAAACCAGTTGTTGTCACGGCGCGCGACGCGGCCAGGCCGATTGCGACGCTCGCGTGTTCTCTCAGCTTTCAGCGCCTTGCGCGTCTGAAGCTGCCTCAGTTTCGGCGGGTTCCGACGCGCCCGACACTGCAGCGGCCGCAGCTTCGGCCACGGCACTGGCGTCACGGCGGCGGGCGACAATCTCGCCGTACTTCTTGCCGCGGCGCGCCGCGATTGCGCGCGGGTTTTCCTGGTTTCCAAGCGCGTCGAACGTGGCGCGGATCACGTTATAGGGGTTGCTTGAACCCATCGACTTGGCCACGACGTCCTGCACACCAAGCATTTCGAACACGGCACGCATGGCACCGCCGGCAATAATGCCGGTGCCTGGGGGCGCGGAGCGCAACAGCACCTTACCGGCCCCATGACGCCCGTTCGTGTCATGGTGCAATGTCCGCCCTTCGCGCAGTGGCACGCGGATCATTTGGCGGCGGGCGCTTTCGTTGGCCTTGCGGATTGCTTCGGGGACCTCGCGGGCCTTGCCGTGACCAAATCCCACGCGGCCTTTGAGATCGCCCACGACGACCAGTGCCGCAAAGCCGAAGCGCTTGCCGCCCTTCACCGTCTTGGCGACGCGGTTGATGTGCACCAGCTTATCAGTGAACTCGTTATCGCGATCATCGCGGTCGTCGCGACGCCCGCGACCGCGTCCGCGTCCACCGCCGTCCTGTCCGTCGGGATTCCGTGCCACGTCTCGTCCTTCCTATCGATCCTGCGGGCTGGCAGTTCCAGCCGGTCGGGCGCCTTTAGAAATTGAGGCCGCCCTCGCGCGCCGCGTCGGCCAAGGCCTTAACGCGCCCGTGATAAATGTAGCCGCCACGGTCGAACACCACGTCCTTGATGCCGGCGGCGGTTGCCCGCTCTGCGATCAGCTTGCCAACAGCCTCGGCGGCGGCCTTGTCGGCACCGGTCTTGAGGTTGCCGCGCAGGTCCTTTTCCAGAGACGAGGCGGCCGCTAGCGTGCGCCCGTGCGTATCGTCGATGATCTGCGCGTAAATGTTCTTAGACGAACGGAACACCGACAAGCGCGGGCGGCCGTTCGCGAATTTTCTGAGCTGTCGCCGGACGCGGGACCGGCGGCGCTCGAACTGAGACAGAGAGGCCATCGTTGAGCGTCCTTACTTCTTCTTGCCTTCCTTGCGGAACACATACTCACCCTGATAGCGCACACCCTTGCCCTGGTAGGGCTCCGGCGAGCGGTAGGAGCGAATTTCGGCTGCGATCTGGCCGACGAGCTGCTTGTCAATGCCGCTGACCGTGATCAATTCCTGCTTGGCACCAGCGACAGCGACCGAGATACCTTGCGGGATCTTGTGCACGACCTCGTGGCTGAAGCCCAGGTTGAGCTGGAGGTCCTTGCCCTTCATCGCGGCGCGGTAGCCGACGCCCTGAATTTCCAAGGTCTTGGTGAAACCGTCGGTCACGCCAGTCACCAGATTGTCGATCATGGTTCGCGACAGGCCCCACATGGAGCGCGCCCGCTTGCTGTCGTCCTTCGGCTTGAGGACGAGCCCGCCGTCAGCTTGCTCAATCGTGACATCCGAAGGCACGGTGAACGAAAGCTCACCCTTCGGGCCTTTCATTTTCACGTCCTGGCCGTTCAGCGTCAGCGTCACGTTGGACGGGACGGCGACCGGCTTCTTGCCAATCCGAGACATCTTCTTCAGTCCTCAACAACTCGCGCTCGCCATGTGCCGGCACCTGGATCCGGCAACCAGCCGCGGGCGGCGATCAAATGCCAACGTCCCTTAAAAGACGCTGCAGAGCACTTCACCGCCTACGTTTTCCTCACGGGCCCGCCAGTCCGGCAGAATACCCTTCGGGGTGGAGATGATCGCAACGCCAAGGCCGTTGGCGATCGTTGGAATATCGCGCACAGGGCGATACACGCGGCGGCCGGGCTTTGAAACGCGTTTGATCTCGCGGATCGCCGGTTCGCCGTTATTGTATTTCAGCTCGACTTCGAGCTCGGACTTACCGCCAGCATGGTCGACTTGCGTGTAACCGCGGATGAAGCCTTCTTCCTGAAGCACGTCCAGAACGCGCATGCGCAATTTCGACGCCGGTGTTGTCAGCTTGGGCCGGCGGCGCATCTGCGCGTTGCGGATCCGCGTGAGGAGGTCGCCGATCGGATCGTTTACTGCCATGTCTGCGCCTCCTTACCAGCTCGACTTGACCATGCCGGGGATCTTGCCATTCAAGGCAAGTTCCCGGAGCTGGTTGCGGCACATCTTCAGTTTGCGGTAATAGCCCCGCGGACGACCGGTAATCTCGCAACGGTTACGAATGCGCGTCGCGGAGGAATTCCGTGGCAGTTCGGCCAGTTTCAACTGAGCGGCGAAACGTTCGTCGCGCGGTTTCGACTGATCGTTGATGATCTCTTTCAGTGCGGCACGTCGGGACGCGAACTTGTCCACCATCTCGCGGCGGCGTTGGTTCGTTTCCTTTTTTCCAGTCTTCGCCATCTTGCTCTCCTGAGGCCTTACGGCATCGGGTCCTAACCCGTTGGTGGATCAAGCCCCGCCGGGGTTCCTCACTTGCGGAACGGGAAATTGAAGTTCGTCAGAAGCTCGCGAGCCTCGTTGTCGTCTCTTGCAGAGGTCACGACAATGATGTCCATGCCCCAGACTTCATCGACCTTGTCATATTCAATCTCTGGGAACACGAGGTGCTCTTTGATGCCCATGGCGTAGTTGCCGCGGCCATCGAAACTCTTGGGGTTCAAGCCGCGGAAGTCTTTCACCCGCGGCAGCGCGATGGTCACCAGGCGGTCCAGGAACTCATACATCCTGAAGCCACGCAGCGTGACCTTCACACCAAGCGCCATACCTTCGCGCACCTTGAACGACGCGATCGACCTGCGCGCATAGGTCGTCACTGGGCGCTGACCTGCAATCAACGTGAGGTCGTTCAGCGCGCTCTCGACCTTTTTGCGATCGTTCACGGCTTCGCCAACGCCCATGTTGATGACGACTTTTTCGATGCGCGGGATCTGCATCACGTTTTGGTATGCAAACTTCTCCTGCATCGCGGGACGCACGCGCTCGGCGTACATTGTCTTGAAGCGCGGCTGATAGTCCGCCGGCCGCGTGAAAGAGCGCGGCTCGGTTGAGGCGGCCGCGCCCTTGCCGCGCCTGCCTTTGGCCTGGCCCTGATCAGCGGGCGCTTTTTTCTTGGTCTGGCGTGCCATTGATTACGTCCTTTCCGGGATCAGCTCACCGGAACGCTTTGCGAAGCGGACCTTCTTGCGCTCAGTGCCTTCGCCCTCGAAGCGGAAACCGACGCGGGTCGGCTTGCCGTCCTGAGGATCTTCGTGGGCCAAGTTCGACAAATGGATCGGCGCTTCCTTGGACAGGATGCCGCCTTGCGTCTGGGCCGTCTGGCGTGTGTGCCGGCGCACGATGTTCACGCCGCGCACAATCGCCCGATCTTCCTTGGGCATGACCTGGATGATTTCGCCCTGCTTGCCTTTGTCGCGGCCAGCGAGGACGACCACCCGGTCACCTTTGCGGAACTTCAGTGCCATGGTCAGAGCACCTCCGGCGCCAGCGAAATGATCTTCATGTGGTTCTTGGCGCGCAGTTCACGTGTGACTGGGCCGAAGATGCGCGTGCCGATCGGTTCACCCGAGTTGTTGATCAAAACCGCCGCGTTGCTGTCGAAGCGGATGATCGAACCGTCGGGGCGGCGCACGCCTTTCGCCGAGCGCACGACGATGGCTTTCATGACCGCGCCCTTTTTGACGCGGCCGCGCGGGATCGCTTCTTGGACCGCAACGACGATGGTGTCGCCAATGTAGGCGTAGCGTCGTTTCGATCCACCGATCACCTTGATGCACTTCACCCGGCGCGCGCCGGAGTTGTCGGCGACATCGAGGTTGGTTTGCATCTGGATCATGGCTTTGCTCCAGGCTCTTTTGCGGCGGTGGCCAATGCCGTGCGCCGGTTAAAAAGGGGCTGCGATTTCCGCAGCGACAACAGTCTCAGGGGCCGAACTGCTCGGGCGTCAGGTGATGCCTTTGCCGATTACGGTCCATCGCTTGGTTCGCGAAATCGGAGCGCATTCCTGAATGCGAACGATCTCGCCTTGCTTGAATTCGTTGGTCGCGTCGTGGGCGTGGTACTTCTTTGAGCGCCGGACCACCTTGCGGAAGGCGGGGTGCATGAAGCGCCGCTCGACTTCGACCACGATTGTTTTGTCACCTTTGTCGGACACCACGGTGCCCTGCAGGATGCGTTTTGGCATCGCCCGTCCCTTCGTTATTCTGCGTCGGCGGCGGTCGCAGCTGCACTGCTGCCCGTTGCGCCGTCGTTGCGTTTCATCTCTTGCGCAATCGTTTTGATGCGCGCGATGTCCCGGCGGACCTGACGGACGCGCGCGGTATTCTCAAGCTGGCCGGAAGCGGCCTGAAAGCGCAGGTTGAACGCTTCGCGCTTGAGCTTGGTCAGCTCGTCTTCCAACTGGTCGGCGCTTAACGCACGCACCTCTTTGGCCTTCATCGTCGTCTCCATTGGCACGCCGGTCGCAGCCAGGCAGCGCCGCATCCATTTTCTATCTCAGTCCGCTGCGCTGAGCGGGCCCGGCTCGATCACACGCCCAGGCGCGTGACCACACGGGTTTTAATCGGCAACTTAGCCGCGCCCAGTCGCAGCGCTTCGCGCGCAACGTCTTCAGGCACGCCGTCGAGTTCAAACATGATCCGGCCGGGGTGAACGCGCGCGACCCAACGGTCCGGCGAGCCCTTACCCTTACCCATGCGAACCTCGGCTGGCTTTGCTGAGACCGGCAGGTCGGGGAAGATGCGGATCCAAACGCGGCCGGCGCGTTTCATGTGGCGGGTGATGGCCCGGCGCGCAGCTTCGATCTGGCGCGCAGTGATGCGCTCAGGTTCGACGGCTTTCAAGCCGTAGGACCCGAAATTGAGCGACGTCCCGCCTTTGGCTGTACCGCTGATGCGGCCCTTGTGCGCCTTGCGAAACTTCGTGCGTTTCGGTTGCAGCATCGTCCCGACCTCAAACTCTATGCGGTCATACCAGGCCCGGATGATGGCTGGCCTGACCGCGCGATCTCAATCTGTGCGGCGCGCTTAGCGGTCCGCGTTCTGACGACGACGGCCACCGCCGCCACCACCGCGTTCTTGCATTTCCGTTGCGCGGCGTTCGGAGGCCATCGGGTCGTGTTCCATGATCTCGCCTTTGAAGATCCAGACCTTGATCCCGATGATGCCGTAGGCCGTGCTGGCTTCGGCGAAGCCGTAGTCGATGTCGGCGCGAAGCGTGTGCAGCGGCACACGGCCCTCGCGGTACCATTCCGTCCGTGCGATCTCCGCCCCGCCGAGGCGGCCCGCGCAGTTGATGCGCACGCCAAGAGCGCCAATGCGAAGTGCGGATTGCACCGCGCGTTTCATCGCCCGGCGGAACGCGACACGCCGTTCCAGCTGCTGTGCGATGCCTTCTGCAATCAGCGTGGCGTCGACGTCAGGATTGCGGATTTCAACAATGTTCAGGTGAACATCAGCATCCGTGAGACGCGCGAGTTGCCCGCGCAATTTTTCGATGTCGGCGCCCTTTTTGCCGATCAAAACACCCGGGCGCGCGGTGTGGACCGTCACGCGACATTTTTTGTGCGGGCGCTCAATCACGACCTTGGAAATGCCGGCCTGACGCTGCTGTTTGAGGATGTGTTTGCGCAGAGCGCGATCCTCGTGCAGCAGGCGACCATACTCACCCGTGCCAGCAAACCAGCGGCTGTCCCAGGTGCGATTGATGCCCAGGCGCAGGCCAATTGGGTTGACTTTCTGTCCCATGGATCAGGCTCCCGCGCTTTCGGCTTCCGGCCGGACTTCGCGCACGACAACCGTCAGTTGCGCGAACGGCTTCTGGATCCCGGAGGCGCGGCCGCGACCGCGGGCATGGAAGCGTTTCATGACCAAGTTCTTGCCAACGTAGGCCTCAGCAACGACCAGATCGTCGGGGTCGAGACCATGATTATTCTCTGCGTTCGAAATCGCGCTGAGCACCGTTTTGCGGACGTCCTGGGCAATTCGCTTGCGCGAGAATTCCAGGTCGGCCAACGCGCGATCAACTTTCTTGCCGCGGATGAGTGCCGCAACCAGGTTCAGCTTCTGCGGTGAAACCCGCAGATTGCGCGTCACCGCTTGTGCCTCATTCTCCGCCAAGACGCGGGGCCGTGCCGGTTTGCCCATGTCCTCATCTCCGATCCTGCCGGCGCCGCGGGATGGACGCGCGCCAGCGATAGCTTTGTTTTAGCGTTTCGACTTCTTGTCAGCGCCGTGCCCGTAATAGGTGCGGGTCGGCGCGAACTCTCCGAACTTGTGGCCGATCATGTCTTCGGTGACGCTGACCGGAATGTGCTTTTGGCCGTTGTAGACCCCGAAGGTGAGGCCGACGAATTGCGGCAAGATCGTTGAGCGGCGCGACCAGATCTTGATGACCTCGTTGCGGCCGGAATCGCGGACCTTTTCGGCCTTCTTCAAAATGTGGCCGTCGACGAACGGCCCTTTCCAAACGGAACGTGTCACGCGGGTCTCCCGGCGAAATGGAGCACTTACTTGCTCTTGTGGCGGCTGCGGACAATGAACTTGTCCGTCGATTTATTGGAACGGGTGCGCACACCCTTGGCGATCTTGCCCCACGGCGTCTTGAAGATGCGGCCACCGTTGGTGCGGCCCCCGTTCGGGTGATCGATCGGGTTCATCTCGATGCCGCGTGTCTGCGGGCGCTTGCCGCGCCAACGGGCACGACCGGCCTTGCCGACCACGGTGTTGGAATGGTCCGGGTTGGACACGGCACCGACGGTCGCCATGCAGCTGGCGTTGACGCGGCGCGTTTCGCCTGAGTTCAATTTCAAAATCGCCCAACTTCCATCGCGACCGACGAGTTGCACGTAGGCGCCAGCGGAACGCGCGATCTGGCCGCCGCGGCCGGGCTTCAACTCGACGTTGTGGATGATCGTGCCGATCGGAACGGAGGCCAGCGGCATGGCGTTGCCGGGTTTGACGTCGGCCTTGTCGCCAGCAATGACCTTGTCGCCAACCGCAAGGCGTTGCGGCGCCAAGATGTATGCAAGCTCTCCGTCATCGTACTTGATCAGCGCGATGAACGCGGTCCGGTTCGGATCGTATTCGATACGCTCGACGGTGCCCACGACGTCGTGTTTGCGGCGCCGGAAGTCAACCTTGCGGTAGGTCTTCTTATGGCCACCGCCACGGTGACGCGAAGTGATCCGCCCCGCGTTGTTGCGGCCACCGGAGGACGACTTGCCCTCGGTCAGCATCTTGACCGGCTTGCCCTTCCAGAGCCCGCCGCGATCCACGATCACGAGCTGACGCATGCCGGGCGATGTCGGTCGGAATGTCTTAAGTGCCATTGCTCTGCCTCAACATCTGCGAACCGCGCCGGGCGCGCCCGCAATTCAAGCGTCAGCCGGTCAGACCGGTCGTCACGTCGATGGAATGACCATCCTCCAGCGTCACGATCGCCTTTTTGACGTCGCCTTGCTGGCCGGGACGGCCGCGAAACACCTTGCGCTTGCCCTTGCGGACGAGCGTGTTCACCGCTTTCACCTTGACCTTGAACAGCTGTTCAACAGCTTCCTTGATCTTCGGCTTGGTGGCGTCCTTGCGGACATTGAAGATCACCTGGTTATGCTCGGAGGCCATGGTCGACTTTTCCGAGATGACCGGCGCAACGATCACGTCGTAGATATCCATCTTCATTGGAACCGGGCCTCCAGTGCCTCGACCGCGGCCTTGGTCAACACCAATTTGTGGCGGCGCAGGATGTCGTAGACGTTGATGCCCTGAATGGTGAGGACATCTACGTTTGGGATGTTGCGCGCTGCGCGTGCGAACTCGGGCTGCAGCTCCGCCCCGTCGACGATCAGGGCGTTGGAGATTTCGAGCTTGGCAAACTTGGCCAGCAGGTCCTTGGTTTTGCCGGTGTCCAAGGTGGCCTGGTCAACCACCACCAGTTCGCCAGACTTCGCCTTGGCCGACAGTGCGTGGCGAAGCGCCAGCGCGCGCACCTTTTTCGGCAGGTCGACCGCGTGGCTGCGCGGCTTGGGGCCGTGCGCCTTGCCGCCGCCGCGGAACTGCGGAGCCGCTTTGTTGCCGTGACGCGCGCCGCCCGTGCCTTTCTGGCGGTACATCTTTTTGCCAGTGACCTTCACCTCGGACCGGTCCTGGGAGTGGTGCGTACCGGCCATGCGCTTGAGAAGCTGATAGCGGACCATGCGATGCAAGATGTCGGCACGCGGCTCCAAACCATACACGGCATCGCTCAGGTCGAGCGTGCCGGCAGGCTCCGCATTCAATGTCGTGACACTGACTTCCATCGCGATCACTCCTCGCCGCCGGCGGCGGCACCTTCACCTGCGTCGGTCGAAACCGGCGGCTTAAACGCGCCTGGTGTCGGGGCCTCGGCAGGCAGCGCGCGCTTCACCGCGTCCTTGATCATCACCCAGTTCCCTTTGGAGCCGGGAACGGCACCCTTGATGAGCACGAGGCCGCGTTCGACATCGGTCCGCACCACTTCCAAGTTTTGCGTCGTGATACGCTCGGCGCCGTAGTGGCCGGCCATCTTTTTGCCCTTGAACACCTTACCGGGGTCCTGGCACTGACCGGTCGAGCCATGTGCGCGGTGCGAGATCGACACACCGTGCGAAGCGCGCAGGCCGCCAAAGTTCCAACGCTTCATTGCGCCGGCGAATCCCTTACCCTGGCTGGTGCCGGTCACGTCGACAAACTGGCCCGGCACAAAGTGGTCGGCCGTCAACTCAGCGCCAACGTCGATCAAATTTTCTGGGCTTACGCGGAATTCGATGATCTTGCGTTTAGGCTCAACGTTTGCGATGGCGAACTTGCGCCGCTCCGGTTTGGAGGTGTGCTTGGGTTTGCGCTTGCCAGCGCCAAGCTGCAACGCGGTGTAGCCATTGCGGTCGTCGGTCCGTTGACCGAGAACCTGGCAGCTTTCGATCTGAAGCACGGTCACAGGTATATGCTGCCCGTCGTCCAGGAAGACGCGGGACATACCAATCTTGCGTGCAATCAAGCCAGAGCGCATCTCGGCAACCCTCCTTGAAACCTGAACGTTCGGCGTATGCCGATGCCCAGGACCTCAAATTCACATGCACCTGTCGCCAGGTGCGAACAGCTCTTGGTCAGAGCTTGATTTCCACGTCCACGCCTGCGGCCAGATCGAGCTTCATGAGCGCATCGACCGTTTGCGGCGTTGGATCCACGATGTCGAGCAGGCGCTTGTGTGTGCGCATCTCGAACTGCTCGCGGCTCTTCTTGTCGATGTGCGGCGAGCGGTTGACGGTGAAACGCTCGATCCGGGTTGGCAGCGGGATCGGCCCGCGCACCTCGGCGCCCGTGCGTTTCGCAGTGTTGACGATCTCCAGCGTTGATGCATCGAGGATGCGATGATCAAACGCCTTCAAGCGAATTCTGATGTTCTGGCCATTCATGGCTGGGCGGTCCCGCTGTCAAAATCCCCTGCACGGTGCGCGGTGGCGCCCTAGTGCGTCGGTGTCGTTTGTCGTCCGTCACAGTGCGTCTGGCGGCAGCCGGGCACGAATTTGCCCGAAAGCAGCGCTCAAAAAATGTGCGCCCGGGCCGGCCGGCGGCCCGGGCGCACATTCATGTCGTCAAGCTACTCTTTGATGCTGGCGACAACGCCGGCACCAACCGTGCGGCCACCTTCGCGGATAGCGAAGCGCAGCTTTTCTTCCATCGCGATTGGCGTGATCAATTCGACGTCCATCGTCGCGTTATCGCCCGGCATCACCATTTCCGTGCCTTCAGGCAACGTGCACACACCGGTCACGTCGGTCGTGCGGAAATAGAATTGCGGGCGGTAGATTGTGAAGATCGGCGTGAGCCGGCAGCCTTCTTACTTGGTCAAGATGTAAGCCTCGGCGACGAACTTCTTGTGCGGCGTGATCGAGCCGGGCTTGCAAAGGACCTGACCGCGCTGCACGTCTTCGCGGCCGATACCGCGCATCAGAGCGCCGATGTTGTCGCCAGCTTGGCCCTGATCGAGCAGCTTGCGGAACATCTCAACACCGGTGATCGTCGTCTTTTGCGTGTCGCGGATGCCGACGATCTCAACTTCCTCGCCGACTTTAACAATGCCGCGCTCGACACGACCCGTGACAACCGTACCGCGACCCGAGATCGAGAACACGTCTTCGATCGGCATCAGGAACGGCTGGTCAACTGGCCGGTCCGGCGTCGGGATGTAGTCGTCAACGGCCTGCATCAGCTCAAGGAGTTTCTTGGCGCCGATTTCTTCATCGCGGCCTTCCAGCGCGGCCAAAGCCGAACCAGCGACGATCGGAATATCATCACCCGGGAAATCGTAGGACGACAGAAGTTCACGCACTTCCATTTCCACGAGTTCAAGCAGTTCCTCGTCGTCGACCTGGTCAACTTTGTTGAGGAACACAACGAGTGCCGGCACGCCAACCTGACGGGCGAGCAGGATGTGCTCACGCGTTTGCGGCATTGGGCCGTCGGCAGCGTTCACGACCAGGATCGCACCATCCATCTGAGCGGCGCCGGTGATCATGTTTTTCACGTAGTCGGCGTGGCCTGGGCAATCGACGTGCGCATAGTGCCGGTTGTCGGTTTCGTACTCGACGTGCGCAGTGGAGATCGTGATACCACGCTCTTTTTCTTCCGGTGCCTTGTCGATTTGATCGAACGCAACGGCCGCCGATTTGCCGGCGTCGGCAAGTACCTTGGTGATCGCCGCGGTCAGTGTCGTTTTGCCGTGGTCGACGTGGCCGATCGTGCCGATGTTGGCATGCGGCTTTGTGCGCTCAAACTTTTCCTTGGCCATTGTTGGCTCTCCTCAGTTCATCTCAAAGACGGCGCCAGGTGCAACCTCGCCACCGGCTCATGGAGCGATCCGAAAGTCAGAAACTTACCGCTAGGGCGCGGGGCCCAAGCGGCAAGATGGGTTCAAATCAGGCGAACTTCGCTTTGACCTCGTCAGCGACCTGACGTGGCACCTCGGCGTAGTGGGCAAACTGCATCGTGTAGGATGCCCGCCCCTGGCTCGAAGAGCGCAGCGTGTTGATATAGCCAAACATGTTGGCCAGCGGCACGAATGCGGACACCACGATTGCGTTGCCACGCATTTCCTGGCCGCGCACCTGGCCACGACGGCTGTTGACGTCACCGATGATCGTGCCGAGGAATTCCTCCGGCGTCACGATCTCAACGTCCATGATCGGCTCAAGCAGCTTGAGACCAGCTTTGCTGAAGCCCTCGCGCGCGGCGGCACGCGATGCGATCTCGAACGCGATCACACTTGAGTCGACTTCGTGGAAGCCGCCGTCAAACAGCGTTGCCTTGATGTCGACCATCGGAAAGCCGATCAGCGCACCGTTGTTCCAGACCGACGTGAGGCCCTTTTCGACACCAGGGATATATTCCCGCGGCACAGAACCACCAACGATTTCAGACTCGAACGCGTTGCCAGCACCGATCTCGTTGGGCTCGAACCGAAGTTTGACGCGGGCGAACTGACCCGTACCACCGGTTTGCTTTTTGTGCGTGTAGTCGATCTCGGCTGGGCCGGCGATCGTCTCACGGTAGGCCACCTGCGGCTGACCAACGTTGGCCTCGACTTTAAACTCCCGCTTCATGCGGTCGATAATGATGTCGAGGTGCAATTCGCCCATGCCGGCGATGATCGTCTGGCCGCTTTCCTCGTCAGTCTTGACGCGGAACGATGGATCTTCGGCAGCCAGTCGGCTGAGCGCGATGCCCATCTTTTCCTGGTCCGCCTTCGAGTTCGGCTCAATCGCGATCTCGATCACCGGCTCAGGGAACTCCATGCGCTCAAGGATCACTGGCTTGAGCGGATCACACAGCGTGTCACCCGTCGTGGTGTCCTTGAGGCCGACCAGCGCCACAATGTCACCAGCGAAGGCCTCTTCGATCTGCTCACGCTCGATGGAGTGCATCAAAAGCATGCGGCCAACGCGTTCGCGCTTGCCTTTGACCGTGTTCATCAAGTTTGAGCCGGACTTCGCAACGCCCGAGTAGATCCGGCAGAACGTCAACGAGCCATGCTGGTCATTCATGATCTTGAACGCGAGCATCGACAACGGCTCGTCGTCGGACGACTTGCGTGTCGTCTCACTCTCATCCTTCGGATCGATGCCTTTGATCGGCGGCACTTCGATCGGGCTTGGCAGGTAGTCCACAACCGCGTCGAGCAACGGTTGAACGCCCTTGTTCTTGAAGGCCGAACCGCACAGCACCGGGAAGAACATCACCTGGCAGGTGCCCTTGCGGACCAGCTTGCGGATCGTGTCATTGTCCGGCGCATTGCCCTCGAGATAGGCTTCCATCGCAGCGTCGTCGGCTTCGACGACCGCCTCGATCATCATCTCGCGGTATTCTTCTGCGCGCTCTTTGAGGTCATCTGGAATGTCAACGATGTCCCACTCAGCACCAAGTGTTTCATCGCGCCAGATCAGCGCCTTCATCTCGATCAGGTCGACAACGCCCTTGAGATCATTCTCAGCGCCGACAGGGATTTGAACCGGCACAGGCTTCGCACCCAAGCGCGTCTTGATCATGTCGACGCAGCGGTAGAAGTCAGCGCCCGTCTTGTCCATCTTGTTGACGAACACCATGCGCGGCACGTTGTACTTGTCGGCCTGACGCCAAACCGTTTCGGTTTGCGGCTCAACGCCGGCGTTGGCGTCCAGAAGCGCGATGGCACCGTCGAGCACGCGCAGCGACCGCTCGACCTCAATCGTGAAGTCGACGTGGCCCGGCGTGTCGATGATGTTCAGGCGGCGTCGCTTGCCATCACGGCCTTCCCAGA
>CAZOGY010000093.1:0-14481 GCA_964579305.1 uncultured Hyphomicrobiaceae bacterium
ATCAAGGCGCAGCTTGGCGGCAAGGCTCAAAAAACATCGCTTTAATGCATGTCGCGACCAATCGGATTCACGCCTCAAGGCCGCAAAGCGGCCCGGGTCATCGATGTTCGTGTTCGAAACATCGACACGAAAACGGCCCGCCCCCGCAGAGGGCCAACAGCCCGTGAGCGCAACAAAGCTAAAGCGAGGCGCATGTCATGCGACACGCTTTAGCTCGCGTCGCGGAAGCGTTCGGCGGTTTCCAGGTCCACGGACACGAGCTGACTGACGCCACGTTCGGCCATCGTCACCCCAAACAGCCTGTTCATGCGGGCCATGGTCATCGGGTGGTGGGTGATCACCAGAAACCGTGTGTCGGTGTCGCGGGCCATGCGCTCCATCAATGTGCAGAAGCGGTCAACATTGGCGTCATCGAGCGGTGCATCGACCTCGTCGAGGACGCAGATCGGCGATGGGTTGGTCAAGAACACCGCAAAGATAAGAGACAGCGCCGTCAAGGTCTGCTCGCCGCCGGACAAAAGCGAGAGCGTGACAGGCTTTTTGCCGGGGGGCTTGGCGATGATTTCAAGCCCGCCCTGCAATGGGTCATCGCTTTCAATAAGCTCCAGTCGGGCTTCACCACCGCCAAAAAGTGTTTCAAACAGCGAAGAGAAATGCCGGTTGACGCTGTCGAACGCGTCGACAAGACGGCGGCGTGCTTCGCGGTTGAGCTTCTGGATCGCGCCACGCAGTTTTGCGACCGCTGCTTCAACGTCTTCGCGGTCCCGATCAAGCGTGGCGTATTCCGCTTCGGCTTCTTCCAGATCACGGCCGGCTTGCAGGTTGACCCCGCCAAGCCGGTCACGTTCTGCGCGCAATCTGGCGAGCCGGGTTTCGGCGGCGTTCAAGTCCGGCAGTGCGCTGTCATCGGTGATGCCGGCAAGACGCGGGCAGCCCTCGGGCCGAACCTCAAACGTCGCTTGGATCTCATTTGCCAAGTCCTGCCGGCGCTGACGGGCCGTCTCCAAATGGGCTTCACTGCGGGCTTTGGATTCACGGGCTGCGGCCATTTCGGCACGCAAGGATTTGAGAGCTGTTGCGGCTTCTCGGACGTTGGTATCCGCCTCGGCCAGGGCATCTGCAGCGTTGTTTCTTGCCTGTTCAGCGGCCGCGATTTCATCAGCGAGGCGTGATTTTTGGGTTTCGATGGTCTGAGGGCGGGCGTCTGCCTCAGTGAGCGCTGCGGTCACGGCCGTGCGCCGTTGTGCGATTGCGGCGCACTGCGCGCTGGTTTCGGACAGCCGCTTGCGCCAGCGTTCCAGGTCAGCAGATACCGCGGCGGCCCGATTGAGCCGCAATTGCCGTTCGCGTTCGTGGGCGGCCTGTTCGCCCCGTGCATGCGCCAACGCGTTGCGGGCCGTTGTGCTTGCCGCACGCGCCGCGGCGATTGCGGGCCCATGGTCCGTGCGCGGGAGCGCGGCAGCCGTCTGGCGTAATCTGGCGATCGCGGCTTGCCGGGCTTCGACGTCCTGGGCGGCTTGTTCGGCGGCGGCCTGCGCACTGTCGTGGCGGCTGCGATGGGCTTCGGCTGCGCGGTCGCACGCGCTCAGTGCTGCCGTTGCCTCTTGCAAGGCCCGACGCGCGGCCTGCAATCGTGTTTCGGCCTGTGCATCAGCGGCACGAACCATGTCACGGTTTTGGATTGCCTGTTCTGTTTGCGCCCGGACCGAAGCCAGCGCGTCCGCGGCGGCGTGCTCTTGGTCCTTGAGACGGACCAGCCGGTTGCGTTCAGCCAACCGGCGGGCGTGCGATGTTTCGGCGGTGGCTTTGGCGACAAACCCATCCCATCGGACGAGGTCGCCATCTGGCGTGACAAGGCATTGACCCGGTGACAGGTCGCTTTGTGCGTTGATCGCCTCGTCCAGGCTGCTGACCAGGGCGATCGCGGCAAGGGTGCGGGCCAATTGGGGCGGCGCATCGATCAGAGGCGCGAGCGGCTCTGCGTTCGGCGGCCAAGCATTTGGCGCGGGCGCTTCCACCGATGTATCCGACGTTGTGCGCCAATGGGCTGGAGCGGCTGGGTCGAGCGCGGCTGAGAGGTCGTCTCGCAGGGCAGCCGCCAAGGCGCGTTCATAGCCGGTGGTGATCGTGATCGCGTCGATAACCGGTCGGTGGTCGGCTGGCGTTTCGGGCGTCAGCAGGCGTTCCAATGCCGTGCGCTCGGCGGCAATCCTGGCGTGGTCCAATTCCGCCTTTTGCAAACTTGCGGCCGATTGGTCAGCCGCATCCTCGGCGGCTTGTCGCGCGGCGCGGCGCGTTTCGCGCTCGTCTTCAATGGTTTGGACGGCGGCCGCGCATGCGGCCTCGTGGGCTGCCGCTGCTTCCCGTTCTGTTGGATCGGGCGCATTGTCCACCAGATTGGCAAGTTCGAGTGCCGTGCGGGCCGCGCGTTCGCGAAGGCGGCCCAGTTCGGCCTCTGCGTCGGTTAAGCGCGTTTCGTTGAGCCGCAGTGCCGCGGCCTCTGCGGTGGCCTGATCCGTGATCGTTTGAAGCGTTAGGTCGGCGGCAGTCAATTTCGCCTGCGCGGCCTCACACGCCTTTGTAAGCTCGCTGGAACGTTCGTCCGCGTCGTGTGAGGCCTCGAGCTGCCGCGCCTCCGCCTCCAATTCGCTGATGCGTGCCACGGCCTCGGCATGTGCGCGGTTTTCGCGGTCGTGGTCCGCACCGAGGCGTTCTAATTCGGCTGTGAGTTCTGCGATCCGCTGGTGTGCGCGGTTCAAGTCCTGGGCGAGCGCGTCGCGTTGCAACGTCAGACGGGTGAGGGCTGCGGCCCGCTCGGTTTCGGCCTTGCGTGCGGTGTCGCTTGCGGCGCTGGCCTCGGTTTCGCGCGCAATCAGTGCGGCTTCCTGCGAGAGGTGTTTGGCCAGTTCGGCGGCGAGTTTGCCAAGGGCGTCTTCCTGGGCAGCAACGTCGGCTTGGGCCATGCGCCATTTCACGTAAAGAACAGTGGCATGGCTTGCCCGGATTTGTTCACTGATGGCTGCGTGCCGGCGCGCCTGCCGGGCCTGGCGCTTCAGGCCGTCGATGCGGGACTGGATCTGGCCCAGCGTATCGTTAATCCGCACTAGGTTGGCATCGGCGTTCTTCAAGCGCAATTCCGCGTCGTGGCGGCGGCTGTGCAGACCGGCGATGCCTGCGGCATCTTCCAGGATGCGGCGACGCTGATCGGGACGCGCGTTGACGATATCGCCGATCTGGCCCTGACGCACGAGCGCGGGCGACCGGGCGCCGCTGGCGGCGTCCTCAAACAGCACGCGGACATCGCGTGCCCGAACTTCACGGGCGTTAATGCGGTAGCTTGAGCCGGCCTCGCGCTCGATGCGGCGCGTGATCTCAAGCGTGTCGTCGTTATTGAACTCTGCCGGCGCGCGCCGCGCCGTATTGTCCATGAAAATCGTGACCTCGGCGGCGTTGCGGGCTGGCCGGCCAGCAGTGCCCGAAAAGATCACATCCTCCATGGCGGATGCGCGCATGGACTTATACGAGGTCTCGCCCATGACCCAGCGAAGGGCCTCGAGCAGGTTGGACTTGCCGCAACCGTTGGGGCCGACAACGCCCGTCAGGCCCGGCTCGATCAGGAGATCGGTCGGCTCCACGAACGATTTAAAGCCCATGAGGCGGAGACGGGTCATCTGCATGGCGGCAGGTTAGCAGGTGAGTCTGGGGCTTTGGGAGCGATATGATCGCTTGGTTGCCCCTTGGCGCCGTTTCAGCCAACTGACGCGTTTCACAAAGCTTCGCCCGCGGCGACGGCGCTGGCCCAGGCCCACTGGAAATTATAGCCGCCCAGCCAGCCCGTGACGTCGACGCATTCGCCAATGCAGTAAAGCCCGGGCACCCGCTTGGCCTCCATTGTTCGCGAGGACAGCTCCGCCGTTGCAATGCCGCCGGCGGTGACTTCGGCTTTGGCGTAACCCTCCGTTCCCGTTGGCAGGAATGGCCAACTCGCCAAGCGCGTTTCAATCGCCGAAAGTTTCTTGTCGGAAAGCGTCGTCAACGGCACCGTTTCAGGACCATGTGGCTCCACAGGCAACGTGATTTGCGCCAGGGTTTGGGCAAGGCGCGCTGGTAGTCGTTCCGACAATGCCGTGCGCAAGGTCGTTTTGGGGCGCTGACGTTTTAGGTCGATCAACCAGCCGGGCGCGGCTTCTGGTATCAGATTAAGCGACACGGTTTGGCCGGGGCGCCAATATGACGAGATTTGCAGGATCGAAGGTCCGGAAATACCGCGGTGCGTAAACAAGAACGCCTCTTGGAACGCGGTTTTTCCAAGCCTGGCTACGGTCTGCGTGGCGACGCCCGCGAGCGCTGTAAAATCCTTCTGATCAGGTCCGAGTGTCAAAGGGACCAGAGCGGGGCGCGGCGCCACGATTTGCAAGCCGAATTGACGGGCAATGTCGTAGGCAAAGCCGGTCGCGCCCATTTTGGGGATCGATGGGCCGCCGGTTGCAAGCACCAGCGCCGGTGCAGCGATCTCCGCATTGTCACATTGAACATGAAATCGATTGTCCAAGTGGCGGATTTCGCGAATGCTTTCGCCGAGAATGACGTTGACGTCGGCTTTTTCGCATTCGGCAAGCAGCATATCAACGATTTGGCGCGCCGAGCCGTCGCAAAATAATTGACCGAGTGTCTTTTCATGCCAGGCAATGCCGTAGCGATCGACCAAATCGATAAAGTTTTGAGGGCGATATCGCTTGAGTGCAGATTTCGCGAAATGAGGGTTTTCGGAAAGATAGCATTTTGGGTCGGTATGAATATTCGTGAAATTACAGCGGCCGCCGCCGGAAATCAGTATCTTTTTACCGGCTTTTGGCGCGTGGTCGATCAGCACCACGCGCTTGCCGCGTGAGCCTGCGACAGCGCCACACATCATGCCGGCCGCGCCGGCGCCGAGCACGATGACGTCGGCGATTGTCGTGCGTGCCGGCACGGTCACTCAGTCTCCCTGCAAACAGGCCGTCGCTTCATCTTTCGCCTTCACCGGCGCAAGCATGTAGGCATAGGCGAGGATGCTGTGTCGACAGGTGACCTGCTGACCGGGTTTGCCGATGCCGATTTTCAGGTCAGGCCAGTCAAAAGATGAGATCCGGAACAGTCTTCCAACGTGCACGTAAGGGGTGCGCGGGCGCGAGGGCGGGACGGCCGGTACGATATCGACGACGTTGCAGACGCGGTCGATGCGGCCGACCGCCTTGGCCAGTTTCGCAAAACCTGGGTCACCAACGCGGGGTGAGGCAAAGGTCACGATGCGCATGGCCACGGCGTCTTCGGGCTGAACGCGAGCGGCTTCGACACCGGACAGGGTCGCAAGCGCGCCGCCGAGGCTGTGACCAATGAACGTGACTTTGCGGCCGGAAGTGAGTTCCGCCAAGGCGCGAACGAAGTTTTGGCGTCTGCCTTTTGCGACAAGTTCCAGGCTTGCAAAAATTTGGCGGAAGCCGGCGTGCACGTTTGCGGGCGCGCGTATGGGGAGAGTGCGCAGGGGGAATGGCTTTAGTCGCGCCTGCATATTGCGCAGCCATTCAATTGGCTTGAGCGTGCCACGCAGGACGATCAGCCGCCGGCCGGATGTTGGATCGTCAGCGATTACGCCGAATAGAGACCGTGTCTTGCTTTTGCGCAGACGGATGATGCGGCGACGACCCGGATCGCCGTAGATGAGGCCGACGAGTTTGAGACCGGGTGTGAGCTGGACGGTTGGGTTTTGGCCGGCAACGTCGGCGTCAAACATCGCATAGGCCATCGCGGCCAAGCGGGCGTGGGCAGCCAAATCGTCTGACGTGGCGGCGCCGGCTGAGGGTTTTATGACGGCCGGGATCAGCGCACTGGCGGCTGGCCGGTCACGGGGATCGAATTCAGATCTGTCGGGACAGGTGAACCAGGCCGGCGTTTCAGCGGTTGCCCCGGATGCTGACGCGGCGATGATGAGGATCAAACCAGCGATGCGTGTCAGCATGGTCGGCGTTGTCAAACGGGCGTTGCGCATGGTCCGCTCCGGAGCAAAAAGGCATGGCTGCTAAGAGCTTGCGCATTGGGACGGAAGTTTGGTGTGGCCGGGCTGAGCGGTGAGAAAGATCCACTCTGGCTGTTGGCGACGGTTGAGGGGAACCGGTGCGTCAGCGCGTAACCGGTGCAGGGGCGGCGTGGGTCACGGCTTGGCGCGGCCATGTTGCGCCGATCCATGCGGTGCTGGCTGGGCATGCGGCGCGGGCAAGAAACGTGGTGCGTCCCGTTTCAGCGTCGTTCGGCCAACAGCGGATCAACGATGGCGCGGATATCCTTCATCGTCAGGACCCGCTTTTCGAGCCGCGTGTTGATGAAGAAGTTGGGTGTTCCGATAATGCCGAGTGTCCGGCCCCGGTCTTTCTTGGCTTTCAAACCGGCGAGCAGCGCTTGGTCGGCGAAACAGCGGTCCAAAGCCGCGCGGCCCAGGCCAACCTGTCGCGCGATGCGATAGATCGGGTCTTTACGCACGTCTTGGCTAACCCAGCGGGACTGCTGGGCGAGAAAGCGGCCATATAGGTCCAGTCGTTTGGCGGGCGGTGCACAGCGCCACGCGATCGTCGCGGTGCCGGACTGAAACCCAATGGGAAACTCGCGGAGAATGAACCTGACCTTGCCCGTATCGATGTATTCGCGCTTGAGTTGCGGAAACGTTCGGGCGTGGAACCTACGGCAATAGGGGCACGTCAGGGACGCGTACTTGACGATCACGACAGGTGCGGTGGGGCTGCCGTAGACGTTGTCTGGCAGCGGGCCAGGGTCGAGTACCTGCGCCAGCGTCGGTTTGGCAATCACCTCGCGCCGGCCGCTGGACTGATCGCCGTGCAGCTTAAACGGATCGAACGTGGTTTTCCGGGGCGCTAATGCGGCGTTGGCGGCGGCTGCGCCAGTCGGCGTTGCGCCAATGCTGCTGAGGTTGAGCCCGGACGCACAGCCAGAAACGCCTGTCGCCAACAAAAGTGCGAGGCCGGCAGCAAAGCGCACGTGAGCTCCCCCGAATTCAGGCGGGCGCTGGCAGCGCACCTTGCCCCGTCAAAAACTTATCGCGGCTGCTCGTAAGCAACCGCGCACGTACGTTACCGCACGATCATGGCCGACACGCGCGCAGCTTGCGGCGTGCAGACGCTTTTTCTCAGGAGCCGTTACCTTTGAGCAGCGGGTCAATTGCCTTTTCAAAGGTTGCCAACTGGTCCGTACGGCCCTTGAGCGGTTTGCCATTGATGAAGAACGATGGCGTTGCGTTCACGCCGAATTCCTTCGACGCGATGTCGCGCTGCTTGGCGATCTTCTGGAGAAGAGCATTATCCTGCAGGCATGCGTTGAACTTGGCTTCGGTGAAGCCCGCCTGTTTGGCGATCTCCTGCAGCTTCGGCAGCGGATCGCGCGACACCCACTCGCGTTGTTTTTGAAACAGCACCGAAGTCAGCGTCATTGCCTTGTCGTTGTCTGCGGTGCAGCGCGCCAACATCGAAGCCGCAGCGGCCAAGTTGTCGAGCGGGAACTCGCGGAAGATAAAGCGGACCTTGCCGGTTTCGACGTATTTCTCTTTCAAGCCAGGGAAGACGTCGTTGTGGAATGTTCCGCAGTGGCCGCAGGTCATCGATGCATACTCGATGATGGTGACCGGTGCGTCTTCCTTGCCGATGGAAAGGTCTTCCAGACCCGACTTCGGGTTCATCAGCGCGGCTTGATCAATCGTTGTTGTCTGCGCCAGAGCCGGTGTGATCTTCGCAATCGTCACGGCGATCATGGAACCGATGGCCAAGCCGATCAGGAATGCGCGGCCCGCGTAGGGTTTGCGTGCCGGTGTCGCGTTTGCGGTGTGCTGGATGGCCATTGCGGGTCTCTCCTCACCAAGTTACGGCGCGGCCCGCTGGCTCCTCCAGCATTGCGCCCGAATGTTGCATTGCGTGCGCAGACTGCGCGGCCGTGCGATCTGCATCTCATGCGTGCCGCCGAACCGCAACTTACGGTCCCGTTATCGGCAACTGCGTAACGCGGCTGACGCGGGGCGGTTCGCGCGGCAACACACATGCCATGCGTATTAGACGCGGCTTGATGAACAGTGGATGGCTGTGAGTAAGCTGTGGATGCGCGAACCCAACCAAGTCATCAGGTCCGGCGCTTGGCCGCCAACGTCTGGGAGAGTGCATCAAGCGCGTTGCGCACGCGTGGATTTTCAACCCGGTCCAACGGCGCGTCGAGGCGGGGGGCCGTCGGCTTGGCGGCGGCAAGCCGCGTGCGATCCGCCGCCGGGTTGGTGGCGCTCGTCGTCGCTTGAGCCGTGATGTCCCCGCACTGGGTGAGGCGGATTTCGGCGACCGCGCGATAGCCAAAATAGGCGTTGATGCGTTCGCGAATTTGCGCGGATGCGTATTGGATTTCGAGCGCAAAGGCGGGTGCCACCTGAAGGTGCAAGGTTGCACCAGGCCGTGGGCCGTCGGCCGTCCCAGCTCCTGGCAGTTTGGGCCATTTCAACCGCGTCGGGCGGCATTTGCGGGCCAACTGTTTGCCGACCACTTCAGGCCAGTCCGTGATCAATTGCGCCGTTGCAAACCCATAGCGTTCGAAGGCGGGGCGGGTCAGGCGAGGGATCAGAGCGCCCAAAACCGCAGTCTTCTTGCCGCCGCGCGCAATTCGTGATGGAGCGCGGGGCGCGGGTCGCGGCTTTGCGCCTTGCACGGATGCGGCGGCTGGCGTGGGAGCATGCGCGTTTGGTCTCGTCCCCATCGTGGGCCGCCTTGTCGCTAGGTGGTGTCGCTTTGCAGGCGTAGACTTGCGCTGATTCGAGCTGATCTGGGAGCGCCCGATGACCTTTGCCGTGCGCGCACGAAAAAAGCGTGGCGAGCCTGTCGCAGCCAACGCTGGCGACCAGGCAGCGGCTTCGTCGCACGCGCCCGGCCCGGGTAAGCATCGGCGCGCGGCGCAGCGTTCCGGCAAGGCACGCCGTGGCAACCAGGCCGCACGGTCGCTGGACGTCGCTGCGGCCTTGCTGGAATGGTATGATCGGGACCGGCGGGATCTGCCTTGGCGGTCAGCGCCAGGGCAAGCGGCCAACCCGTATGCGGTCTGGTTGAGCGAAGTGATGCTGCAGCAAACCACGGTGAAGGCAGTCGCACCGTATTTTGCGCAGTTCCTCATGCGGTGGCCCACGGTCCAGGACTTGGCTGCGGCCCGCGAAGATGACGTGCTCGCGGCGTGGGCGGGGCTTGGCTACTATTCGCGGGCGCGCAACCTGCATCGTTGTGCGCAGGTGGTCTGCGAAACGCACGATGGTGTGTTCCCGTCCGATGAAGCGGAACTGCGCAAGCTGCCAGGGATCGGTCCGTACACCGCGGCTGCGATCAGCGCCATCGCGTTTCAGCGCCCGGCCACGCCTGTTGACGGGAATATCGAACGGGTCACGGCGCGTCTGTTCAACATCGACACGCCGTTGCCGCAGGCCAAACCCCGGCTCAAGGCGGCCGCGTCGACGCTCACGCCGGACCAGCGGCCGGGTGATTTTGCGCAAGCGATGATGGACCTGGGCGCAACGATCTGCACCCCGCGACGACCATCATGCCTGATGTGTCCGCTGCAAGCGCTGTGTCAGGCACATGCCGAGGGCGTTGCAGAAACGCTGCCGCGTCGCTCGCAAAAGCCTGAGCGACCGACCCGGGTTGGCGCAGCTTTCGTTGCGCTGAGTGATGATGGACAAGTCCTATTGCGGCAGCGGCCGGCAACCGGCTTGCTTGCGCGTATGAGCGAAGTGCCCGGTACGGACTGGAGCGAAGGGGGCTTTCCGGCCGATGACGATGCGCTGAAGATCGCTCCCGTCAAGGCCGCGTGGTGGAAAGTGCCTGGATGCGTCGTTCACACCTTCACGCATTTCCGGCTTGAGCTTGTTGTATTTCGTGCGCTGGTTCCGGCTGGAGCGCCGTTGACAATCTGGGCCGACGGGACGCGGTGCCGATGGGTTTCGCGCCGTGATCTCGATGAAGCTGCCCTGCCGAGTGTGATGAAAAAGGTCATTGGGCACGCATTGGCACACATCTGACGGCGCCGTCATGATCGTGGGCCTTATGGTTTGCGTGGCTGTGGTCTATATCCGGTCAGAAATCAAAGTCGTGCGGAGACCGTGATGGCGACTGCCAAACTCGGCAAGAACGAGCAGATCATCATCGGCGCGATGAGCGATGCCGGGACGCCGCTGAGCGCCTATCAGATCCTCGACCAAGAGGATGTGCGCGCTGCGGGGATCAAGGCGCCGCTCACGGTGTATCGCGCGTTGTCACGGCTTATCGATGCCGGTCGGGTCCACCGGATCGAAACGCTCAACGCGTTTGTCGTGTGCGAACATCAAGCGCCGCACGCCGAGCCGGCCGTGTTCATGATTTGCGAGGCGTGCAAGCTCACCATCGAAGTCGAGACCGACGGCCTGAACAGCGCGTTGCAAGCGCAAGCGGCCGAGCAGGGGTTTGAGATCGCACGCGTCAATGTCGAGATCGCCGGTGCGTGCGCGGCCTGTCGCAATGCTGGGTGAGTTCAAACGCGGCGACGGGGCGCAGCAAGAAAGTGGTGATCCGACCGCACGATGTCGTATGCGCGTCAGATTTGTTACGTTATAACATTGCCGGTACGCAGAGGTCGCGACAGGAGAATGACATGCGATACGTTCTTACGACCGCTTTTCTTGCACTGGCCGTGGCATCGGCACAGGCGCACGACGATCACAAGCACAACGCCGGTAAAGGCCACGACCACGACAAAACCACGCAACTTGGCGCACATGAGCATGGCTCGGGCAAGCTCAACGTCGCCATTGAGGGCAAGACGGTTTCCATCGAGTTGGAAGTGCCAGCCTACAACATCGTCGGCTTTGAACATGCCGCCGAGACCAAGGCGCAGAAAGCCGCGTTGAAAGACGCCATGAAAAAGCTGGCGGCTCCAACGAAGCTGTTCGTTGTGAACGCGGAAGCCGGGTGCAAGCGCACGGCGTCGAAAATCGAGACGGTCGGCGCGATCGGCGATGACGATCACCACGGCCATAGCCACGGTCATGATCACGGCAACAAGAAGAAAGCCTCTGGCGACGCGGAGGAGACCCACTCCGAGTTCCGTGCCACGTACACGCTGACCTGTGCCGCCCCGGATAAGATCGAAGCCATCACGTTTGGGTTCTTCGATACGTTCAAAAGGTCTGAAGAGCTGGACGTCAGCGTCATCGGTGCGAAAGGTCAGCGGACGTTCGAAGCAACGCCGAACGCCAAAGTGCTGAGCTTCAAAGGCATCATCTAATCGAAACTGGTAGCCGGGCCATGCGCTCCGGCTACCGTTCCCGCGGGCGGTTTGTTATTGCCCTCCCGATCGCGGCGGCACCGATGCCATGCCGTCAACGGCCCCTAGAAGCCGTGCCATAGGACAATGATGCCCGGCGTACTTGTTGATTTGGTTGATGTGACTTTCGCTTGGCCCGGGCGGCACGCGTTCGCGATGGCCGTATCCCGATTCCAGGTTGACCGGGGCGAGCGCGTTTTGCTGTTCGGCCCATCGGGAAGCGGGAAATCCACGCTCTTGAGCTTGATTTGCGGCATTGTGCGGCCATCGGGCGGGCATATCTCGCTGCTGGGCACAGACATCGCTCAACTGAACGATGTTGCGCGGGATCGCTTCAGGGCGGCGCACGTTGGCGTCATTTTCCAACAGTTCAATTTGCTGCCGTATGCAAGCCTGGTCGATAACGTGGTGCTGCCATTGAGTTTTGCGCCGGAGCGGCGGCGGCGCGCACGTGCCGGCGCTGCAAGTGAGGCAGGCGAGGCAAAGCGGCTACTTGCGGCGTTGGGACTAGGTGCGATTGCGCCTGATACGCCTGCCAGCAACCTTTCCATCGGCCAGCAGCAGCGCGTCGCCGTTGCCCGCGCGCTCATCGGGGCGCCGGAACTCGTGATCGCCGATGAACCAACGTCGGCACTCGATAGCCACGCTCAAACGCGGTTTCTTGACCTGATGTTCGCCCAGCTTGGCGAAACGGGCGCGGGTCTGATCATGGTTTCGCACGACGAGCGGCTGGCCTCCCGGTTCGACCGGGTTGTGGAACTGTCTGAGCTTATCAAGCCGAGCCATGGGGGTGCAGCCGACGCGATGGAGGATCAACCGCCGGAGACGGCGACGGCGGAGGTTTCGGCATGACCGTGGTTCGATTGGCTTGGCAATCCCTGCGCAATCGCTGGATGACCGCGCTGCTGACGGTGCTGGCCATAGCAATCAGCGTAGTGCTGCTCTTGGGCGTGGAAAAGATCCGCAATAGTGCCCGCGCCAGCTTTGCCAACACGATCTCCGGCGTTGATTTGATTATGGGGGCGCGCACGGGACATATTCAGCTGTTGCTTTATTCAGTATTCCACATTGGAAACGCGACAAACAACATCACATGGCGCAGCTATCAGGATCTGACCTCGCGCGATGCGGTGGCGTGGTCCGTTCCGATTTCGCTTGGCGACAGTCATCGCGGTTTTCGCGTCGTTGGCACCACCACGGGCTTTTTTGAACATTATCGCTTTCGGCGTGACCGGTCGGTGACGTTTGCCAGCGGCAAGCCATTTGACGATCTGTTTGATGCGGTTGTTGGCGCAGACGTGGCGCGCGCGCTTGGCTACAGTCGCGGCGATAAAATCGTTGTGGCCCATGGGATAGGCGCGCTTGAAACGCTCGATCACGCGGATATGCCGTTTCAGGTTTCGGGCATTCTTGAGAAAACCGGCACTCCGATTGACCGCAGCGTTTTTGTGAGCCTGGAAGCCATCGAGGCTATTCACATCAACTGGGCCAACGGCGTGCCGCGGCAGGGGGTTCGTATGCTCACGGCCGACCAGGTGCGGCGTTTGCCGTTGCGTCCGAAGGCGATTACGGCTGCGCTCATCGGCCTGAAGTCGCGGTTGGCGACGTTCCAAATCCAGCGAGCGATCAACGAGTACCGCCGCGAGCCGCTGACGGCTGCGCTGCCTGGTGTCACGCTTTACGAGATGTGGGGTATCGTTGGGACAGCCGAAACGGCATTGCTGGCGGTTTCGGCAATGGTGGTCGTGACATCGATCCTCGGTATGGTCAGCATGATCCTTGCCACACTCAATGAGCGGCGACGGGAAATCGCCATTCTGCGATCTGTCGGAGCGGGCCCGCGCACGGTGATTGGGTTGCTGGTCTCCGAGGCCGCGATCCTCACGCTTGCCGGCGTTGCGATTGGCGTTGCGCTCGTCTACGGCGGGCTGGCTGTCTTGCAGCCCGTAATCGACCGGACCTACGGTATTTTTCTGGAAATCAAGCCGCTGACGGGGCTGGAGCTTGGCATGCTGGGTGCGATTGTCGTCGGTGGCGTGATTGCGGGGCTGTTGCCTGCCTTCAGGGCCTATCACCTGTCGCTGGCTGATGGGATGACGGTGCGCACCTAAAGCGTGTCGCATGAAATGCGCCTCGCTTTAGCTTTGTTGCGCTCACGGGCCGTTGGCCCTCCGCTGGGGCGGGCCGTTTTCGTGTCGATGTTTCGAACACGAACATCGATGACCCGGGCCGCTTTGCGGCCTTGGGGCGTGCATCCGATTGGATGCGACATCCACTGAATCGTTTCAGGTTGATTTGCGTTCAACTGCCTTGATCGCGTGGCCACGTGTTTCGCGTTACGGCTTGTGGCAGTGGCGCGTCGGATCGGTCTTTGGCGTCACACCGAATTGCGCAAGAATATCGACCTCGCGTTCCGCGGGAAGCGGACCATAATAATTGGTGCCGGCGGGAAGACCCTCGGGCTCCACATAACGCGTCAGCCAAAGCCGTCCTGTGTTTGGGTCCCGATATAGGGCCTCGCGGTCTGCAAATCGCTCAGCGACCAACTCAAGACGCTCGCGCATGGCGATCCGCGCAATCCGGGCGCTGTCTGAGTTGCCGTTGATGTCAAACGCATAGCGCTCTTCGTTCGACAGACGCGCGCGGCGTGCGATGCGGCTGATCGTGCGCGCTGCGAGATCCCAGGCGAACAAGAATAGGCCGATTGCAACTGTTGCCAGCGCGCCGGCGGCAATGGCACCGACTGCGATCTGCCATAACGTCCACGTCCCAGCCTGCATCATTGCGACGGCTGATACGAGCGCCATCGCGGCACATGTGACGGCGCCGGCGATGAAAAGCTCAGCAGTTCGGGGGCGATGCGGACGTGGGTATGGGGCCATTTCAGGACCGCGCGCTTGCCTGGAGCGATATCCGATGTCACGGAACCGCTTTGCGATTGTCAGATCGGATGACGGTCTAGTGTTCCGTCTGCCACACTTTGTTCCCTTTGCAGCACCCGCTCGTCCAAGTGCCGGAGACAACAGGAACACGAAAGCGTGTCGCATGAAATGCGCCTCGCTTTCGCTCTGTTGCGCTCACGGGCCGTTGGCCCTCCGCTGGGGCGGGCCGTTTTCGTGT